>NZ_JBMPQA010000004.1:0-357679 GCF_049725055.1 Pseudactinotalea sp. Z1739 | reverse complement strand
TGTACCCAGCCAGGACGTTGGTGACACTCGCCGGCTTGGTTCGTTGACGTGAGGAGGACCTCCGGGTGAGGTGTGGCTTGTCGACAGTCCACATCTACTTCCCGGAGGTCCTCATGTCCCACCGTAATGCCCGCCTGACCGTCCACGGCCGCCGGTTGGTGGTCCAGCGAGTGCGCGAGGAAGGGTGGGCGGTGGCCCATGCTGCCAAGGCGATGGGGATCTCTCGTCAGTGTGCCCACCGCTGGCTCAAGCGCTACGACGCCTACGGCCCAGATGGTCTGGCCGAGCGCTCCAGCCGCCCCCATCACAGCCCACGAGCAATCCCGGCCCGGGTGGCCGAGCAGATCCTGGCCTGTCGAGGCAAGTACCGTCGCGGGCCAGACTGGATCGGCGCCGAACTGGGCGTGCCGGCCCGTACCGTGGCCAGGGTGCTGCGCCGGGCGCAGGTGCCCTACCTGCGGGAGTTGGACCCGATGACCGGTGAGCAGATCCGCGCCTCCAAGGCCACCGCGACCCGATATGAGCGCGACCGGCCCGGGGAGCTGGTCCACGTGGATGTGAAGAAACTGGGCAAGATCCCCCACGGTGGCGGCTGGCGCGCCCACGGGCGAGCCGCTGCGAACAAGACCAAGGACAAGACCCGGCGCATCGGCTATGACTATGTCCACTCCATGGTCGATGACCACACCCGCCTGGCCTACTCCGAGATCCACGACGATGAGAAAGCCACCACCTGCGCCGCTTTCCTGGCCCGGGCGGCAGACTACTTCGCCGCCATGGGCATCGTGGGGATCGAGCGGGTGATGACTGACAACGCCTTCGCCTACCGCCACGGCCGTGCCTTCATCGACGCGGTCGCTGACCTCGGGGCGGTGCAGAAGTTCATCCGACCCCACTGCCCCTGGCAAAACGGCAAGGTGGAGCGGTTCAACCGCACCCTGCAGACCGAGTGGGCCTACCGCCACCTCTTCACCAGCAACCAGGCCCGCCGCAACGCCCTTGCGCCCTGGCTGCACACCTACAACACTGAACGCCGCCACAGCGCACTCGGCGGCCTACCCCCGATCAGCCGAGTGTCACCAACGTCCTGGCTGGGTACATCTAGTCGACATTATGCAGATGGCGCAGCCGACAGATTGCAGACGACGGGTTCGAAACTTTGCGGAAGTTGGTCGACCTCTATGTATCCCGCGATGGCAAACCGGGCCCGAGCCCGGGTGGCGAACCGGTATTGTCCCAGCACACTCCGGTCCTGCCCATGGACCGGCGCGCGTCAACTGGACCTGCTCGGCCAGTAACGACGTCAGGGCAGCACTATCTGCACAGCCTCGGCCTTGAACTGCGGGCTGACCTTCCGTCGTTTCGGGGACATGTACTGATCCTCTCCTCAGGAGAGAACCTGTTCGACTCCGCTGGGGTAGCCGCCCCCGACCCGACCCGCGGGTCGGCGGTGTCGCTGCATCTCACGGTCACCGACGTCGACGCGGCCGCCGCCCGCGTCGTCGCGACCGGGACATCGATGACGCGCGGCCCCGAGGACAGTCCGCCCGCCGGGCGGGTAGCGGTCTTCATCGACCCGTTCGGTCATCGCTGGTTCCTGAACCAACCGGGCGAGAGCTGACTCAGACCCGCTCGGCCAGGGGAGTCAACCCGAGCCCTGAGTGCGTAGGGCCTCACCCGTCCCCCAGCGGCGATGCGCATACGAGATGATGGAGGCTATGCAGCGAAGCTACGCCGAGTCGATCACCGTCGCCGCTTCACCGGAGTCCATCTATGCCCTGGTCAGCGACGTCACCCGCACGGGTGAATGGAGCCCGATCTGCCGTCGCTGTGAGTGGGAAGACCCCGACAACACCGGCGTCGGCGCGCAGTTCACCGGTTTCAATGAGACACCGCAGCGCTCCTGGCAGACACGGTCAACGGTGGTCGCGGCGGAGCCAGGCCGGGCGTTCGCCTGGGAGGTAGGCGACGGCTACGTTCGGTGGGGCTACGCGCTGCGACCCGTCGACGGCGGGACCGAGGTCACCGAGCACTGGGAATTCCTGCCAGCCGGGCTGGAGATGTTCGCAAGGCGGTATGGCGCGGAGGCGCCGTCCCAGATCGAGGAACGCACCCGCGCCGCACACCAAGGCATCCCGCGCACCCTCGCGGCGATCAAGGACATCGCCGAGGCGGAACGACACACCACCGATCCACCCGCTGCGCCTCGCTGACCACACAAGCGCGCACGTCTGGTGTGACCGGGGTGCGCTGGTGGTCCTACCGGTGAAGTGGCAGGCCGTTGCCTAGCCCCAGCGCAAGCCGAGTCGATGGGTCACTGCACCGTGCCCGCCACTGCCTGGATCATGGCGCCGGCGGCGAGCCCTCACGCGACTATGGTTCGTTCCGATGAGGGCTCGGCCTCAGAGCGGTCAGCACCGCCGAGGCCGCGATCACCAGTGCGAGCACCAGGCCCGACACGGCCCAGTCTCCGACGGCAAGGGCGAGGCCGGACAGCACAGCTCCCAGCAGGTAGCCCGCCTGGATGGCACCGGCGAGCGCTGTCATCATCAGTTCCGGCCGCTCCGGGTGCTGAGCCATACCCAGCACGTTCGTCGTGGCGATCCGGGCGCCCGCGATGGCGTTGGCCATCGCGTAGGCCACCGCACCGACCAGCCACCGCGGGCGCGCGTCGCCATCGAGGAGAGCGGTGCCGAGAACCCCGGCGACGGCAACGGCCAGCAGTCCGGACAGGACGTACACCGTGACCCGCAGGTCTCCGGCCGCGGCGAGTCGGCCACCCAGGACCGAGGCGATGACGAAGCTCACTGCCCCGGCGGACAGCACCCATCCGGTCAGCCCTTCGGTGGTCCCCAGTCCCACCACGAACAGCGCCCCCACGTACGTCAGGACACCCGCCCATCCCATGTACGCCAAGGTCTCCGCCACGACCCAGCGGTAGGCGGGCCGTGGCATGTTGGCCAACCCACCGCGACTCACGGTGCCCGCCGGGCCGGCGAAGCGCCCGGCGAGCGTGAGGACACCGAGGGCCAGGATCGCGGGAAACACGTGGGTGGCCCGCCAGGAGATGTGCTCGGTCAAGGCACCGCTGATCGGGCCCCCGATCACCCAGGCAAACCCGTGGGCTGCGGTCACCCAACCGGCGGCCCACGCCCGACTGCCTCCGGTGAAGCCGCCGAGTCCGGCGAATCCCGCGGTAAGCAGGGTGGCGATCGCCAGTCCCACCGGCACATGGGCGACCAGGTAGTGGATCGGGCCGGTCGCCGTGGCCACCGACGCGCTGGCGGCAAGAACGAGAAACGCACCGGCCACGGCTAGACGTCGCACCCCGAAGGACGAGACCGAGACCAGCAGGGCTAGGGCTCCTGCAAGAGCGACTGCGCCGGTGAGGGACCTGGCCTGTCCGGCCGCCGCGACCTCGACACCGAGGTCGGTCGCGACAGCCACGAGCGAGGGAGTCAGCACCACTAACAGTGACTGCGAGGTCATCGCGGCGGCCACGAGCGGAACCAATCGCGCCACATCCCGCTCAGCAGTGCGAGGGGCGGTGTCCACGTCCCGGGTCACGGCCACCACCTCAGGGCCGGGCTTCCAGGACCATGAACATCGGGGTCTGGGCCGCCCGCCGGAACCGGGTGAACCCGGCTTGACCGGCCACCTGCTCAAGTTTCGCCTGCCCCGCTTGGGCGCCCAGGGCCGCCTCGGCGCCCTGGGCGAGCGCGCTCGGAGTGCACACCATGGTGGAGACGGAGTAGAAGGTGCGCGCCCGCACGCTCTCGGCCGGGTCGTCGTCGGCTCGCGGTTCGGTGAACATCCACGTCCCAGACGGTGCGAGGGCGCGACGGATGTGCCGCGCCGCGCCGACTGGATCGCCCCACTCGTGCAAGGCATTGAAGACGCAGACCAGGTCGTAGTCGCGGCCGGGGAAGTCCTCCGCGGTGGCCACCTCGAAGGTGACGCGGTCGCTGACCCCGGCCTCGGCTGCCGCGGTGCGTGCGGCCTCGATCGAGGCGACGTGATTGTCGAATCCGGCGAACCGAGAGGCCGGGTAGGCCTCGGCCAGCCGGATCAGGGCCTCGCCATGACCGCATCCGACGTCGACCACTCGCGCCCCGGACTCGAGCCGGGCCTGCATGCCCTCCAGGGCGGGGATCCAATGGGGCACCAGGTTGGCGCGATAGACCGGCCCGAAGAGACGCTGTGTGCCCACGTACAGGTCGGGGTGGTGCCCGCCCCACCCGAGGCCGCCGCCGGAGGTGAAGGCGCGGGCGAGGGCGTCGACGTCCTTGTGGTTGGAACTGGCCGCGAGCATTCCACCGATCAGGTAGGTCGGGCTGGCCGGATCCGCCAGGCACGCCGCCTGTTCAGGGGTCAGCCAGTAGGTACCGCCGGCGGGGTCATGCTCGGTGTACCCGCTGGCCACCTGGGCGTTGAGCCACTCCCGCAGCAGCCGCGGGTGGCAGCCGGTCACCTCCGCAAGGTCTTCGGGTGGGCAGGGACCATGGGCAGCGAGTGCGGCATAGAGCCCGAGCCGGTCGCCCAGCACCACGGTGGCGGCGTGCATCGTGGCGGCCTGGTCGGCGCCGTAGCGTTCGATGAACGCTTGCAGCCGGTCGGAGTCCGGGGTCGACGCCGTTGCAACTCCCGACGGTGCGGCACGCGCGGAGGCCGGGCCTCCTGGAGCGGCTTCGATCGAGTCGATTCTGCTCGGCATGACCCTCACCCCTGGATGTTCTGGTTGACATGGAACAGGTTGCTCGGGTCGTAGGCGGACTTGACCTGCAGGAGCCGGCCGTAGTTGTCGCCGTAGGTGGCGCGCACCCGATCCGGACCCTCATCCATCATGAAGTTCACGTACGCCCCGCCGACGGTGAACGGGTGGATCGCCTCCCAGTACGCGCGGGCCCAGCGGGTCAGTGGCTCCGCGAGCCGGGGATCCGGGTCGATGGCAGCGATGACCATGGACCAGGTGGCATCCCGGAATCGCCACGCGGTGTCGGCGGGATCGACGTCGTGCACCGCCCCGTCGATGGGGTACAGGTGCATCAGGGACTTCTCACCCGGTGCCCGGGCGGAGTGCTCCAAGTGGGCATCGATCGCGGCGTCGGGCAATTCCTTGACCACATCGCCCTTCCAGTACCACTGAAGTCCGGGCGGGAGCAGCGGGTCGAACATGGACTGCAGCGCCGGGTAGGGCATCTGGGTGCAGCCGTCCAGCAACGGCGTGGGCAGTTCGTCACGGATCGGGCGCATCGCCTCACGAGCCTCGTCCTCCGGCCCGTCGTAGCAGCACACCAGGACGCATGACTGCCTTCCCCGGATCTCCGTCGGGAACGGCGGCACCGACGGCACCCGCTTGAGTCCCAGGAAGGGGGAGAACCGGGGTGCGGCCCTGGGCAGGAAGTCGCGGTACCAGGCCATCACCTCCCGGGCGTGGGCGATGTCGAAGAAGATCGGCCCTGCGAACACGGTGTCCACCGGGTGTGCGCGGAAGAGGAACCTGGTCACCACCCCGAAGTTCCCGCCACCACCGCGAACCGCCCAGAACAGATCCGGGTGCTCCCCGGGGTTGGCGGTCACCAATCGGCCGTCGGCGAGGACGACGTCGACCTCGAGCAGGTTGTCGATGGTGAGCCCGTGCTGGCGGGTGAGGTACCCGTGCCCACCGCCGAGGGTCAGACCGCCGACCCCGGTCGAGGAGACGATGCCGGCGGGCACGGCCAGCCCGAACGGATGGGTGGCCTGGTCGACGTCGCCCTGCGTGCACCCGGGTTCGGCCGTCACGGTGCGGGTCGCCGGGTCGACCCGCACCCCTTTCATCGGCGAGAGGTCGATCATCAGGCCGTCGTCGCAACTGGCGAAGCCGGCACCGTTGTGCCCGCCGCCGCGGATGGCGATCGGCAACCCGGTCTCGCGCCCGTAGGCAACGGCGTTGATCACGTCCGCGGCACTGGTGCAGCGGATGATCATGCGGGGTTTCTTGTCAATCATGCCGTTGTAGAGGGCGCGGGTGATGTCATAGCGAGCGTCATCGGCGTCGATGACCTCGCCCCGGAGTCGTTGCCGCAGATCCAACATGAGGAGTCCCTTCTCGTGACCGATTGCCTCACGCTAGGAGTCGACATCGACGACGCGCATCGGGCCGATTGCCCAACCTCGCACCTGTCATGGGTCATCTGACCCACAGCACCGGCGAGGTCACCCGGTCAGCGCCGGACGGCGCCGGGTAGGCGCGCAGTCAGTGCCGTCAGGACACGGTCTGGCGGTCAGGACGCGGTCGGGCGTTCAGCGCGGTGAGCGCGGCACGAGGCCCTGCTCGAAGGCGTAGGCGGTGGCCGCTGTGCGGGAGGAGCAGCCAAGTTTGGCGAAGATGCTGGACAGGTGCCGGGCCACGGTCTTCCTGCTGATGAACAGCTCCGCCGCGACCTCCCGGTTGGTGCCCCCCAGGGCGACCACGGCCAGTACCTCCACCTCGCGCGGCGTGAGTTTGCCGGCGCCTCGGCTCGTCCCATCGAGGGCCGTCACCTGCTCGAGGTCACCGACTGCGCCGAGTTCGGCGAACACCCGCTGCGCCGCCGCACGTTCCCGGCGGGCGCCGTCGAGGTCTCCCAGGGCCTGACAGGCACGCCCGAGCAGGGCCTGCACCCGGGCCAACTCATACGGCACACCGAGTTCGCTCCACAGCCGGTGCGCTTCGCGCAACTCGCTCACCGCCTCCTCCAGGCGGTCCTGGGCCAGGTACACCGCGCCACGGGTGGCGTGTGCGGTGGCAGTGAACCCCGAGGTGGCGTAACGAGCCGCGATGCCGGCCACATCCGTGGCTGCCTGCTCCGCGACCTGCACCTCACCGGCGGCCAGCGCGACCTCGCCCTGGGCGACCCGCAGCGGCAGACGCCGCAGCGCGTCCACGGCGGACCCGACGGCGATGGTGAGGCCGGCCAGGGCTGCATCGTGCTGGCCGCGCGCGCATTGGAGCAGAGCCAGGCCGGGCTGGGGATCGCGACCCCGGGCGCGGGCCTGCTCATAGGCAACGTCTGCGTCGTCGTACTCCCCGCGCAGCCGCCGCAGTTCGGCGACCTGGTAGTGCGCTTCGGCGGCGCTCGCGACGTGCAGGTGCTCCAGATCCGCGCACACCTTGGCGGCCTCCGTTTCGGCCTCAGACCATCCGCCACTGGCCTGCAGGACTTGGGAGCGGTGCACCCGGCAGATCCCGGTGAACAGCACGGCCGCGGGCAGGCTGTCGAGCCACTGCGTGGTGGCGCCGGTCCAGGAAACCAGCCGGCGCACGTCTCCCAGTTCGTGGCAGGCAGCCATCAGGTGGCAATAGATGTTTCCCGCCCACGTCGGATGAAGATCCTCGGTGAGCACCGCGACCATTGCCTCGTCCAGAAGCGAGAGCCCCTCGGTGGTGCGGCCCTGCTTGACCAGCGCTCGTCCGTGCCCAACGATGCTCAGGGCCACCAGGTTGGCGTCGTTGTGTCGCCGGCCGAGATCCGCTACGCCGGCCGCGCTCGCCACCACGTCATCGCCGACCGGCCCGCCCAGACCTGCCTCCACCTCGAGGATGTACATCAGGTAGCCACGCTCGGCGCAGTCGGGGTGATCGTCGAGCAGCCGCTGGGCGCGACTCAGCCATCCGGAGCCCAGCACCGTGTCGCCGCGGAGCAACAGGTCGACCGCGATGTGAATCGCGGCCATCGCAGCCCGCGCGGGTAGGTCGCCCTCGAGGTAGCGGCGATAGGCGCGTTCTGCGGCCGCCAAGGATTCCTCGACCTCACCGAGCCACCAGGCTGCGTCCGCGAGTAGGAACGTGTCTTCGGCGGCCAGGTCCTCCTGAGCCTCTGCCTTGGTGAAGCCTTCAAAGGCAGCATGCCAGTCACGGCGCTGGTACGCCGTCCGCGCTGCCGTCACCAGAGTTGCGCTCAAGTCCTCCACCGAGCCTCTCACCCTCGATGGTAGTACGTGCCGCCGGCGGACCTCAGTGGATCCTGCAGGGTGGTCAAGCAGACCTCGTCGGTGATCGGTGTGGTCCAACTGCACTCAGACGCCCTACGCCGGCCCTACGCACTCGTCGCCGCCTACCACCACATGCCTCAGATCGAGGAGGGCCCCAAGGGCTTCGAGACCAGAACTGCGGCATCTCCCTGTGCGGGTCGGGGTAGATGTGCCGGCGTCGCGGCATCTCTCGACAATCGCGACGGCACGGTCACTGCGCCATGTCGACGAAGCGCGTGTAGTGGCCCTGGAAGGCCACCACGATGGTGTCGGTGGGGCCGTTACGGTGCTTGGCCACAATCATGTCCGCCTCACCGGCGCGAGGGGACTCCTTCTCGTACATGTCATCGCGGTGCAGCAGAATCACGACGTCGGCGTCCTGTTCGATACTGCCCGATTCGCGAAGGTCGCTCATCTGGGGACGCTTGTCGGTGCGCTGCTCCGAGCCACGGTTGAGCTGGGAGATCGCGATCACCGGCACCTCCAGTTCCTTGGCCAGCAACTTCAGCGCTCGCGAGAACTCCGAGACCTCCTGCTGGCGCGACTCCACCCGCTTACCCGAACTCATCAACTGCAGGTAGTCGATCACCACGAGCTTGAGGTCGTGTCGCTGCTTGAGCCGGCGACACTTCGCGCGGATCTCCATCAGTGACATGTTCGGAGAGTCGTCGATGAACAGCGGGGCATCGGAGACCCGGCTCATCGTGCGGGCCAGTCGAGTCCAGTCTTCGTCGCGCATCGTGCCCTTGCGCATGTTGTTCAGCGGCACCTGCGACTCCGCCGAGAGCATCCGCATGGAGATCTCGTTGCGGCTCATCTCCAGGGAGAAGATCACCGACGTCATCCCGTGCTTGATCGAGGCCGCGCGCGCGAAGTCCAGTCCCAGGGTTGATTTTCCCACAGCCGGCCTGGCCGCCACCACGACCATCTGCCCGGCGTGCAGGCCGTTGGTCAGGGCGTCGAAGTCGACGAAGCCGGTGGGCACCCCCACCATGCCGTCCCCGTGGTGGGAGGCGGCGTCGATCTCCTCCATGGTGGCGTTGATGATGTCCTTCAGCGGGACGTAGTCCTCGCTGGTGCGACGCTCGGTGACCGCGTAGACCTCGGCCTGGGCGGTGTTCACCAGATCGTCGACGTCCCCGCCATCGGTGGCATAGCCCAACTGCACGATCCGGGTGCCCGCGTCCACCAGTCGGCGCAGCACCGCGCGCTCCCGCACGATCCGGGCGTAGTACCCGGCATTCGCTGCCGTGGGCACCGACGACAGCAACGTGTGCAGATAGGGCGCCCCGCCGATCCGGCCGAGTTCACCGCGTTTGGTCAACTCCGCCGAGACCGTCACCGCATCCGCCGGCTCGCCCCGGCCGTACAGGTCCAGGATCGCCTCGTAGATCGCCTCGTGCGCCGGGCGGTAGAAGTCGGTGCCCCGCACCACCTCCAGCACGTCCGC
Organism: Pseudactinotalea sp. Z1739; assembly: GCF_049725055.1. The sequence goes on along the minus strand of NZ_JBMPQA010000004.1, from coordinate 348,234 downwards.
GATGGCGTCCTTGGACATCAGCATGCCGCCCAGCACGCTCTGTTCGGCCGCCACGTCCTGCGGTGGGGTCTTGTCGAAGGACTCCCCTGGGGGAGCCAACTCTGCCAGGCTCATCGGCCCACCCCCTGGTTCCGTCTCACTGTGCCCCTCGCCGTCCTCGCTGAAATTCCGTACTCATGTTCTACAGCCGACCACTGACACGGGTCGGGCCGCACCGGTGCGGTGCCCATGTGACCCGGCCTGGCGTCGTCGGCCTTTCCGGGTGCACTCCCGGTCTTCCCGGGCGACGACCCCGGCGCCGTCTTCCCTGCGACGCCTGGATACCCACCCAGCGCGAGGCTAGGGCCCCACCGGCCGAACGCCAAACCCCGGTGTTCCCGCCCTGTGCACGAAGACCATCTAGGCTGTGGACACCGTGTGGACAGTGCGGCCCCTCGTTGTGCACAGGGCGGGGACACAGGTGTGGATAACACCTCAGAAGCGTGCCGTCACAACGAAAAGTTCCTGTGGATGCTGTGTATGGAAAGAAGTCGGAGGATCCGTGGACGACACGCCCGCCCAACACGCCGACCGGGGCCGGGCACTGGATCGTCGCATCCTGTCCCTGGCTTGGCCGGCGCTGGGCGCACTGGTCGCCGAGCCACTCTTCGTCCTGATCGACTCCGCCGTGGTCGGCCGCCTGGGCGTGAACGAACTCGCCGGCCTCACCCTGGCCTCGACGCTGCTGGTCACCGCGGTGGCGATCTTCGTCTTCCTCGCCTACGCCACCACGGGTGCGGTGGCCCGCCAACTGGGCGCCGGGAACACCCCCAAGGCACTGGCCATGGGGATGGACGGGATGTGGCTGGCGCTCGCACTCGGCCTGATCACCATGACCATCGGGTTCGTCACCGCACCCTGGGTGGTGACCCTGATGGGTGCCCCGGCCCCGGTGGCCCCGCACGCCATCGACTACCTGCGCTACTCCCTGCCCGGCGTCCCCGGCATGCTCGTGGTGCTGGCCGCCACCGGCGCCCTGCGAGGGTTGCAGGACACCCGCACCCCCTTCGTCGTCGCCGTCGCCGGGGCCATCGTGAACACCATCGGCTCCATCGGCCTGGTGCACGGGGCGGGGCTTGGCATCGCGGGATCGGGCCTGGCCACCGCCCTGACCCAGATCGGGATGGGCGTGGTGCTGGCCGTGGTGGTGGTGCGCGGAGCCCGCGCGCACGGGGTCTCGGTCAAACCCGCTTTCGGCGGGATACGGGCCAACGCCCGCGCGGGGATGCCGCTGCTGGTCCGTACCCTGACGCTGCGCATCGCGGTGCTGCTGACCGTCGCCGCGGCCACTCACCTCGGGGCGGTCACGATGGCCGCCCACCAGATCGTCAACGCCATGTGGGGCCTGGCCGCGTTCGGCCTGGACGCCCTCGCGATCGCCGCGCAGGCGCTGATCGGGCACGGCCTGGGCCGGCGCGACGTGGATTCGGTCCGGCGCATCATGCGCAGGTCGCTGCAGTGGGGCACTGCCGCCGGGGCGGTGCTCGGTCTGGTCTTCGCGGGGACCGGCTGGTTGATCACGCCCCTCTTCAACGCCGACCCCCAGGTGCAGCAGGCCGGCGCCTGGGGACTGGTGGTGATCGGGGTGCTGATGCCGATCGCCGGATGGGTGTTCGTGCTCGACGGCGTGCTCATCGGCGCCGGCGACGGACGCTTCCTGGCCTGGGCCGGTGTGATCACGCTGGTGGCCTACCTGCCGTTGCTCGGGCTGGTGTGGTACTTCGCACCCCCCGGCGTGCCCGGCCTGATCTGGCTGTGGAGCGCCTTCGCCGGCGCGTTCATGCTGGCCCGGGCGATCACCACCGGGATCCGCGCTCGCGGCACCGCCTGGATGGTGCTGGGCGCGACGTAACAACCCGACGACGGCGGCACGCGGGTAGGCCCGGCACCGGCCCGCCCCCGTAGTCGTCGAGTGCTGGCCCAGCACCGACCGTGAGTGCTGCGAGCGCCTGCAGGCGCCGCTCGGCCCGCGCGCCGTTGCGAGGGGAACCCTGGCCTCTTCCGGAGTGGCGACGGGTGGGTCTACGCTGGTCCGTGAACGTTCACGGAAATGCACGACGCAGTAGGAAACGGAGCACAGATGCCCACCACAGTCCGTTGGGCGGTCCTGGGACCGGGCCGGATCGCGAGGCGGTTCGCCTCCCAACTCCCGCACAGCCGGCACGGGCGGCTGACCGCCGTCGGCAGTACCGACGCCGGCCGGGCGCAGACCTTCGCCGAGGAGTTCGGGGCAAGCAGCGCTGGAACCTACGAGCAGGTCCTCACCGACCCGGAGGTGGACGCCGTCTACGTCTCCACCGTGCACACCACACACGCGGAACTGACCCTGATGGCGTTGGCGGCGGGCAAGCACGTGCTGTGCGAGAAGCCGCTGGCACCCAACCACGGCACCGCGATGGCGGTGGTTGATGCGGCACGCAGTAGCGGGAAGGTGCTGCTGGAGGCGTACATGTACCGCTTCCACCCGCTGATCACCCACGTGCTGGACCTGGTGCGCCACGGCACGCTGGGGGAGGTCCACCACGTGGACGCAGCCTTCTCCTTCCGGGCCGGCGGTACCGGGCGGCTGTTCGATCCGGCCGTCGCCGGTGGCGGCATCCTGGACGTGGGCGGGTACCCCTTCTCCTTCGCCCAGGCGGTCGCCCGCGCGAGCGGGGTCGGCGGTGCCCCCGAACGTTTGGACGCCGGCGGGCAGGTGAGCGGGGGCGTCGATGAGTGGGCACTGGCCACGCTCGGCTTCACCGGCGGCCTCACCGCCACCATCCGCACCGGCATCCGGATGCACACCCCCTCCACCATCGCGGTGCACGGCACCGCCGGCACCGTGACCATCACCGACCCCTGGTTGCTGCAACCCGGTGACGCCGCGGCCACCATCGCCCTGCTCGGGAGCGAACCGGAGGTGGTGACCGCCGGTGAGGCACACACCTACGCCCTGGAGGCCGACGCGCTGGCCCGGGCCGCCGCGGCCGGTGCCGGCGAGGTGCCCGAACTCCCCCTTGACCACTCCCTGGAACTATCCCAGGGCCTGGACCGCTGGCGGGCCGCACTCGGGCTGCGCTACCCCTTCGAGACCGACACCGCCGACATCCCGCCTCTGCGGGAGGTCAGCGCCCCCACCACCGGGGGCATCCCGAGCGCACCTATCGAGGGTGCCGGCGAGTTCTCCCGCCTGGTGCTGGGTTGCGACAACCAGCCCGACCTTGCGCACGCCTCGGCCCTGTTCGATGCGTTCTTCGCCAGCGGCGGCACCACCTTCGACACCGCCTACATCTATGGTGGCGGGCTGCAGGAACGCCTGGTCGGGCAGTGGCTGCGCAACCGGGGACTGCGCGATCAGGTCCGCCTCATCGTCAAGGGCGCCCACACCCCGCACTGCGACCCGGAGTCGATCGGGCGCCAGCTCACCGAGTCCCTGGAGCGTCTGGGCACCGACCACGCCGACCTGTACCTGATGCACCGGGACAACCCCCAGGTACCGGTCGGTGAGTTCGTCCAGGCCCTGGACGAACAGATCAGCGCCGGGCGGATCCGCTCCTTCGGTGGTTCGAACTGGTCACTGGCGCGCCTGCAGGAGGCCAACACCTGGGCGCAGGAGCACCAGATGCAGGGCTTCGCCGCCCTGAGCAACCACTTCTCCCTGGCCCGTGCCCTCGATGTGCCCTGGACCGGATGCGAGCACGTGTCCGACCCGCAGAGCCGGCGCTGGCTCGAGGAACAACGGTTCCCGCTGTTGCCGTGGTCGGCGCAGGCGCGCGGCTTCTTCACCGGCCGGGCGCATCCCCAGGATCGTTCCGATGCCGAGCTGGTGCGCTGCTACTACTCCGAGGATAACTTCGAGCGGCTGCACCGCGCGTCGCAGATGGCCGCCGAACGGGACGTCCCGACGACGGCGATCGCCCTGGCCTACGTGCTCGCCCAGTCCTTCCCCACCTTCGCCCTGATCGGCCCACGCTCGCTGGCCGAACTCCGCTCCTCGATGCTGGCGCTGCAGGTGGAACTGAGCGCCGAGGACGTGGCCTGGCTGGACCTGCGTGACCAGGAGGAGGAAGGCTCCGGCCCCACACCGGGACCGGGAGCGGGGGCCGGGGAGTCGCGCGGAAGCGCTCCGCGCGCGGGTGCCTGAGCCGATGGCCGCGTGCGGCAGGGTCACGATCGTCGATGTGGCGGCTGCGGCCGGGGTGTCCCGCCAGACGGTGACCCGGGCGATGAACGACATGGCCGAGATCGCCCCGGCCACCCGGGAGCGTGTGCTGCAGGTGGCCCGGGAGTTGCGGTACCGGCCCTCGCGGTTCGGCCGGGACCTGGTCAGCGGGCAGCGCCGCACCATCGCCCTGGTGGTGCACAGCCTGATCAACCCCTATTACCCAGAACTGGCCTCGGCCGTGGTGGGGGCGGCGGCCCGGCGCGGCTGGAACGTGGTGCTGGCCGACTCCCGGCACGCCAGCAGCCCGAAGCAACTGCTCGCCGATCTCGGTGAGCAGGCGGACGTCGTCGTCGGCTATCTGGGTGCCATCCCGCACGACCACCGGGGTGACCTGCTTCCACTGGTGGTGATCGACGGCGATGCGGGGTCCGGCCATGCGGTGGTGCGTTTCGATGCCGCCGCGGCGATGGCAGATCTGGCCGACCACCTGGCTGGGGCAGGGGTGCGCCACCCGGTGATGGCGGTGCCCGGGTCCGGAAACGCGCGGGCCCGGGAGTTCACCGCCGCGATGGCCCGGCACCAGGTGCCGGTGCGGGTGCTGACCTACCCGGAGCCCGGGGCCGGTGGGGACCCCACCCGCTCCGGCGGTGATGACCTGACCGGAGGGATCAGCGTGGCAGCCGCACTGGTGCCCGAGATCCAGTCCGGCGCCGCCGCGGCCGATGCGGTGCTGGGTTTCAACGACCTCACCGCGTGCGGGTTGCTCAAGGGGTTCCGCCGGGCCGGGGTCGCGGTGCCGGACCAGGTGCGGGTCGCCGGAATCGACGGGCTGAGCCTGGGCACGGTGGTCTCTCCGGAACTGACCACCCTGGCACTGGACCTCGACGAGGTGGCCGAGCACGCGGTGGACCTGGCGATCGAGATCTTCGACGGCAGGGCCGGCCCCGGTGAAACCGAAGGCACCGCGCGGCAGGTGTCGCACCGCCTCCTGGTGCGCGAATCGGCCTGAGCCGGCGGGGCGCCGGGGCTCAGGCCGATGGGTCGCGCTCAGCCGGTGGGGAACTCAGCCGGTGGGGGTCTCAGCCGATCGGCTGCTCGGCCACCTCGATGTCGAAGTAGGCGGTGCCGTCGTCCACCTCGGTGACCACCAGGTAGACCTCGTACTCATCAGGCTCCCCCTCCAGCGAAGCCACGCACGTCATCTCGGTACCGATCTCGGCATCCAGGTCACCGTGGCACTCCACATGGGGGCGCCGATCAGCCCCTCCAGGCTGGTGCCCGTGGTCTCCTCGACCTCGGACTGCCCCACGGCATTGCTGCACGCGGCCAGGAGGAGGAGGCCGGCCAGGAGGACGGCGCTGGCTGCAGGATGCTCGTTCGCCAACGCAGCCTGCACAGCACGCGGCCCGGCACCCGCAAGGGGGCACCGGGCCGGGTGGTTGCGCGTTGGCCGCGTTTGATTGGCGCGAGTCAGGACGCCGGAACGACGTGGACCTCCACGGTCGCGGACACATCGGCGTGCAGGCGCACCTGGACGGTGTGCTCGCCCAAGGACTTGATCGGCTGATCGACCTCCACCTTGCGCTTGTCCACGCTCGGACCACCGGCGGCCGAGATGGCCTCGGCGATCTCGGAGGTGGTCACCGCGCCGTAGAGGCGCCCGCCGGCGCCGGCGTTAACGGGGACCACCACGGTCTTGGCTTGCAGTGCGTCACGCACCGCGCGGGCGTCCTCCACGGTCGCGATCTCTCGCTTGGTGCGGGCCCGGCGGATCTGTTCGATCTGGCGCTCGGCGCCCTTGGTCCAGCCGGTGGCCAGTCCACGGGGCAGCAGGTAGTTGCGTGCGTACCCGTCCTTGACCTCGATCACGTCGCCTGGTGCGCCCAGGCCGGTCACCTCATGGGTGAGGATCAGTTTGGTCGCCATAGTCTTCTTCTCCTCAGCCTCAGCGAGCCGAGCTCGAGTACGGCAGCAGGGCCATCTCGCGCGCGTTCTTGACGGCCCGAGCGATCTGGCGCTGCTCCTGGGTGGTGACACCGGTGACCCGGCGGGCCCGGATCTTGCCGCGGTCGGAGATGAACTTGCGCAGCAGCGCAGTGTCCTTGTAGTCGATCCCGTTCTCGAGCTTGGCTGCCTTGAGCGGGTTGGCTTTCTTCTTCACCACCGGTTTGGTGCGGGGCGGCTGCTTAGCCATGGGGGTACTCCTTGATGTGCGGGTGCCGGGCACGGGCCCGGCGAGAATGAATGGTTCGTATCAGAACGGGGGCTCGTCACCGAAGGTGGAGCCGCCGGATGCCCAGGGATCGTCGGGCTGGTTGCCACCGCCGGAACTCTGCTGGCCTCCGCCACCGCCGCCGTAGCCACCGCCGCCTCCGCCGCCGTAACCGCCACCTCCGCCGCCACGCTGGGCGCGGGTGACCTTCGCGGTGGCGTACCGCATGGACGGGCCGACCTCGTCGACCTGTAGTTCCACCACGGTGCGCTTCTCGCCCTCACGGGTCTCGAAGGAGCGCTGCACGAGGCGGCCCTGGGCGATGACGCGCATCCCCTTGGTCAGGGACTCGGCCACGTTCTCGGCGGCTTCGCGCCAGATCGAGCAGCGCAGGAACAGCGTCTCGCCGTCCTTCCACTCGTTCGACTGGCGGTCGAACTGCCGCGGGGTCGAGGCGACCGTGAAGTTGGCAACGGCTGCACCCGAGGGGGTGAACCGGAGTTCAGGGTCCGCGGTCAGGTTGCCGACCACGGTGATGACGGTTTCTCCAGCCATGCGGCGTTCCTTAGTCCTCGGCGCGCTTGCTGCGCGTCTCCGGGCGGATGAGCTTGGTGCGCAGCACGGACTCGTTCAGGCCGAGCTGGCGGTCGAGCTCCTGAGCGAGCTCGGGGGTGGCGATCATGTCGATGACGGCGTAGATGCCCTCGGAACGACGGTCGATCTCGAAGGCCAGGCGACGCCGGCCCCAGATGTCCACCTTCTCGATGGTGCCACCACCGCTGGTGATGACGTTGAGGAACTTCTCCAACGACGGAGCCACGGTGCGTTCATCGACCTCGGGGTCGAGGATCACCATCATTTCGTAATTGCGCATGCTTTCAACCCACCTCCTCTGGACTTGGCGGTCACGGTCTCTCCGTGACAGGAGGGTGATGCGAAGGCCCGGGCGTGCGCAGGGCGCACGGAGGCCACCCCCGAGGATAGCCGACGACGGCGGCCCTGCGGGCGTGGCATTCCTCACCTAAGTGTTGAACGCTGACTACGCGGCAGGTGTCTCGAGTTCGCGAGCGGCATCCGCCGAGGTCAGGGCAGGTGCCGCGACGTCAGAGGGCTTTCGCCACGGCGTCAGTCGTTGTCCCGGCCGAACAACGGGGGCACCGAGAGGCCCTCCGCGTCGGTGTCGCCATCGCCGTCGCCGTCGCCCCCGCCGTTGCCGCCGCCACTGCCGCCGTTGCCGCCGTTGCCGTTGCCGGGGTCGTCGGTGGGCTCCTCGGTCGGCTCCTCCGTGGGTTCCTCGGTGGGCTCCTCGGTGGGCTCCTCGGTGGGCTCGTCCGTGGGCTCCTCCGTCTCCTCCTCCTCGGGCTCCTCAGGCTCCTCCTCCTCGGGCTCCTCGGTCTCCTCCTCCTCGGGCTCCTGCGTCTCCTCCTGGGTGGGCTGCCGGGTGGGCTGCGGAGCGGGCGGGGCGACCGGCTGGGAGCGCTCGGGGAATTGCTCCACGTCCAGGTCCGCCACCGCCACGGTCATGAAGTCGGTCCAGATCTGGGTGGGGAAACTGCCGCCGGAGATCACGTTCTGGCCGCCCCAGCCGCCCATCGCCTCCTCCGAGCCGTCCTCGCCCACCTGGTACATCGAGACCGCGGTGGTGATCTGCGGGACGAAGCCCACGAACCACGCGGACCGGTAGTCGTTGGACGATCCGGTCTTGCCTGCGGCGGGACGGCCCAACTGGTTGGCGGTGGAACCGGTACCGCGCTCGACCACCTGGCTCATCGCGTAGGTGGCATCTGCGGTGACCTGGGTGTCGACGACCTGTTCAGCGGAACCTTCACCGGTGTAGATCACATTGCCCTGCGGGCCGGTGGCTTCGGCCACGATGTAGTTCTGGTGACGCTCACCGCCTGAGGCGATGGTGGCGAAGGCCCTGGCCATGTCGATATTGCGCGGGGAGGCGCTCCCGAGCACGTTCGAGATCACCGGCTCCAGGCCCGCGGTGTCTTCGGGAAGCCCGAGGCGGTGGGCCATATCCACCGTCTGTTCCGGTCCCACCTCCTGGTTGAGCTGCACGTAATAGGTGTTCACCGAGTCGTAGGTGGCGTGGACCAGGTCGATGTTGCCGCGGTTGCGTGGTGAGTCGAAGTTCCGCACCGGGGCGTCATACCCGTCGATCTCCATGGGGGAGTAACTGGGGTAGCGCTGTTCCAGCGTGATGTCGTTCTCCAGGGCAGCCAACAGGGTGAAGACCTTGAACGTGGACCCGCCCTGGGCGGTGTCCTGGGTGGCGGCGTTGCGCTGGACCTCCAGATAGTCCCGGCCCCCGTACAACGCCAGGATCGCACCGGTTTCGTTGTCCACCGAACTCAGGGCCACCCGCAACTCCTCCGGGGCGTCCTCGGGCAGGTCCTGGGCCGACTCGACCGCAGCGTCCTGCATGGTCTGATCGATGGTGGTGGTGATCTGCATCCCGCCGCCGTCGATCTCCGCCTCGGTGAACTCGGCCGCGACCAGTTCGTCGCGCACCATGGCCAGCAGGTGTCCGTTCGGGCCGGCGTAGACGTTGGTGCGTACGGCTTCGGCCACCTCGGGGAACTCGGCCGCATCCGCCTCGTCCTGGGTGATGAAGCCCGTCTCCACCATGTACCGCAGGGTGCGGCCGAACCGTTCCTGGGCCTGATCGGGATTGATGTCCGGGTCCCAGCGCGAGGGTGCCGGGATGATGCCGGCCAGCACGGCGGACTCCTCCACGGTCAATTCCTCGGCGGGCTTGTCGAAGTACTCCTGGGCGGCCCGCTCGATCCCATAGGCACCCCGGCCGAAATAGATCGTGTTGAGGTAGTTGCCCAGAATCTCGTCCTTGGACTGCTCCCGGTCGATCTTCAGGGCCAGGATCGCCTCCTGGAACTTGCCCGCATAACTGGTGGTCTGGCCCACGTAGTACCGCTCCACGTACTGCTGGGTAATGGTGGAGCCACCCTGGGTGGGGTTACCGCGCACATTGTTCCACAGCGCGCGCAGGATCCCCATGGGGTCCACGCCCACGTTGGAGTAGAACCGTCGATCCTCCGAGGCCACCACCGCCTGACCGACGTGCTCGGGCAGCGTGGCAGGATCGATGATCTGGCGGTCCACCTCGGCGAAGGAGCCCATCGGGGTCTCTCCGTCGGCGTAGAAGACGGTGGAGGTCTCCGACATCGCGAACTCTTCGGGTTCGGGGATGTCGATGGTCAGGTAAGCGGCCACGAAGACGCCCACGCCCAGGGCGACCAGGGTCAGGAAGGCACCCACCAGGAACCGCCAGCCCGGCAACCAGCGCAGCACCGGCCCTTTTCCGCGGCGGGGATAGTTCCAGAACCCGCCCGTTCCGTCACCACCGCTGCTGCCCCGACCGTTGCCGGACTTGCCGCTGCCGGAACCGCCGCCGCCGCGACCACCGCCCGGGCCGCCACCGGATCCGCCGCTGCCCCGGCCCCCGGAGCCAGCCGAACTCTTGCTCGTCGTCGCCGCCCTGGTCCGTGCCTTGGTGGTGGTGCTCGCGCCACTCTTGACGGAACTACCACGCCGCGCGGTACCGCCCCCGGCCGCGCCGACGATCGCCGTCGTCCCTGCGCCCGCAGAGCCTGCGGTGGATCGCCACGCGGGCTTTCCGGCCGGCTGCTGACCTTCAGGGCGCTGACCAGCCAGTCGCTGGTTCACCGGCGGGACGCGCTGCGGGTACGTCGCCGGGCGTGCGCCGCGTTCGTGCACGCTGCGGCGTGCGGGCCCTGCGTCCCTGCCGTGCTCCTGCGGCACCGGCGACTCCTCGTCCTCAACTCCTGCGCCCGCGCACGGGCGAGCCCTCGCTGCCGAGGGCTTCACCCAGTATGCGCTGATCGGACTTGGCTGGACAGCGGAGCGTGACGGTCTTCACCGCCAGCTCACACGATCTGCCCGCCCACCGTGACCGGGCCCACATCTGGCATTAACCTGCAAGGCGAGCCGACCGCCGGTCCTCGGGCCCGGCACGACCATAGGGAGCAACAGTGAGTTCAGTTCGGGTAGCGATCGCCGGTGTGGGCAACTGTGCCGCCTCACTGGTCCAGGGCGTGCACTTCTACGCCGACGCCGATCCGGACCAGAGCGTGCCCGGCCTGATGCACGTCCAGTTCGGCGACTACCACGTGCGGGACGTGGAGTTCGTGGCCGCCTTCGACGTCGACGCCAAGAAGGTCGGGATGGATCTGGCCGAGGCGATCGGCACCAGTGAGAACAACACCATCTCGCTCTGCGATGTGCCGCCGCTGAACGTGCCGGTGCAACGCGGGGACACCCTGGACGGGCTTGGCCGGTACTACCGCGAGACGATCGTGGAGTCCGACGCCGAACCGGTGGACGTGGTGGCCGCCTTACGGCAGGCACGCGCCGATGTGCTGGTGTGCTACCTGCCGGTGGGGTCGGAGGACGCGGCCCGCTACTACGCCCGGGCGGCGCTGGAGGCCGGGGTGGCGTTCGTGAACGCGTTGCCGGTGTTCATCGCCTCCGACCCGCACTGGGCGAGCAAGTTCGCCGGCGCCGGCCTGCCGATCGTCGGTGATGACATCAAGTCCCAGGTCGGCGCCACGATCACGCACCGGGTGCTGGCCAAACTCCTCGAGGACCGCGGGGTGGTGCTGGACCGCACCTACCAGCTCAACATCGGCGGCAACATGGACTTCAAGAACATGCTGGAGCGGGACCGGCTGGAGTCGAAGAAGACCTCCAAGACGCAGGCAGTGACCTCCAACGTGGGTCACGATCTCGGTGAGCGGAACGTGCACATCGGCCCATCGGACTACGTGCAGTGGCTCGATGACCGCAAGTGGGCCTACGTGCGCCTGGAGGGGCGCGCCTTCGGTGAGGTGCCGGTGAACCTGGAATACAAACTCGAGGTGTGGGACTCCCCGAACTCGGCGGGCATCATCATCGATGCGATCCGGGCGGTCAAGATCGCCCTGGACCGAGGTATCGGGGGGCCGATCACCTCGGCGTCGGCGTACTTCATGAAGTCCCCGCCGCAGCAGTACGACGACGAGGCCGGCCGGGCGATGGTGGAGGCGTTCATCGCCGGCGACGCCGAGCGCTGAGCCGCGGTCGACGCGGCGCACACGGCCCCGGGCGGGAAAATACGTGGCGCTGCGGCACGCTTCGTTCCTACCGTGATGCCCATGAATATGTTCTTGATGGTGCGTCGTGTCCGGGAACGGGCGCCGCGGCGCGTGGGGATGGCATCCGCTACGTCCTGACTGGGCCCAGCGGATCGTGGCCGAGTCCGGGGTCGGCGCCGGGGACCTGGTGTTCGACCTGGGCGCCGGCAACGGTGCGCTGACGCTACCGCTGATCGCCTCCGGCGCCGAGGTGGTCGCGATCGAACTGCACCCGGAGCGGGTGGAGGAACTGCGTGCCCGGGTCGCGGGCCGGGCTCGGGTGGTCCAAGCCGACCTGCGCGAGTTCTACGTGCCCGGCCGTCCCTTCCGGGTCGTGGCGAATCCCCCGTTCGCCCTGACAACCCACCTTGTGCGCACGCTGCTCGCCGCTCGCGGTCTGCGTTCGGCGGACCTGGTCCTGCAGCGCGGTGCGGCCCGCGGGCTGAGCCGGCGACCGCCGGTGCCGGCGCGCTCGAGGTGTCACGCCAGGCAAGGACGCGGTCGGCAGTGGAAGGTCGGGGTGGGTCGACATCTTCCCGGGGCAGCGTTCGTGGTGCCGCCGTCGGTGGACGCGGCAGTGTTGCAGATCCGCCGTTGACGGTGGCCGTCGTCGAGGGTGCGGTCCGCTGCGGTGTGGTGCCGTCGCGTGCCCTGCGGTGCCGCCGGGTGCTCTTTGCGGTGCCGGGGGCGATGCGGGCGCGAATCTACCTCGCAGCGCCGGCGAACCGGCTGATCGAGCGGGTCAGGGTGGTGTCGTCCACGCCATGCCACTCACCCGGCAGTATCTCCACCTGCGCGTGCGGCATCGCCTCCTCCAACCCGTTGGCGTACTCATACATCTCGGGTGCGGTGGCGCTCGAGGCCACGATCAACGTGGGCTGGGCCACGGACGCGAACCGCCGTGCCGGCGTCCCGGGCAGGAAGGTCAGCTCGTGCAGCAGCGACGGCGCGTCCTTCAGGTTCGCCTCCGACGGCGGCCCCAGTTCGGCCAGGACCTCCTCGGGAACGCCGACGACCTCGGTCTGAAACCACTGGTGCAGCACCTCGGGTCCCTGAGCGAGACGGCGCTCGCCCTCGGACCTGAAGTGATGGTCGGGATCAGGTTCGTCGAGCAGCGGTGGCTCCAGCAGGGCGAGCCGCTCGATCGGCGCACCGGCTTCGGCGGCAATGAGGGCGAGCGTGGCGCCGGAGGAGAATCCGTAGACGGTGGCCGGACCGCCGGCCAGGTCGATCACGGCGGTCAGGTCCTCCACCTCGCGCTGGACGTCGTACCGCCGGCTGTTGCCGCTCTCACCCGTGCCGCGCCGGTCATAGGTCCACACGGTGAAGTGTGCGGCCAGGGCGTCCGGCAAGGTCGGTTGCGGGGTCGTCATCCGTGACACGCCCACGCAGTGGACCATGACCAGATCGGGACCGGCGCCGGTACGGCTCCATGCGATCGGAGTTCCGTCGGCGGAGTCCACCACGCCGTGGCTGCTTGGACCGGACTGCTCGATGGCACTGGTCATGGGAGTCTCCCTGCTGCGGGGCTGTTCGTCCGGACGTCGCGCTATGTTTAACATAGGTCACACGTCGTTGTCGATAGCCCGGAAGGAACGACATGCCGATCAAGCGCACCTATGCCGCCCACGGCGACGCCTGTGCCACCTCCCATGCCATGGAGTTGATCGGCGACCGGTGGACTTACCCGGCACTGCGCGAACTCATGCTCGGCCCCAAGCGCTTCTCCGAACTGCAAGCCACCCTGCGGGGCATTACACCCGCAGTCCTGACCGCCAGGCTGCGTGAACTCGAACGCTCCGGCCTGGTGCAGCGGGTCACCCTTCCGGCCCCCGCGGGCGTCGCCGCCTACGCCATCACCGACTGGGCGGCCGAACTACGCCCCGTCTTCGAGTCCCTGGCGTGGTGGGCGCTGAAATCACCGGTACGGGATGTCGCCGGGTGCGGGCTGACACCCGATGCCACCGTCCAGTCGATGCTGACGATGGCGCCTCGGATGCGCATGGATCCGCCCCTGGACCTGGCCCTGCACCTCAACGACACTCGCGTCGACGGCAACGCCGAGCCGTACGCCTATCGACTCCGATGGGCGCAGGAACTGTCCATCGAACGCGGCCCGGCCCCGAACCCGCAGGCCACTGTGACCGGGGATTCCTCAACCTGGACCGGTGTGCTCTATCAGAACGTCGCTCTCGAATCCGTGGCGGTCGCCGGTGACACCGCGGCCGTCGAGCGGCTGGTGGCGGCCTTCGAGGGTGTCCTGGACGCTGCCACCGCTCCGGTGGCAGCGTCCTGACCCGCACTCCGGCTGGAGGCAGGGTCCTGCGTCCGCCCCGCCTGAGGCTCATAGCCGGGCGAGCTCGGCCTCCAGATCGTCCAGGCCGAGGGCGCCCAGGGACAGCGCCTTCATGTGCCAGGACTTCAGATCGAACTCCTCGCCGCGCTCGGCGTGGGCGGCCCGAGCGGCTTCCCGCCCGGCCAGCCAGGCCCGTTCGCCGAGTTTGTAACTGATCGCCTGACCGGGCCAGCCCAGGTACCGCACGACCTCCGAGGAGATGAAGTCCCTCGAGCGTCCGGAGTGTGCGGCGAAGAATCGTTCGGCGAGTTCGGGCGTCCAGGTCTGTCCCGGGGCGATCGGGGAGTCGGCCGGGATCGTCAGTTCCAGGTGCATCCCCAGGTCGATGACCACCCGGATCGCTCGCATCATCTGGCCGTCCAGATACCCCATCCGCGCCTCGTCATCGAGATAGCCCAACTCGTCCATCAACCGTTCGGAGTACAACGCCCATCCCTCGGTGACGCCGGACGAGGAGCCCACCGAGGTCTGGAATGTGGACAACTGAGGCGCCATATAGGCCCACTGTGCCAACTGCAGATGGTGACCCGGTACGCCCTCGTGGTACCAGGTGCTGACCAGGTCATACATCGGGAAGGACTCCCGGCCGAGCGTCGGTAGCCAGGTACGCCCCGGGCGGGCGAAATCCTGGGACGGGCGGGTGTAGTAGGGAGCCGCGGCGGAACCGGCCGGAGCGATCATCGCCTCCACGCGCCTGATCGGCTCGGCGATATCGAAGTGCCTGCCGTCGAGTTCGGTGATCGCCTCGTCCATCATCTGCTGCAAGCGCCGGCGGACCTCGTCCTCGCCGTGGATCACCGTGCCGTGTTCATCGAGGTGCCGCATGCACTCCACCGGGGTGGAGCCGGGCAGGATCCTCTCGGCCAGCTCGCGCATCTGGGCGTCGATCTGCTGGTACTCCGCCCAGCCCCAGGCGTAGGCCTCGGCCGGGTCGACGTCGGCGCCCATCACACGGCGCGCGTTCAGCCGGTAGCGCTCCTCGCCGACGGCGTCGGGCGTGCCCTCGGCTGCCGGCGCGTACGTGGTGCGCAGGTACTGAGCCAGGTGGGCGGCGGCCTCGCCGGCGGCCCGGGCGGCATCATCCAGATCCGCACGCAGGTGCTCGGGACCGGCGGAGACGAAGTCCGCGAACCACCCGGTCTGCACCCACTGGTCGATCAGGTCCGCCAGGGCCAGCGCCTGGCGGGGTGCGGCCAGCAGACCGCGGGATCGGCCCTCATCCAGGCTCGCCTGCCAGGAGGTGTAGGCCCGGGGAACCCTGGCCATCCGGCGGGCGATCACCGCCCAGTCCTCATCGGTGCCGGTGGGCATCAGGGAGAATACCTGCCGTACCGCTTGCGGCGGACCGAAGATGTTCCGGATCTCCCGCAGGTGCTCCCCGGCGTCGTGGGACTCGATGATCACACCCAGACGCTCCCGCAGGAGCGTGGCGCAGCGCCGTTCCAGGTCGTCCCAGCCGGTGGAATCCATCCGGTCCAGTTCAGCGAGGGTCTCACTGGCCAGGGTCGTGCGCTCGTGGTGGCCGGCCGGGGAGAAGTCCGGGAGAGCGTCGTCGTGCGGGAACAGGCCCAGGCCGGTGTTGACGATCGGGTTCAATTCAGCGAGGCGGTGCACGTAGCGGTCTGCCAGTTGCCGCGGGGTGAGTGAGTCCATCTGCCCATGGTGGCGTATCCGGGCCGCCTCCGCGTGCTGCGGGGTCGGCGGCCAGGGCCGTGGGTGGGCACTATCGTGGGGCCCCGTGGCTGGCCTCCAGGTGGTGCAGGATCTGCGCACGCTGCTGCGATACGCCGACTTCCGCAAACTCTTCACCGTCCGGCTGGTCTCCCAGTGCGGCGATGGGTTGTTCCAGGCCGGGCTCGCCACCTTGTTCTTCTTCAACCCCGAGAACCTGGCCACGGCGGGAGCGGTTGCGGCAGCGTTCACGGTGCTGCTGCTGCCGTTCACGGTGGTCGGGCCGTTCGTGGGCCCGTTGCTGGACCGGTGGCGTCGCCGTCAGGTGCTGTTGGTGGGAAACGCGGTTCGGGTGCTGCTCGCGGGAGCGCTCGCGATCCTGATGGCGACCCTCGGGGTGGGGCCGGCTGTCTATGTGCTCGCGCTGGTGACCCTGGGGGTGAACAGGTTCCTGCTCGCTGCACTCTCGGCCGGGCTGCCGCGGGTGGTTCCCCGGGAACAACTCCTGATCGCCAACTCCCTGACCCCGACCCTGGGCGCGGTCTCCGCCGTCGTCGGCGCCGCCGTGGGCTTCGCTCTCGGTCTGGTGATGCGGCAGGGCCCAGCGTTGGACGCCGCTGCCCTGACCGGTGCGGCGCTGTTCTTCGTCGCCGCCGCCCTGCTCGCGCTTCGGCTGGGCCGGGACCGGTTGGGGCCGGAACGGTCCCGGATGAGGTCCACCACGTGGGCGCAGGTCGGGCGGGATGTGGGCGCCACCCTCACCGAGATGGTCGACGGCGCGCGGTACCTGATCGCCCGGGGCACCCCGGGTGCGGGGCTGGGCGTGATGGCCGGGCACCGTTTCCTGTACGGGCTGAACTTCATCGCCCTGATCCTGATCTCCCGGAACCTGCTGGTGGATCCGGCGAACGCCTCGGCAGGGCTGGCGATGTTCGGGCTGCTGGTCGGCATCTCCTTCGCCGGCAATGGTCTGGCGATCATTCTCACTCCGGCGGCGCGCCGATTGGTCAGCCCCGCCCGGTGGGTGCTGGTGTGCCTGGGCATCGGGGCGCTCAGTCAGGTGGTACTGGCCACCGCCCCGGTGCAGTGGGTGATCGCCGCAGCGGCGCTGCTCCTGGGATTCAGCGTGCAGGGGGCCAAGATCGCGGTCGATACGATCGTGCACCGCGATACCCACGACAATGTGCGCGGGCGGGCCTTCGCCCTCTACGACGTCCTCTACAACGCCGCGTTCGTGGGGGCCGCGGCCCTCGCTGCCGCGGTGCTGCCGGACACCGGGTACTCCCGGGCAACCTTCGCCGCACTGGGCGCGGTCTATCTGTTGCTGGTGCTGGCCTACCGGCGCGTGCCTACCGCGCCGCAGCCCGCCATCGAGCGCTAGTGGCCCGCGGCGGCCAGCGCCCGCACCGCGTCGGCGGCAACCTCCGGAGCCGGCAGGGAGTCGGGGTCGGTCAGGGCCTGCACGCCCAGGCCGATCACGAGCGCGTACACCAGCGTGCCCAAGCCCTGCTCGGCGGCCGACCCCTCCTCGACCTGCGACGTGCCCAGGACCACCGACGCGAGCGTCCGGCGGGTGTGGCCATAGGTTGAGGTGAGTTCCTCCCGCAGTTCCTGGTCGAAGGGGGCCTGAGCGATCGCGGCCAGGGCGGCCGAGTGCAGGTCCTGGGCGCCCGGGAGGGCCCTGACCAGTTCGGAGACCAGCATTGCCAGCCGCTCCCCGGCGCTAGCGCCTCCGATCGAGCGGACCGTGTGCTCGAGCCGGTCGCCCCACTCGCTGGACATCTCCATCGCGGCCAGGTTCATCAACCGGTCCTTGGAACCGAAGTGGTACCCGATCGAGGCCAGGTGGGCGCCCGACGCAGCCGTGATGTCCCGGGCCGTGGTCCGGCTGTAGCCCTTGTCCACCAGACACTTCTTCGCGCCCTGAAGGAGCGCTTCGCGTTGACTCATCGTCCTCCGGTCTTCACGTCGCTTCGGGCTGGTCGGATCGGCCGGCCGGCAGGTACGAGGCTACCGCGAATGTTCTTGTACGTACGTCTTGACACGCATCTGTACGTCCGTACACTCGGTTATATGCACGTACGTACACTCGAGTCCCGCCGCACGGTCTCCCCTGGACCCGCCCCGAGGCGCACCTGGCTCGGCTTGGCCGTCCTCCTCGTTCCGGCGCTTCTGGTGTCGATGGACATCTCGATCCTGTTCGTCGCAAGCCCAGCGGTGACAGCCCACCTCGAGCCCACGGCCGGGCAATGGCTGTGGATGATGGACATCTACAGTTTCGTGCTGGCCGGCTTGCTGGTGACGATGGGCGGCCTGGCCGACCGGATCGGACGGCGCCGGCTGCTCCTGATCGGTGCGGCCGCCTTCGGGCTCGCATCACTCGGGCTCGCCTACGCCCCCACACCGGAGACGTTCATCGCCGCACGGGCCCTGCTGGGTGTAGGTGCGGCGACACTGGCGCCCTCCACGCTGGCTCTCGTGCGAGCGATGTTCACCGACCCCACCCAGCGCAGCACTGCGGTAGCGGCCTGGACGGTCGCCTTCACGGGGGGCGCGGTTGCCGGGCCCGTGCTGGGGGGCTTCCTGTTGGAGCATTTCTGGTGGGGCTCGGTCTTCCTGGTCAACCTGCCCGTCATGGCCCTGCTGCTGGTGCTCGCACCGTTGCTGGTGCCGGAGTCACGCAATCCGGAGGCTGCCGGGTTCGACCTTCCGGGTGCCGGCCTGTCCCTGTTCGGCATCGTCGCGGTGGTCCTGGCTGCGAAACGCTTCGCCGATGAGCGTCTCGACGTCACCACGGGCGTGACGCTGGTCCTGGGGTTCGTGCTGCTGACGCTCTTCGTGCGGCGGCAACGGCGCTCCGAGGATCCGCTCCTGGATGTCACCCTGTTCCGGAACACGGCCTTCACCTCATCCGTGCTGGCAAACGCGCTGGCCGCCCTGGTGATGGTGGGCCTGGGTCTACTGGCCTTCACCTACCTGCAGACGGTGCTGGGGTTGAGCCCTTTCCGCGCCGCACTCGCCGTGCTGCCGACGCTGGCCGGCTCCTTCGCCGGGGCCGCGTTCGCCAACGGGATGGCCCGGCATCTACGCCCGTCCTGGCTCGTCCCGGGTGGCCTGTCGATCGCCGCCGCCGGGATGAGTGCCATCGCAGCGATCGACCACACCGATTCGGTGGTGGCCTTCATCAGCGGTTACACGGTGCTCACCTTCGGGGTGGGGATCGTGGGCACGATGGCCAACAGCCTGATCCTGGCGACTGCGCCGCTCGAGCGGGCCGGTGGCGCGGCGAGCGTATCCGAGACCGGCATGGTGCTGGGTGAGGCATTCGGGATCGCGATCTTCGGAACCATCGCCACCGTCATCTTCCGCTCCCGGCTGGGGGACTCCGCCGTCGGGCAGGCCCACCCGGCGGATACGGTCAGCGAGGCGGCCGCGATCGCCGAGCGCCTGCCGGCTGCCGAGGCCGACCACCTCGTCCGGGTGGCCTTCGACGCTTTCGGGGCCGGCCTGACGACGGTCGCTGCGATCAGCGCCGGTGTGCTCGCGCTGGCGGCCCTGGCCACCGGACTGGGGCTGCGCGGCGTCCCATCTCCGTCGGCACCGGCCGGCGTGACCGGCAAGGATGCGTGACCCGGGTGGACCGGTACAGCCCGCGAAGCTTCTCGCGGTCCCTCCTGGGCGGCGGCGCGCGGCCACCTCGTCTATGGAGCACACGGTCGCCGGTGCGCGCCCAGCGGGGACGGGCCGCGGGTGCTAGCCGCCCTCGGCCTCGCCCTGCTCGGCCCACCAGGCACGCAGTTCGGACTCGGCGCGCTCCGGTCCGAGCGGACCGTGCTCCATCCGCAGCCCCAGCAGGTACTGGTAGGCCCTGCCCACTGCGGGGCCCGGTGCGATCCCGAGGAGTGCCATGATCTCCCGGCCGTCCAGGTCCGGGCGGATCGCCTTGAGTTCCTCCTCCTCGGCCAACTGTGCGATCCGTTCCTCCAGATCGTCATACGCCGCGGCCAGCCGTGCGGCCTTGCGCTTGTTCCGGGTGGTGCAGTCGGCCCGGGTCAGGCGGTGCAACCGTTCGAGTTGGTCGCCGGCGTCCGTGACGTAGCGCCGCACCGCCGAGTCGGACCATTTCGCCTCCCCGTACCCGTGGAAACGCAGGTGCAGCGCTACCAGCTTCGCCACCGCCGAGATCGTGGCCTTGTCGAAGCGCAGCGCACGCAGGCGCTTGGTGGTCATCTTCGCGCCGACGATCTCGTGATGGTGGAAGCTCACCCCGCCGCCCGGTTCCATCCGGCGGGTCGCGGGTTTGCCGATGTCGTGCAGCAACGCGGCCAGGCGTAGCACCAGGTCCGGACCGGGTACGGGCCCATCCGGCCCGGTCTCCAGATCGATCGCTTGGTCCAGCACCGTCAGGGAGTGCTCGTAGACGTCCTTGTGCCGGTGATGCTCATCGATGGTCATCTGCAGGGCCGGCAGTTCCGGGAGCACCACGTCGGCGATGCCGGTGTAGGCCATCAGTTCCAGCCCGCGCCGGGGCGCCGGGGCCATCAGCAACTTCACGAGTTCGGCCTGGATCCGCTCGATCGAGACGATGCTGAGGCGGTCCGCCATCGCCGAGATCGCTGCCAGCACGTCCGGCTCGACGTCGAAGGAGAGCTGGGCGGCGAACCGGGCCGCGCGCATCATCCGCAGCGGGTCGTCGTCGAAGGACTGCTCCGGGCGCACCGGGGTGCGCAATTCGCGGTCGGCCATGGCACTCAGGCCGTCGAAGGGGTCGACGAACACCAGATCCGGCAACCGCAGCGCCATCGCGTTGACGGTGAAGTCACGCCGGGACAGATCCCCGTCGAGGGAGTCGCCGTAGGCCACCGCGGGCTTGCGCGACCCGGGGTCATAACTCTCAGTTCGATAGGTGGTCACCTCCACCACGGTGTCCCCCCGGCGCGCGCCGAGGGTACCGAAGTCCCGTCCCATGTCCCACAGCCCGGTGCCCCAGGCGCGCAGGATCTCCTCGGTCTGTTCCGGGCGGGCGGAGGTGGCGAAGTCCAGGTCCGAGGAGGCCTTGCCCAGGAAGGCGTCCCGGACCGGCCCACCGACCAGAGCGAGTTCGTGCCCGGCGCCGGCGAAGGCGCGGCCCAGTTCGATCGCCTCCGGAGCCATCTCGGTGATCGTGCTCAACGCCGTGTGCAACAACTGTGCCGGAGCCTGGGGGGTTGCCATGGAGGAATCCTGCGGGTTCGGTGACACGAGCACCAAGGGTGCCACGCCGCGGCCCGTTCGCGCTCGGTCCGGGGTATGTTCTGGCTCACCACCGCGCCGTTCCGGACACTGGGAACAGTGCAGAGCGGGGCCACGCCAGGCACCGCGACGTGGCCGCAGACCCCGGCAGCGCCCCGGGCGCGGGCACTCTCGTTAGAGTATTGATATGTCAGCCGCCGTTCCCACCCCCGGGCGACGGGTCCCGAAACCGGGCCCGGTGCGGCGCCGTGCGCCGGTCCGGCACCGGTTGCCGGTGGTCGACGAGACCTCGGCCGGTGGGGTGGTGGTCGACGTGATCGACGGGCTCGCGGTCACCGCGATCATCGCGCGCCGCAACCGGGCCGGACGGCTGGAGTGGTGCCTGCCCAAGGGCCACCTGGAAGGCCGGGAGACCGCCGCCGAGGCCGCAGTCCGGGAGATCGCTGAGGAGACCGGGATCTACGGTCAGGTCCTGCGGCACCTGGACACCATCGACTACTGGTTCGCCGGAACCGACCGGCGGGTGCACAAGGTGGTCCACCACTACCTGCTGTGCGCCGTGAGCGGGGAACTCACGATCGAGAACGACCCGGACCAGGAGGCCGAGGACGTCGCCTGGGTGCTCCTGGACGAAGTAGGCTCACGCCTTGCCTACCCCAACGAGCGCAGGATCGTGGCCACCGCGCGGGACGTGCTGGCCGGGCGGTCGTGAACACCCACGGCGCACCGGCCGGAGCCGGATGAACATCCCGTCCCGCGCCCGTTCCACGGCCGGGTGTGTGCTGGTGCTGGTGTTGTGGCTCGGCCTGGCACTCACCGCACCGCCCGCTGCCGCGAACCCGCAGGAGGGAACCGAACCCCTGCGGGTGGAACTGACCTCGATGTCCCCGGCGGTGTTGCGACCAGAGGGTGAACTGACGGTCCGGGCCACGGTGCACAACGACTCCTCCGAGACGGTGACCGATCCCTCGGTGAGGCTGATCATGCAGCGCCATGTCCTCACCACCCGGGCAGCCGTCGACGCCTGGCAGGATGGCACCACCTCCGCCCTGATCGCCACGGCGACCCCGTTCACCGCGGAACTGGAGGAGGACCTCGAGCCACACTCGACCACCGCGTTCACGATCACGATGCCCTCGTCACCGACCTTCGCAGAAACCTCGGCCTGGGGCCCGCGCGGGATCGAGGTGGACGTGACCGGCATCCTGGAGGCGGCGCCCACCACCGGATCGGCCCGCAGCCTGCTGCTGTGGTTCCCGAGTGAGTCACCGTTGCGGTCCCCGGCGGAACTGAGCGTGCTCACCCCGCTGACGCCCACCGGCGCAGAGTGGCACCAGGCAGCCAGCGAGGGCCGCCCGGTCGGCGACGTGGCAGCGACACGGCTGTTGCCGGTGCTCCGCGCGACCTCGGGGGCGGAGATGTCCTGGGCACTGGATCCGGCACTGCTGGAATCGGCACCCCCGGTGCCGGCCACCCCCTTGGAACTGGGCGCGGAGGAGGCCGGCGTCCCCGATCCGGACCAGGCCACGCCGGCCGACGGGAGCGACACCGACCCCGGGTCCGGTGACAACGCCCCCCCCTCCAACCCCACCGACCAGGATGCGCCGGAGGCTCCCGAGGGCACGGACGACGACAACCCGGGCGGGGGCGGCACCGACGGCGAAGGTCAGGACGATGCCGCCAATGGCGACCAGAACGACGACGGCGCCGCCGCCGGCGAGGACACCACCGACGTGACCCCCGGCGCCGGCGCGGGTGGTCCCGGCGCCGACCCGAACGAGTTGGCCACCCACTTGATCGAACACACCGCCAGGCGCGACGTGGTGGGGCTGGACTACGCCGACACCGACCTGCCGGCACTGGCCCACGCCGGCGACCTCACCCTGTGGCGCCTGGGGCAGCAGCGCGGTGCAGCCTTGCTGAACCAGGCCCGGATCGCGCCACTGACGGACGTGCACTGGCCGGGCGGCCGGATCGATGGCACCACCCTGGCCGCCCTGGCCGGGGAGGACGCCCAGGTCGTGGTGACCCCCGAGTACACCCTGGCCCCCGACGGCCCGGCAGGCCTGCCCGGCAGTCCCACGCAGGTGAGCACCACCGCCGGGGAGGTGCGCGCCGTCGTTCCTGATGAACGCATCTCGGCCCTGCTGACCGGCCACGACGCCTCCGGCGCCGAACTGGACTCCCTCACCGCCCGCCAGCTGCTCCTGGCCGACACCGCTGCGGCGATGCGCGAGTCCGGCGAGGACGGGCCCGGTTTCCTCGCCACCCTCCCCCGGGACGTGTCCGAAGCGGACCTTGACGGTCACCTCCGGGAACTGGCCGACGCGCCCTGGATGGACCTGGCCAACCTGCGCGAGTTGCTCGGACGCACTCCCGGGAGCGGGAGCGAGCCGCGCACGGCCGCCACGGCCACCTTGGCCGACCCGCACCGGCTGGCACCGGAAGAGGTGCTGGACCTGGAACAGATGCACGACGACATGGCGAACCTCGCCGCCACCCTGCCCGATCGGCAGGGGTTGCTCGACCAGGTGCAACCGGGGCTGCTGACCTCCCTGAGCGCGTCATGGGCGAACGAGGCCGGGGCGCGGGATGAGTTGCTGGAACGGGTCGCGGACCTCGGTGCCGAACTGACCGGGGCGGTCCGGGTGGAACCGGGCAGTTCGGTGCTGCTGATCAACCACAGCGGAGAACTGCCGGTCGCGGTGGCCAACGACCTACCGGTGCCCGCACAGGTCACGGTGGCGCTGCAGCCCCAGGATCCTCGGCTGCGGGCCTCCGAACCCATTTCGGCGGTGCTGGACCCGGAGACGATCACCACCGTCAGGGTGCCGATCCAGGCGGTGGCCAACGGCAACGTGGAACTGGATGTGCAGTTGCTCACCGAACCCGAGGGCGAGGTCGTGGGGCAGGGCGCCTCCTTCGTGGTCCGGGTGCGCGCGGACTGGGAGGACATCGGCACCGCCGTGGTGGCGGTGCTGCTCGCCGTGGCGTTCCTGATCGGGTTGGTGCGCACCATCCGCTCCGGTAAGCGCCGGTTCGACCCGGCTGCGGCGTCCGGGACATCTCCGGCCGGCCCGGCAGCATCTGTTCCCAGGAAGATGGACTCGGGTGCTCAGAACCTCGGTGCCCACGGGGTTTCCGGCGCCGGGAGCACATCATCATCCGTGCCCGGAGGGGCCAGTAGCGAAGAGAAGTGGCGATGAGCAGACGAGGCGGGCTGGCCGGATCAGCCGCGGTGATGTTCGCCGGCACCCTGACCTCCCGGGTGCTGGGGCTGGTGCGTTCGGCGCTGCTGATCGCCGCGATCTACACCCTCGGTGGCGCCGCGGACTCCTTCGCGGTGGCGAACAAGATCCCGAACATCATCTACATGCTCATCGCAGGCGGTGTGCTGAACGCAGTCCTGGTGCCTCAGATCGTGCGGGCGATGCGCCAGCACGATGGTGGGCAGGACTACGTCAACCGGTTGCTCACCCTGGCCGGCACCGTGCTGGCCGCGGTGACGGTGCTCCTCACCCTGGCCGCACCCGTTCTGGTGACCCTGTACGCCGCGGAGTTCCGCTCCGGTCCGTGGGCCTCGGTGGCGGTCGCGTTCGCGATGTGGTGTCTACCGCAACTGTTCTTCTACGGCATGTACACCCTGCTGGGGCAGGTGCTGAACGCCCGGTCGGTGTTCGGCCCGTACATGTGGGCACCGGCGGTGAACAACTTGTTCGCCATCATCGGGCTGATCATCTACCTGGTGGTCTTCGGCTCCTTCGACCCGGCCGACCCCGACCCGGCGTCGGCCTTCACCGCCGGACGGATCGCCCTGTTGGCCGGTTCGGCCACCCTGGGCGTGGTGGCCCAGGCGGCGATTCTGGTGATCCCACTGACGCGTTCGGGCTTCAAGTTCCGGTTCCGCTGGGGCATCCGCGGTTCCGGCCTCGGCAGCGCCGGACGGGTGGCCTGGTGGGCATTCCTGGCGCTGCTGGCCGGACAGGTCGGATTCCTGGCCATCTCCAACCTGGCCGCCGCAGCCTCCACCGCCGCGGAGCAAGCCGGTACCTACGCCGCCGGTAACGCCGCCCACGACGCCGCGTTCCTGGTCTTCATGCTGCCGCAGTCGTTGATCACGGTTTCCCTGGTCACCGCGATCTTCACGCGCCTGTCCGCCAACGCCGCCGCTGGGGACGCCACACAGGTGCGCGAGGACCTGTCGATGGGGCTGCGCACGCTCGGAGTGTTCACCGTGTTCGCCGCCGGCGCGCTGGCGGTCCTGGCGATCCCGGTGATCCAGGTGGTCCAGTTCGACGTGGCAACCTTCGAGGCCTACCAGGCCGTCGGGGCGGTCCTGGTGGCCATGGTGATCGGGTTGCCGGCGATCGCAATCTGGACCATGACCCAGCGGGTCTACTTCGCCTACGAGGACACCAAGGCACTGTTCTTCTTCCAGATCCCGATGGCCCTGATCCAGATCGTGGGCTGCGTCCTCGCCTATCTGCTGCTGCCCGTTCACTGGTGGGTGGTGGGATCGGCCGTGGCCAACTCCGTCTCGCTGATGTTCGGTGCGCTGGTCTCCTACCTGGCGTTGCGCCGCAAGCTGCGCACCCTGGACGGGGCGCGGATCCTGCGCACCTACGTACGGCTGACCCTGGCGCTGATCATTCCCACCGGGGTGGGCTGGGGGCTGGTGCACCTGTGGGGGGTGCAGACCAACTTCGCCGGGGCGCTGCTACGGGTCCTCGTCCTCGGGACCCTGATGGCGCTGCTGTACTTCATCGCGCTGCGCCGGTTGCGGGTCAGCGAACTGGATGACCTCATGGTCCGGATCGGGACCCTGGCCGCGCCGTTGACCACCCGGGTGGCGCCGCTGATGGCGCGCATCCCGGGGTCCTCGGGGATGCGTACGATATGGGGCAGGATCACCGGAGTCGACAACGGGAGGGCAACGCAGATGACTGTGCCCGCGGCTGCCTCCCTGAAGGCTGGTGATGTCCTGGCCGGGCGGTACCGGTTGATCTCACCGCAGGAGGGCGCCGAGGGCTGGCTGGGCGCCGACACGATCCTGGACAAGCAGGTGTACATCTCCACCGTTGCGGGCACGCACCGTGAGGCAGCCCTGGATGGAGCGCGCCGGGCGGCGCTGGTTGCTGACGACCGGCTGCTGCGGATCCTGCGTGTGGGGACCCATGAGGGCACCGGCTTCATCGTCACCGAGATACTCCAGGGACGTAGCCTGGCCGAACTGGTCGGCGCCGGCCGGGTGGACCCGGACCAGGCGCGCACCCTGATCGGGGAGGCGGCCGCCGCCCTGGAGGTGGCCCGCCGACGCGGCGTGCGACACCTGCGGCTCGGGCCAGAGTCGCTGTATCGGACACCCTCGGGGCAGGTGCTCGTCACCGGCCTGGCGATCGATGCGGCCGCAGCGGGGGTCTCGGCCGAGTCCGCGCGTGAGGCTGCCCGAACCGACACCGTGGACCTGGTGGCGTTGCTCTACACCGCCCTGACCGGACACTGGCCCGGCGCGGCGGACCTGGCGGGCACGGTACCGCTGGCCCAGCGGTACAACGACCAACCCGTGCCCCCGGCCGAATTGCTGCAGGGCATCCCGGACGATCTGGACACCTTGTGCGCGGTGACCTTCGGACCGCACCGGGACGGTCCCTTCACACCTGGGGAGCTCGTGCGCGACTTGGCGCCCTGGACGGAGCCGGGTGAGGGCCGTGTGCATCTACCCGGCCCTGCGACCGATCCGCACGACACCGGGGCAGCAGGTGCCGCTGACCAGGCTGGTGGGACCGGCCTCTCGGGCGTCGGCGTGGCCGGCATGGCCGGATCGGCGGCCGCGGCCGCCGGTGCGGGACAGCACGACGACGGCACGGGCCCCGGCGCCGATCGGCCCGACCCCACCTCGGCCGCGGGCGATGGCGGGCCTGCCGAACCCAGGACGTTCGACACGTCCCGATGGGCGCCGCAGCCGCCGCCCCCGGTCGGCGACCTGCCCGAGTTCGAGGCCCTGATCGCCCCGGAGGAGGCGCCACCGGCCCATGTGCTCGACACCTACGTGGCGCGCCACGAACGGGCCGCGTTCGAACCGCAACTGCAGGCCGCGCACCCCGGCGGCGCGCCGGCGGGAGACACCGCCGACCCCACGGCCCTCGAACCTTTTGCGGAAGCGTCGACGAGCACCTGGACCGGCGCAACGGCGCTGCCACGGCCCGATGAGCCGTTGACCGATCTTCCTCCCACCGCTGATCTGCCCCCGGGTGTGTACCCACCGGGCTCGCCGGCAGCCGGAACACCGGGGGCGGCGGGCGGCACCAGGGGCGCAGCGGCGAGCGCCGGCGGAACCGGTGTGAGCGCTGCCGGCGCCGCGGCCGGTGGTGCCGGCACGGGCGCTTCCGGCGCCAAGGGGGCGCTCTCGGCAGCAACCGCCGGAATCGGCGCCGGCGCGGCATCGGCGGGTTCGGCGATCGGCGCGGCATCGGCGGCCACCGGTAAGGCCCTGCGGTCCTTCGCCGACAAGACCGCGGAGATGTCCCGTCGGTTCGCCGACTCGGCCCGGGAACTCACCGGCACCTGGGCCTCCGGTTCCGACGCCGAGACGGACCGGGAAGAAGCCTGGGCCGCACGTTCCGAAGAATCCTGGGGCGACTCCGCCGGCGCCGCTGGTGCCACCGCGCGACTGAGCGGGCAGGGCAGCAGTGGAGTGCAGGAGCAGGATGAGGCCGCCATCTACCCCGTGGCGCACCCCACCGCCCCCGCCGGGATGGAATCACCCGAGGACTTCGACGACGACGATCTCTGGGAATCGCAGGACGAGACGGAGCGGTTCAACCCCACCCCGGTGGTGATCCTGACCATGATCGCCGCCGTCGTCGTCGCGGGCACCCTCGCGCTGGGCACCTTACGTGAGGCCAGGACCTCCTTCGATCCCGATGATGCCGCCCGCCCGGCGCCGGTCGCCACGCCCGCCGAGGAAGAGGAGACCACCGAGCCCGTCGAGGAGGAGACCGAGGAGGAAACCGAACCGGAGGAAGAGGAGACCCCCGAGGGCCCCGACCCCGCGGTGGCGGACGTCCGGTCGCTGGATGACAACCCGGACCTGGCCTACCTGGCCGCGGACGGCAATCCCGACACGATCTGGCGGTCGTTGCGCTACAACGATCCCAACTACGGGATGAAGCCCGGGCTCGGATTCGTCATCGAGTTGGAGGAGACCGCCGTCGTCAGCAGGGTCACCCTGGACGTCCAGGGTGAGGGTGGAATCGTGCAGATCCGGGCCGGCGACACCGACAACCCTGACGAGGGTCCGGTGCTGGCCGAGGGCGCGATGGGTCCCGAGGTCACCTATGAACTATCCGAACCCACCGAGACCGACGTTGTGGTGCTGTGGTTCCCCGAACTGCCCGTAGCGGACTCCGACGGGCGCAACCGGATCGAGTTGGCCGAAGTCAGCGTGCGCTGACGCGGGAACAATCCGGCGCATATCGGGCGTTGCAGCAGGCAGACCCAGATCGCCAGTGAAGGAAGAACATGTCACAGAACATCCACCAGGTCGTCATCATCGGATCCGGCCCCGCAGGCTACACGGCGGCGGTCTATGCCGCGCGGGCGGGACTGGCACCCATCGTGTTCGCCGGGGCCCTGACCGCCGGTGGCGCGCTGATGAACACCACCGACGTGGAGAACTACCCCGGATTCCCCGACGGCGTGCTCGGTCCCGAGCTGATGGAGAAGATGCAGGCCCAGGCCGAGCGGTTCGGCGCCGACATCCGCTGGGAGGACGTCACGGACGTGGACCTGACCGGTCCCGTCAAGACCGTCACCACCGACGATGAGACCATCTCGGCCCACGCCGTGATCCTGGCGACCGGCTCGGCCTACAAGGAGCTGGGCCTTCCGGCGGAGAAGGAACTGTCCGGCCGCGGTGTGTCCTGGTGCGCCACCTGCGACGGCTTCTTCTTCAGGGACCAGGACATCCTCGTGATCGGCGGCGGGGACTCGGCGATGGAGGAGGCGCTGTTCCTGACCCGGTTCGGCAAGACCGTGACCGTTGTGCACCGCCGGGACGAGTTGCGTGCCTCCAAGATCATGGCCGACCGGGCAATGGCCTCGGACAAGATCACCTTCGCGTGGAACAGCGAGGTCGCCGCCATCCACGGCACCGACAAGGTCACCGGCGCAACCCTGCGCGACACCGTCACCGGTGAGACCCGTGAGGTGGGAGCCACCGGCATCTTCGTGGCGATCGGGCATCTGCCTCGCACCGAACTGGTCAGCGGACAGGTCGAACTGAACTCCGAGGGATATATCGACGTGGAGCACCCCTCCACCCGGACCAACCTGCCCGGAGTCTTCGCCTGCGGCGACGTGGTGGACCACCACTACCGCCAGGCCATCACCGCAGCCGGTACCGGATGCGCCGCCGCCCTGGACGCCGAACGCTACCTGGCCGACCTCGAGGCGGCCGGCACCCCGGACCGGACCGCCACGCAGACTCCCGAGGCCGACCCGGTCGCCGTCGCCGCGACCTGAGGTTACGCACCTCCACGCGCAACCCGGCGCCGCCCGCAACGACCAGCGGCTGCACGCCGGAAGCGGCGTTCGCAACGCCCGGCGACGCCCCTAGCGTCCACCACCCCCCCCCGCCGGCGACCAGCGCCGGTGCCGACCGCACAAGCCCCACCAGGAGTATCGATGAGCACTATCACCCACGTCACCGACGACACCTTCAAGGAGGAGGTCCTGCAGGCCCAGGGGCCGGTGGTCGTCGACTTCTGGGCAGCGTGGTGCGGTCCGTGCGTCCAGTTCGCACCGATTCTCGAGGAGGTCGCCACGGAGCTGGAGGGCCGGCTCAAGGTGACCAAGGTGGATGTCGAGGCCAACCAGGCCGTTGCCGCCGCCTACGGCGTAGTGTCGATCCCGACCATCAACGTGTACGAGAATGGCGAGTTGAAGAAGTCGATCGTGGGCTCACGCCCCAAACAGGCCTTCCTCTCGGAGTTGCAGGAGTTCCTGCACTGACGTTCGCACCGATCGGAGAGCAGATGAGCGAGTCGGGACAGGCCGACCCTCCGGGCGTCACCCCGGCGGCCGAACCGGCCGGTGCCGCAGGTGGGGGGACCCGGCTCGACCCGTGGCTGTCCAGTTACGCCCAACGTACGCACGGTATGCGGGCCTCGGAGATCCGTGCCCTGTTCGCCGTAGCCAACCGGCCCGAGGTGGTCTCGCTGGCCGGGGGGATGCCGAACCTGGCCTCACTTCCCCTGGAGGAGATCGCGCGCGGCACCGAGCGACTGCTCGCCGAACGGGGCGCGGTGGCGCTGCAGTACGGTTCGGGGCAGGGTGAGGAGGGCCTGCGGGAGCAGATCCTGGACGTGATGGCCCTGGAGGGCATCAGCGCCCATCCGGACGACGTGGTGGTCACCACCGGCTCCCAGCACGCGCTCGATCTGGTCACGCGGGTGTTCATCGATCCCGGTGACGTGGTGGTCGCAGAGGCCCCCAGCTACGTGGGTGCCCTCGGTGTGTTCCGGGCCTATCAGGCTGACGTGGTACACGTGCCGATGGACGACGACGGGCTGATTCCCGAGGCTCTGGAGGAGACCCTGGCCGGACTGCGGCGGGTGGGCCGGCGGGTCAAGATGCTCTACACCGTCCCGAACTTCCACAACCCGGCCGGGGTGAGTCTGTCGGCTGCCCGACGCCCCCAGATCCTGCAGATCGCTCGCCGCTACGACGTCCTGGTGCTGGAGGACAATCCCTACGGTCTGCTCGGGTTCGACGCCGAGCCCGAGCCCGCCCTGCAGACCCTGGACCCCGAGAGTGTGATCTACCTGGGTTCGTTCTCCAAGACCTTCGCCCCCGGGTACCGCGTGGGCTGGGCACTCGCGCCGCACGCGGTGCGGGAGCGGCTGGTGCTGGCCAGCGAGTCGGCGATCCTGTGCCCGTCGATGATGAGCCAGTTGTCCATCGCCAACTACCTTGCCACGTCCGACTGGCGCGGCCAGATCAAGGCCTATCAGCAGATCTACCGGGAACGGCGCGACGCCACCCTGGCCGCCCTGGCCGAGTACCTGCCCGGGGCGCGGTGGACGGTTCCCGCAGGGGGCTTCTACACCTGGGTCACCCTCCCCACGGGGCTCGACGCCCAGGCGATGCTCCCGCGCGCGGTGACCGCACGGGTGGCCTACGTGCCCGGTACCGCCTTCTACGCCGACGGGCAGGGCGGGGCACACCTGCGCCTTTCCTACTGCTACCCGACGCCGGAACGCATCACCGAGGGCGTTCGCCGGCTCGCCGGGGTGATCAGTTCCGAGACCGAACTGGTCGACATGTTCGGCACCGGCGTTCCGCAGCACCGTGATGTCCCCGGCCAGCATTTCCCGGCCCCGGACCAGGCCTGAGCGGCACCCCCGCAGAGAGAGGCACTATGACCCAGTCAACGACGACCACACCACTGGACGTACTCATCCTGGCCGGCGGGCTGTCCCATGAGCGTGACATCTCCATCCGGTCCGGGCGGCGGGTGGCCGAGGCGCTGCGCAGCGCCGGCCTGACGGCCAATGTCTCGGATGTGGATCCGGGCCTGCTGGCCTCCCTGCGCAGCACCCGACCGGATGTGGTCTGGCCATTGCTGCACGGTTCCACCGGAGAGGACGGGTCGATCCGGGACCTGCTGGAACTGGTCGGGGTGCGTTACGTCGGGACGGATCCGGCCGGATCCCGGATCGCCTGGAACAAGCCGGTGGCCAAGACCCTGATGGCCCGGGCCGGTGCGGCGACCCCGGAGTTCGCGACCCTGCCCCAGAGCCTGTTCCGCGAGGCCGGGGCGCACACGGTGCTCGGCGCCGTGCTGGACCGGCTCGGCCTTCCGTTGGTGGTCAAGCCGGCCCAGGGCGGGTCTGCACTCGGGGTCAGCCTGGTCACCGAGGCCGATCAGTTGCCGCAGGCTATGGTCGCGTGCTTCTCCTACGGGGATGTTGCGCTGATCGAGCGTGCGATCAGCGGCACCGAGGTGGCGGTCTCGGTGGTGGATCTCGGTACGGGGCCGCAGGTCCTGCCGGTGGTGGAGATCGCTACCGACGGTGCCTACGACTACGACGCCCGGTACAACGCAGGTCGTACGGAGTACTTCGTTCCGGCGCGGCTCAGCCCGGAGACGACGCGCGCGGCGGGCGATCTCGCCTTGCTGGCGCACGAGCAACTGGGCCTGGCCCACATCTCCCGCACCGACATGATCGTCGATTCGGCCGGCACCCCCTGGTTCCTGGAGGTCAATGTGGCTCCGGGAATGACCGAGACCTCCCTGCTTCCCCAGGCTGCCGACGCCTCGGCCCACCCCCCGGCGGAACTGTATGCCTCGATCGCGACCGAGGCCGCGCGCTCCCAGCGTTCCTGAGTCGGTTCCGGGCGCGCGCCGGCGTCGCTGCGCCGCCATCCGCACGGTCTCGGCCCTGGCGGGGCCCGGGTCAGCCCTGGGTGCCGGTTCCCTCGGGTTGCGGCTCCTCCACCCGGAACAGACCCGGATCGGCCGGAGACAGCATCTCCAGGATCCGGTTCAAATCTTGTACGGAGGCGAACTCAATATTGATTCGCCCTTTACGTTGTCCAAGTGCGACCTTGACCTTGGTGTCGAACTGATCGGACAGACGGGTGCTGAGGTCGTCCAGGGCGGCGCTGTGCGCGCCCGCCCGTGGCCGACGACGCATCTCCGGTCGCATCGGCTCCTCACCAAGGGTGACGAGTTCCTCGGTGGCCCGCACGCTCAAGCCCTCGGCCACGATTCGCTGGGCCATCCGCTCCATGGCCGCACCATCGCTGAGGCCGAGGAGCGCACGAGCGTGTCCCGCCGAGAGCACCCCGGCCGCCACTCGCCGCTGGACCAGCGGTGGGAGTTTGAGCAACCTCAGTGTGTTGGAGATCTGCGGCCGGGACCGGGCAATACGGCTCGCCAACTCCTCGTGGGTGCAGTCGAAGTCGTCCAGGAGTTGCTGGTAAGCGGCAGCTTCCTCCAGCGGGTTGAGTTGGGCGCGGTGCAGGTTCTCCAGCAACGCATCCCGAAGCATGTCCTCGGAGTCTGTGTCCCGGATGATCGCCGGCACGGTCTCCGCACCGGCCAACCGGCTGGCCCGCCACCGCCGCTCACCCATGATCAGTTCATATCGAGCCTGTCCGTCTGCGCCTGTTCCGTTCGGGCGCACCACGACCGGCTGGAGCACACCGACCTCGCGGATCGAGGCAGCGAGCTCGTCCAGATCGTCCTCGTCGAAGACCTGGCGAGGTTGCCGCGCATTGGGCTCGACGGACTCCACGGGGACTTCGGCGAACCGCGCACCGGGAACCTCGACCAGCCCTGATTCGTCTTGTACATTTGTAGCGCCATCATCTGTACCGTTTGTGTCGTTGCTGGTCACAGCGCGATCAGACGCGTCATCCTGTGCGCTCGGTGCTTTGAGAGCAGTGGCAACCGGCCGGCCCAGGCCCCCGTTCCCGGCGACCGGCGATGCCTCGTCGGAACCCTGGTGCGGTACATCATTGCGGCCATCGCGATCTGGCAGCGCTGTCGATGCCGGCTCGTGGTCCTCGGCGTACCGGTCGGTTCCGGGCTGTTCCGGGAAGAACACATCCACGGGCCGCTGGGCTCCCCCGGCGGAAGGGGCGGACGGGATCAGGGCGCCGAGCCCGCGGCCCAGCGCTCGCCGACGCTCACTCATGACTTGACTCCTTCGGACGAGACGGGCGCGACCTCGCCGGCCGCGGCAGTCTGGGATGGTGCACTACTGATCGCCGCTCCGGCGGCACCCCGTCGCGCGACCTCACGGGCGGCCTCTCGATAGGCCAGCGCGCCGGAGGAGTTCTGATCGTAGGTGATGACGGTTTGTCCGTAACTCGGCGCCTCCGAGATCCGCACAGACCGCGGAATCGCTGTACGCAGCGTCTGCTCGGGGAAGTGCTCCCGAACCTCCTCGGCAACCTGGTGAGCCAGATTCGTGCGCCCGTCGAACATGGTGAGCAGGATGGTCGAGACGTGCAGATCGGGGTTGAGGTGGCCCCGAATCAGGTTGATGTTGTTGAGCAGTTGGCTCAGGCCCTCCAACGCGTAGTACTCACATTGAATCGGAATGAGTACTTCGCGTGCGGTGACGAAGGCGTTCACCGTGAGCAGTCCGAGGCTAGGGGGGCAATCAACGAGGACGTAGTCGAGGCGTCGCTCACCGCGACGCTGCCGCTCGGCGAGGTAGGCGTCGAGCGCGTTACGTAGTCGGTTCTCTCGAGCCACGAGCGAGACCAGTTCGATCTCGGCACCGGAGAGGTCGATCGTGGCCGGGACGCAGAGAAGGCCCGGAATATCAGGGGAGACCTGGACCACGTCGATCATCGGCACATCGTTGATCAAGACGTCATACGTCGAGGGGGTGCCGCTGTGATGCTCGACGCCGAGGGCGGTCGAGGCGTTGCCCTGGGGGTCGTTGTCGATCACGAGGACCTCCAAGCCCCCCTTGGCCAGCGCTGCGGCGAGGTTGACCGTCGTCGTGGTCTTGCCCACCCCACCCTTCTGGTTGGCGACGGTGAAGATCCTGGTTTCACGTGGAACAGGGAACGTCTGCCCCGCCAACGCCGCGCGCCGCCGAGCGTTGTTGGCGAGTTCAGCGGCCAGCGGTGTCGACTCGTCCATCAGGGGGATTGCGTCCAAGATCGCTCGGCGATGCGCCTCGTCGCGGCCGATCACCTCATCGTCACCGTTCCGCGCAACTGCGGGCTGCGGCGTCTCGGTCTGCCGGTCAAGAGCGTGGCCATGGTCCTGCGACATCGCCTTCCTCACGTGGTCGGGGCGGTTCTCCCAGGGTAGACGGAGCAACCGACGATCCTGGCCATCGGCGCACTGGTTTCACGTGAAACAGCGCACGCCGGAACCGCCTCCGGCAACGCGACGGCCTCACGGAGCGCCGCTCAGCCCCGCGGGTCGGCGTCCGTAACCCTCCAGGGGCCTGGATTCGTCTGGGTGCGCTCCGAGATCCCTTCCATCCTTCGGTCCGTCCCGTAGATCAATGGCCCGCCATCCTCGAACCGACCTTGATTCATGTGTGGAACACCGACGTTTCACGTGGAACGTCGAGCTGGTCGGCAACCCCGGTGCAGAGGCCGGCTTCGCGGCTGCTGCAGCGTAACCGCAGTGTGCGGCGCCGTGTGGAGGTTTCACGTGAAACCTGCGTCACAGGCGGACCCACCCGGGTTCCACGTGAAACATCGCATCGCAGGCGGACCCACGCGGTTCTCCGTGACCCCACCGTGCCACAGCCGGACCCGCTCAGATCCGTGTGAAGCACCGCGCCACCCTGCGGCCTCCAGATGCGCCCTTTCCACGTGAAGCCCGGCGCGGCGCGATCCGGCGCTGCTGTTCCACGTGAAATGTCGACGTCACCGCGAGGTGCTCCACATCCACTGACCGAGCAGAGTCAGGTCCGGCGCACCTGGTTCCGGTTGCACATCACGCCCCACCCAGGTCTAACCGGTTCCACGTGAAACATCCGTGACACCCGCGTCCCCATGGCTCCGGCACCCGGCAGCGAAGCGCGCCCAGTCGGGCACCAACGACACGCCAAACGTCGCGACGTGTCCACGCTCCATCGCAGGATGGAGGCTCCCCGGATCGACGGCGAGCGGCCCTTCGTCGCTCGCCCACCGCGCACGTTCCGACACACCGGTCCACGGACCTCCTGCGTCGCCCGGTGCATGGACGCCACCGATACTCGAACGCACCACGCCGTCAGCAGCGCGCGGCAAAGAACCCGGAAGCTACCTACGAAAGCCGCTGAGTGCACACCTACTGGCCGCGGCGCGATCAATCCTGAAGCAGCCCATGTCCACGAGGCCGAACTCGCGCGGTCGGCGGAGGTGCTTCGTCCAACGATCCCTCCGGGACAGTTCATGCGCACAGCCTGATCGAGTTCCGGGCATCCTTCTGCCCCCGGACGACGTGGCCCTCCTGTGATCGCTGACGGCGTTCCCGCCTACTTCGGTAACACCGGATCCTCTCGCTCCGAGTTCCTATGCCGGGCCCCGATCCACGTGTGCAGATCAGGCATCACCGTCGATTCCTGCCAGTCCGGCCAAAGGACGGCTGAACTTTCCTCGGGTCAAGCCGATTCTTGAGCCGCGACCGCGGCCGCAGCAGGCACTTCGGGCATACCTAGCAGGAGGAACGTCGGCTCCGCATTGCGGCTGTTCCAACCAGTTCAGCCGTTTGCGGCGCGTGCGGCGCGTACCAGATCACGAGCAAGCTCCTCTGCGGTGCCGAGTCCACACCAGGTTCCCCACAGAACCTCCGCCATCCGGAAGCGATTCGTACGTACGTACTACGCTGATGAACCGACGCTTCGTGGCGATGCTCCACGCACAGACCACATCGGGCCCGTGAGCCTCAGGCCTTCTCCGCACGCACCTGCACGATTCGGGTGACCTCACCATCGCCGAGCAAGTCCACCTCGTGCACCTGCGTCTGCCCGCCGCCGTGTGACCGCAAGACCTTGCGCGCATCGGCGACCTCGGCCGCGGCCCGCCCGCCCTTCTGGGCGATCAGGGACCCACCGGGGGCCACCAGCGGCATCGTGATCGGCACCAACTTCTTCATTACCGCCACCGCCCGGGCGGTGACAGCCTCGAACGAGACCCGGCCGTGCAGTTCTTCAGCGCGCACCTGGTGCAGCGTCACGTTGTCCAGGTCCAACTCGTCGACCACTCCCGTCAGCCACGCGACCCGCCGCTCCATCGGCTCGATCAGATGGAACTCCAGATCCGGGCGGATCAACGCGAGAACCATCCCCGGCAGGCCCGCGCCGGAACCAACATCGGCCACGCTGCCCGACTGCGGTAGGAACGGGGCTACGGCGGCGCTGTTCAGAACGTGACGAGGCCACAGTCGCTCGAGTTCCCGGGGTCCGATCAGGCCGCGTTCCTCCCCGTGCTCGGCGAGCAGCTCACCGAACCGGACCGCACCGGCGTAGCCCAGTCCCAGAATCTCGCGGCTGCGCTCCGGGTTGGTGACCTCCCAGGACATCACCACCTCCCGTCCAGCGGTCGCCGGACCGGACGACGCAGCGGCTTCACGAGGACTCGGCCCTGATCACCACTCGCCGGTGGGGTTCCACACCTTCGGAGTCGCTCACCAACTCGGCCGCCGCGACCGCGTCGTGGACCACCTTGCGCTCGAACGGATTCATCGACGGCAACGAGACCTCCTCACCGGTGCTCCTGACCTGCGCGATCGCCTGTTCGGCCAACTCCGTCAACTCCCGGCGCCGACCTGCCCGGTGCCCGGCGATGTCGAGCATCAGCCGGCTGCGCTCACCGGTGCTGGTCTGCACCGCCAGGCGCGTCAGTTCCTGCAGAGCGTCCAGCACCTCACCATCGGAGCCCACCAGTCGGGACAGCCGCGCCTGGGAGTCGGACTCCGCCACGATCTCGACGGCGGCTCGGCCGTGGTCGATATCCAACTCGATGTCACCGTCGAGGTCGACGATGTCGAGGAACTCCTCCAGGTAGTCCGCGGCGATCTCACCCTCCTCCTCCAGGCGGGAGGTGGTGCGATCGGCGGTGTCGGCGCCGACGGCGTCAGCCGGTTCAAGGCGCGCAGCGGTCTGTTCAGTCATGGAGTGACGGGTCCTTTGGCTCAGCGACGGGACTTCTTCTGCTTGCGCTTCTTGCGCTTCTTGCTATTTCCGGGCTTGCCACCCGGGTGATTCTTCCGGCCGCTCGCGGCGGCGGCAGAGGCATGGTGGGCACTGCCGGGCTGGTCCGAATCCTGGTCGGTTGACGAACCATCCTGATTGGACGGCGCGGAATCCTTGGCATCGGCCTCCGGGGCTTGGGCGTCCTTCCCGGCAGCGCCCTTCCCGGCCACGTCCTTCCCGGCAGGGGAGACCGCGTCGTCGGGATCCTCCTCACCCGCGAGCACCTCCCCGGGGCGCACCCCGAGCTTCTTCGCCCGGGCCTTACCCACTGGCTGCTGTCGTTGGCCGCGCGGCTTCTCGGGCTCCGGCTCCTCCTCGCTGTCCTCCAGGGGCTGGCCCTTCTTCTCCGCCTTGCGGGCCTTGCGCTCCTCCCACTTGCGGTAGGCCTCCGAGCCCGGCGTCGGGTTGTTCCGGATCACGTACCACTGCTGGCCCAGGGACCACACGTTGGTGGTGGTCCAGTAGATCAGCACACCGATCGGGAAGTTGACCCCGGTCACGGCGAACACCACCGGCAGGATGTACATCAGCATCCGCTGCTGACGCGCCATCGGATTGTCCTGTGCCGACGCCGGCATGTTCTTCATGGTCAACTGACGCTGCGTGAACAGCATCGTCAACGACATCATGATGATGAGGATGACCGAGACGATCTTCGGCTCGAGGCCTTCGGAGTGCAGGAAGGTCGAGGAAAGCGTGGCGCCGAAGAAGTCCGCCGCCTCGAACTCGACCGCCAGTTCCTGGGTGAGTCCCCCGATGCTGGTGCCATCGCCGCGGGGGTAGTTGCCCTCGGCCAGCACCGGCATCGACCACAGCACCCGGAACAGGGCGAAGAAGATCGGCATCTGCGCCAGGATCGGCAGGCACGACGCGAACGGGGTGGTGCCGTGCTCGCGGTACAGCGCCATCATTTCCTGCTGCATCGCCTGGCGTGAGGCCGGGTCGGTCTTACCCTTGTACTTCTTCTGGATCTTCTGCATGTCCGGCTGCAGGATCTGCATTCCTCGCGAGGCCTTGATCTGCTTCACGAAGAGCGGGATCAGCAGGATCCGGATCGCGATCACCAGCGCCACGATCGACAGCGCCCACGTCAACCCGCCGGCTGAATCGAGCCCGAGCCAGGTCAGGAAGTCGTGCGCGCCGACCATGATCCAGGCCACGACCCATTTGATCGGCCACAGCAGGTTGTCGAAGAAACTCATGGAGAAGCGCTCTTTCGCTACGTCAGGTCGCGGTCCGCGCCGTCATGGTGCGTCCGCTTCGAATGGCCCGGAAGGCTGTCTATGAGGGTACGTGCTGATCGAGGGTGCTCCGGTACGTGGTCCACCCCGCCCAGCGACCAAGGGTTGCACCGCAGCACCCGCCACACCGCCAGCCCGAACCCCCGGATCAGGCCCTGCTTGCGCAACGCGTCGACGGCATAGTTGGAACACGAGGGGTAGTACCGGCACCGCGGTGCGAACCAGGGAGAGACAACCGCCTGGTAGGCCCGCACCAGTCCGATCAGCACTCGCGGGGCCAGACCGGGCCTACCGACGGTCATGCCGCCACCGTCCTGGAACCTCGCCGCACGGCCCGGCTCACCTGGGCGTTGGCATCGGCCCGCAACTGCCCGAACGTGGCCGACGCTGCCGGCGGCCGGGCGCGCATCACCAGGCCGGCGCCCGCGGGCACGTCCCGCAGGATCTCAGCCATGATCGCTCGCAGCCGACGGCGCACCCTGTTGCGTTGCACCGCCCCACCTACCGCCTTGGAAACCACGAAACCCACCCGGGCCGGTCCGGCCGGGGTGGGGTCGTCGTCGAGCAGGGCGTGCACCACCAGATAGCGACCGGCGCTGCGGCCGCCACCACCGATGGTGTCGGCGAACTCAGCGCTGCGCCGCATCCGGTGCGATGCCGGCAACACCGCGACTCAGGCGGAGATCTCCTGGCGTCCCTTACGACGGCGGGAGGCCAGGATCGCGCGGCCGGCACGGGTGCGCATACGGTGCCGGAAGCCGTG
The DNA here is from genome assembly GCF_049725055.1 of Pseudactinotalea sp. Z1739. The sequence continues at coordinate 308,696 of NZ_JBMPQA010000004.1, read as the reverse complement.
CTTGCGGGCTCGGCGCCGGTTGTTCGGCTGGAAGGTGCGCTTGCTCACGGGTGTACTCCAAGACGTTCGACGATTCGCACCGCCGGGGGAAGTGGGAGTGCGTCAAGATTCTCACGGCACTCGGCGGCGTCCTCGGTGGCATCGACGTTGTGGACGCGAACCCCCTGAAGGACACGGCACTGGGCCGCACAGACTGGCTCACGATACGTGAGTGCCGAACCAGCGGTCAAACCTCGTGACCAGCATCACCGGCTATCGCAGGCCTCCGGCCTCCTGTGCTGCTGCCACCGTACTCCAGGCCCGCTCCACCGCCTCGGCGCCGCGGACACGATCCCCCTCCGGGGCCAGGTCGGTGCGGACCGAAGCCGGTCTCACAGCCGATACCGATAGCGCGGCCCCCGCACCCGCGGAGGGGTTAGGCTGCCACAACGTACTGTCCACAGTCCTGGTCCGATGGTCACCCCTATGGCGGGGCACCATGCACAGCCTGTGGATAGGCTTGTGGATCGTCCGTGTCTATCCGTGTCCCTGGGGGAGCCGTGTCTGAACCATCACTGGATCCCGGTGCCCTCGGAGCCGGATGGGACCGCGCGATCGAGATCCTCACCGACCGTGGTGAGCTCAGCGGCGCCCAGTTGGCGTTCATCCGACTGACCAAACCGCTCGGAATCATCGACGACACCGTGCTGCTGGCCGTGCCGAGCGACTTCGCCAAGGACTTCATCGAAACCCGGGCCCGCGACTCGATCACCAACTCTCTGTCCGCGGCACTGTCCCAGAACGTCAAGATGGCCGTCACCGTGGACCCTTCCCTGGAGGAGGTCGCGCCGGCAGAGGTCGCCACCGCTGAACCCGAGACGCCCACCGTGGCCAGCCCGGTGCGGCCCGCGCCGGCGCCCCCGGCCACCAACGACACCTACTCCAACGACACCTACTCCACCGGGGTGGACCCGCATGCGCGGCTGAACCCGAACTACACCTTCGAAACGTTCGTGATCGGCTCGTCCAACCGGTTCGCCCACGCCGCCGCGACCGCCGTGGCCGAAGCCCCGGCCAAGGCGTACAACCCGCTGTTCATCTACGGTGACTCGGGGCTGGGCAAGACCCACCTGTTGCACGCGATCGGGCACTACGCCAAGAACCTGTACCCGGGCATCCGAGTTCGGTACGTCAACTCCGAGGAGTTCACCAACGACTTCATCAACTCCATCCGCGATGATAAGGCCGAGGCTTTCCAGCGCCGGTACCGCGAGGTCGAGGTGCTGCTCATCGACGACATCCAGTTCCTGCAGGGCAAGGAACAGACGATGGAGGAGTTCTTCCACACCTTCAACACCCTGCACAACGCGAACAAGCAGGTGGTGATCACCTCCGACCTGCCGCCGAAGCAACTCACCGGGTTCGAGGGCAGGCTGCGGTCCCGGTTCGAGTGGGGTCTGCTCACCGACGTCCAGCCGCCCGACCTGGAGACCCGCATCGCCATCCTGCGCAAGAAGGCGGGCAGTGAGTCGCTGCAGGCCTCCAGTGACGTGCTGGAGTACATCGCCTCGAAGATCTCCTCCAACATCCGTGAGCTCGAGGGCGCCCTGATCCGGGTGACCGCCTTCGCCAACCTCAACCGCCAGACGGTGGACATGTCCCTGGCCGAGATGGTTCTGAAGGACCTGATCACCGACGACGACGGAGCCGAGATCACCCCCTCGGCGATCATGGCCCAGACCGCCACCTACTTCGGGGTCACCATCGAGGCACTGTGCAGCGCGGACCGGTCCCGGGTACTGGTGAACGCCCGCCAGATCGCGATGTACCTGTGTCGCGAACTCACCGAACTCTCCCTGCCCAAGATCGGTCAGTTGTTCGGAGGACGTGACCACACCACCGTGATGCACGCCAACAAGAAGATCCGTCAACAGATGGCCGAACGGCGCTCCACCTTCAACCAGGTCACGGAACTGACCAACCGGATCAAGCAGCAGCACCGCAACTAACTCCCCGTCCGGTGCTCAGCGCACCACACGGTTGCTGCGTTCCCACACGGCTGTCTCCTCGCGGGGCCGACCGCATCCGCCGCGATCACCGGTCCCACGGCAGCCTCCGCGTGACTCGAATGCACAGTTGTGGATAGGGGTGTGGATAGACGTGGACAGACGCTCCGGATCGGTGGACCGACCCCCCGTTGTCGTGGGTGAGCGCTGTGCACCGGCGCCTCCCTCCACACCCGGCCCGTGGCCCTGTGCATTTCCCCACGCGCTGGCTACACAGCCCGCCACCCATGCTGACCTGCGGCGATGGCGGTTATCCCCATGATCCCCAGGACCGAAGACGATGATGATCCTTCTCTCCATCATCCGGCTGTGAACAACCAACATCAGGGTCTCGTGCCAAGACCTCGTTGGCTCCGGCCTCGCGAACACGGTGAACAAGGACCGAACAACCGCTGAATGAGGTGCAACATTCCACAGCCGGTTCCACCCCGCCGCACAGCGGTGCCCACCACGGCCCCGAATCCTCACTATGATCACAGGACGCACGCTCGTCGAGGCGCTGGTCCTGCGAGCCGTGAACGACAGGGGCCCCACCCGGCCCGAACCCAATTCCCGCTCAGGAGGGCCGACATCGTGAAGTTCAGGGTCGAGCGAGATGTCCTGGCCGAAGCCGTCACCTGGACCGCACGAACCTTGCCCACCCGGCCCCCGGTCCCGGTGCTGGCCGGGGTGATGCTCGAGGCCGATGCCCAGGGCTCGCTGCGGCTGTCCACCTTCGATTACGAGGTCTCGGCCCGGGCCGAGGTGCCCGCCGAGGTGAGTGAACCCGGATCTGTGCTGGTGCTGGGCCGTCTCCTCGCGGAGATCTCCCGGTCGCTTCCGAACAAGCCGATCGACGTGCAGGTGGATGAGTCCAAGGTGGAACTGCGCTGCGGATCGGCCCGGTTCACGTTGCTGACGATGCCCACCGGCGAGTACCCGGAACTGCCACAGATGCCCGAACGACTCGGAAGCATCGATGGCGCCGCGTTCGCCCAGGCGATCAACCAGGTCACCATCGCCGCGGGTCGTGATGAGACGCTGCCACTACTCACCGGGGTGCGGATGGAGATCGAGGGCGAGAAACTCACGCTGCTGGCCACCGACCGGTACCGGCTGGCGATGCGGCAGCTGACCTGGTCCCCCTCCAGCCCCTCGGCCGAGCAGGTCGCCCTGGTGCGGGCCCGGACCCTGTCCGACGTGGCACGGAACATGGCCGGCGGCGGCTCGGTCGACGTCTCCCTGGGCGAGGGTTCCGACATCGTGGGATTCGAGGCCGGCGGCCGGCGCACCACAAGCCTGCTGGTGGACGGGGAGTACCCGCCGGTGCGCAGGCTGTTCCCGGAGTCCACCAGCACCACCACGGTCACCAACACCGCCGAGCTGATCGAGGCGACCAAGCGCGTGGCCCTCGTCGCCGAGCGGAATACCCCGATCCGGCTGTCCTTCTCCGAGGGCCAGGTGGTGCTCGAGGCCGGGCAGGGCGACGACGCGCAAGCCTCCGAGGCGCTCGAGTCGGTGCTGGAGGGTGAGGACATCACCACCGCGTTCAACCCGCAGTACCTGCTGGACGGGTTGGGCGCGCTGGGGACCGAGTACGTGCGGTTGTCGTTGAACCATCCCACCAAGCCGGTCCTGATGACTGGTCAGGACGAGCAGCACGGCGAGGACCACGCAGAGGAGTTCCGCTATCTGCTGGTGCCGATCCGCTTCGCAGGCTGATTCCGGGCGTGCAGGTCCCGACCGCGACCGCGGGCCCGGAGTGAGGCACCGGCGGCGGCGATCTACAGTGGCTGGGTAATGTACGTCTCCGATCTGGCCCTGACCGACTTCCGCTCCTACTCCCAGGTGGTGCTGTCCCTGGAGGAGGGCATCACGGCGCTGGTCGGGAGCAACGGGCAGGGCAAGACCAACGTGATCGAGTCCCTGGGGTACCTGGCCACGTTCTCCTCCCACCGGGTGGCCGGGGACCAGGCCCTGGTGCGTGCCGGCGCCGAGCGAGCCGTCGTGGCGGCCAAGATCGTCCGCGACACCAGGCCACGGGTGCTGGAACTGGAGATCGTGTCGGGCAAGGCCAACCGCGGTCGGATCAACCGCTCGCCCGTGCAGCGGGTGCGCGAGTTGCTCGGCCACCTACGGACCGTGCTGTTCGCCCCGGAGGACCTGGCCCTGGTGAAGGGCGATCCGGACGGACGGCGCCGCTTTCTCGATGACCTTCTGATCCAGCGTGATCCCAAAATCGCCGTTGTGCGCAGCGATTACGACCGGGTGATTCGCCAGCGCAACGCACTGCTGAAGTCCGCCGGTGCGGCGCGTCGCTCCGGAGGGGGCGGGGACCTGCGCACCCTGGATGTGTGGGACGAGAAGGCCGCCGCCGGTGGTGCGGCGCTGGTGTCGGCCAGGGTGCGTGCCATCCGTGACCTGCGCGAGCACGTGGCCAGTGCCTATGACAACGTCTCCGGTGGGGCCGGCCCGGCTGTGATCGGGTACCGCTCCAGTATGGTCGAGCACAGTCCCGACCAGGCGCAGCCCGCCACCGATGACGGCGATGCTGAGGCCGAACTCACCGACACGACGCTGGTCCAGGCGCGGCTGGTGGAGGCGATGTCCCGGTTGCGCACGCGGGAGATCGAGCGGGGCGTGAGCCTGGTGGGCCCGCACCGGGACGACCTGACGCTGGCCATCGGCGGTCTGCCCGCCAAGGGCTACGCCAGCCACGGCGAGTCCTGGTCCCTGGCTCTGGCGCTGCGCCTGGCCTGCTACGAACTGCTGCGCACCGAGGACACCTTCGAGGCGGATGGCGAGCCGGTACTCATCCTCGACGACGTGTTCGCCGAACTCGATACCGGCCGGCGTACCCGGTTGGCCGGAATGGTGGCCGGGGCCCAGCAGGTGCTGATCACCGCTGCCGTGGCCGGCGACATACCCGAGGAACTGGCCGGTGCCCGGGTGGACGTGGCCGATGGGACACTGACCCGTGTCCGCTGAGGATCCAGACGCCGAGGGCCGGCCCGCCCAGGATCGACGCGTCGCGGACCAGGCAGCCACCGGTGCCGGCCCCGCCCCGGACGTGGACGACGCTCCGCGGATTGCGCTGGCGCAGGCGCGCGAGGCAGCCCGTGCCAAGGGACTGCGACCGGGCAGCCCGGGACGCCGTCGTCGTCCCCTGGACGCGGGCCGCAACGCCGCTGCGGGTTCCCCGGGTGCGGCACGCGACCCGCAGCTCCTGGGTGAGACCACCGCAGACCTGAGCCGCACGCTGGGATGGAGCCAACCGCTCTCCATCGGTGGGGTGATCGGACGGTGGCCGGACGTGGTCGGTGAACAGATCGCGCAGCGGTGCACCCCGGAGACCTTCATCGACGGCGATCTGGTGGTGCGCGCCGACTCCACCGCCTGGGCCACCCAGATCCGGTTGCTGCTGCCCCAACTCGAGCGCCGCCTCGCCGAGGAGGTCGGGGAAGGCGTCGTGACCTCCATCCAGGTGCTCGGTCCCGGAGGCCCTACGTGGCGCAAGGGACCGCGGAACGTGCGCGGTCGTGGGCCGCGGGACACCTACGGCTGAACCCGCCTCCCGGGCGTGTGGAGCGCGCTTTCCGGGCTCGGTCGTGCGCCCGGGGGGTGAAGACCACCACATCCCGGCAACTCCCTGTGGATAACGTCTGTGGATAGTCGAGTTCGACGCCGATCCGCGATAGAATCGAGCGACCTGTCCCAGGGGTGGAAATGCCCTCATTCACGGCGCGATGCCGTGGCTGACCTACGACGTGCAGTCGTATGGTGCGGACGCCAGATGTGACGAGGAGCGCCAGGACGAGTGGCTGATCAGACGAGCGTGCCGGAACCCGAGAACGTTGTTCCCCCGCAGGACACCTCCAACCCGGCAGGCTCCGATTACGGCGCAGCCAACATCACCGTTCTGGAGGGCCTGGAAGCGGTCCGCAAGCGCCCCGGGATGTACGTCGGTTCCACCGGCGAGCGCGGGTTGCACCACCTGGTCTATGAGGTGGTGGACAACTCCGTCGACGAGGCGATGGCGGGGTACTGCGACCAGATCGACATCACCATCCTGGCCGACGGCGGGATCCGGGTGCGCGACAACGGCCGCGGCATCCCAGTGGACGTCATGTCGGGGGAGGGACGGCCGGCTGTGGAGGTGGTGCTGACCGTCCTGCACGCCGGAGGCAAGTTCGGCGGCGGCGGGTACGCGGTCTCCGGTGGTTTGCACGGCGTGGGTGTCTCAGTGGTCAACGCCCTGTCCGCCCGGCTGGAGGTGGAGGTGCGCCGCCAGGGGTACGTCTGGCGGCAGCGCTACCACCAGGGTGTGCCCGAGGGCGACCTGGCCAAGGGTGAGGCCACCGACGAGCACGGCACCACCGTGACGTTCTGGGCGGACGGGGAGATCTTCGAGACCACCGAGTTCGACTTCGAGACACTGAGGTCCCGGTTCCAGCAGACGGCCTTCCTGAACAAGGGCCTGGGGCTGACGCTGCGCGATGACCGGGAGACGGACGTCGAGGATGAGGTCGCCGGCGGTGCGCACCAGCCGGCCGAGGGGGAGGAACGCACCCGTTCGGTGGCCTACAAGTACGACGGTGGCCTGGTGGACTACGTCAAGCACCTCACCAGCGCCAAGCGCGCCGACATGATCCACCCCGAGGTGATCTCCTTCGAGTCCGAGGATCCCGACCGGGTGATCTCCCTGGACATCGCGATGCAGTGGACCGGTGCGTACTCCGAGAGCGTGCACACCTACGCCAACATGATCAACACCTCCGAGGGCGGGACCCACGAGGAAGGGTTCCGGTCGGCCCTGACCACACTGGTGAACCGGTACGCACGGGAGAAGAACCTGCTCAAGGAGAAGGACGAGAACCTCACCGGCGAGGACATCCGTGAGGGACTGACCGCGGTCATCTCGATCAAGCTCGGAGAGCCACAGTTCGAGGGGCAGACCAAGACCAAGCTCGGCAACACCGAGGCCCGCACCTTCACCCAGAAGGTGGTTTTCGACGAACTGGGCAACTGGCTGGAGTCCCATCCGAACGAGTCCCGGGACGTGATCCGCAAGGCGATTCAGGCCGCCGCCGCCCGGATGGCCGCCCGCAAGGCCCGCGAGGCCACCCGGCGCAAGGGCCTGCTCGAGGGCGGGGGCCTGCCGGGCAAGCTCAAGGACTGTTCCAGCCGCGATGCCTCGATCTCGGAGATCTTCATCGTCGAGGGTGACTCCGCCGGTGGCTCGGCGGTGCAGGGACGTAACCCCGAGACCCAGGCGATCCTGCCGATCCGCGGCAAGATCCTGAACGTGGAGAAGGCCCGCATCGACAAGGCCCTGGCGAACCAGGAGGTGCAGGCGCTGATCACCGCGTTCGGTACCGGCATCGGTGAGGACTTCGACCTGGCCAAGCTGCGCTATCACAAGATCGTGCTGATGGCCGACGCCGATGTGGACGGCCAGCACATCGCCACCCTGCTGCTGACCTTGTTGTTCCGGTACATGCGGCCGCTGCTGGAGCACGGGTACGTGTACCTGGCACAGCCACCGCTGTACCGGCTGAAGTGGACCAACGCCGAGCACCAGTACGTCTACTCCGACAAGGAACGCGACGTCCTGCTGGTTGAGGGCCAAGCGAAGAACTGGCGCCTGCCCAAGGACGCCGGCATCCAGCGGTACAAGGGCCTTGGTGAGATGAACTACCGGGAACTGTGGGAGACCACGATGAACCCCGACAGCCGCACCCTGCGGCAGGTGACCATCGGGGAGGCCGCGGCGGCCGATGAGATCTTCTCCATCCTGATGGGTGAGGACGTGGAGTCGCGCCGCTCGTTCATCCAGCGCAACGCCCGCGACGTGCGCTTCCTGGACATCTGAGCGGCGCGCGCAGCCCCTGCCTTCTTCTGACCTGCCGAGTTAAGGACCCGAGTGAGCGAACACATCCCGACCACTGACCGCATCGACCAGGTGGACCTGCAACTGGAGATGCAGCGCTCCTACCTCGACTACGCGATGAGCGTGATCGTGGGCCGGGCGCTACCCAGCGTGCGGGACGGCCTCAAGCCGGTGCACCGCCGGGTGCTGTACGCCATGTACGACGGCGGCTACCGCCCCGACTCGGGCTACTCCAAGTGCTCGCGGGTGGTCGGGGACGTGATGGGCCAGTTCCACCCCCACGGTGACTCGGCGATCTACGACGCCCTGGTGCGCTTGGTGCAGCCCTGGTCGATGCGCTACCCGCTGGTGGCCGGGCAGGGGAACTTCGGCTCCCCCGGTGACGACGGAGCTGCCGCACCCCGGTACACCGAGTGCCGGATGGCCCCGCTGGCCATGGAGATGGTGCGCGACATCGACAAGGGCACGGTGGACTTCGGGGACAACTACGACGGCCGCACCCAGGAACCGCTGGTATTGCCGGCCCGGTTCCCGAACCTGCTGGTGAACGGGTCGGCCGGGATCGCGGTGGGGATGGCCACCAACATTCCCCCGCACAACCTGCGCGAGGTCGCCTCCGGGGTGCAGTGGCTGCTGGAGAATCCCGAGGCCAGCGCCGAGGAACTCCTGGATGCTCTGTTGGCGCGGATCAAGGGCCCGGACTTTCCCACCGGCGCGCAGATCCTGGGTCTGCGCGGCATCGAGGACGCCTACCGCACCGGTCGCGGCTCGATCATCATGCGCGCGGTGGTCGAGGTGGAGGAGCTCCAGGGGCGCACCTGCCTGGTGGTCAGCGAGTTGCCCTACCAGGTCAACCCCGACACGCTGGCCGCCAAGATCGCCGACCTGATCCGCGACGGCCGGATCCAGGGCGTGGCCGACATCCGCGATGAGACCTCCGGGCGCGCCGGGCAGCGCCTGGTGATCGTGCTCAAGCGGGACGCTGTAGCCAAGGTGGTGCTGAACAACCTCTACAAGCACACCCAGTTGCAGACCACGTTCGGGGCGAACATGCTCGCCCTCGTCGACGATGTGCCGCGCACCCTGAGCCTGGACGCGTTCGTGCGGCACTGGGTGGACCACCAGCTCGACGTGATCGTGCGGCGTACCCGGTGGCTGCTGCGGCGCGCGGAGGAGCGCATCCACATCCTGCGCGGGTTGATCAAGGCGCTGGACGCACTCGATGAGGTGATCGCGCTGATCCGTGCCTCGCGCACGGTGGACGCCGCACGCACCGGGCTGATGGAGATGCTCGACATCGATGAGGTGCAGTCCAACGCCATCCTGGAGATGCAGTTGCGCCGCCTGGCGGCCCTGGAGCGTCAGAAGATCCTGGATGAGCACGCCGCCCTGGAGCGCGAGATCGCCGACTACCAGGACATCCTGGCCTCACCGCAGCGCCAGCGCAGCATCGTGGGCGATGAGCTCGCCGAAGTGGTGGACAAGTACGGCGACGAACGCCGCTCCCACATCCTGCCCTTCGACGGCGATCTGTCCATCGAGGACCTCATCCCGGAGGAAGAGGTGGTCGTGACGATCACCCGCGGCGGGTACGCCAAGCGGACCCGCACCGATGCCTACCGCACCCAGCACCGGGGTGGGAAGGGTGTGCGCGGGGCGCAGTTGCGTGGTGATGATGTGGTGGAGCACTTCTTCGTCACCACCACCCACCACTGGTTGCTGTTCTTCACCACGCTGGGGCGGGTGTACCGGGTCAAGGGCTATGAGGTGCCCGAGGGTGGCCGCGACGCCAAGGGCCAACACGTGGCGAACATGCTGGCGCTGCAGCCCGATGAGACCATCGCCCAGGTGCTCGACATCACCGACTACGACCAGGCCGACTACCTGGTGCTGGCCACCAAGCGTGGTCTGGTGAAGAAGACCCGCCTGGGTGATTACGACTCCTCCCGCACCGGCGGCGTCATCGCGATCAATCTGCGCGACAACGGCGACGGGCCCGATGAGGTGGTCTCGGCGCGCCTGGTCGACGCCGATGAGGACCTGATGCTGGTCTCCCGCAAGGGTCAGTCGCTGCGGTTCGCCGCGACCGATGCGGCACTGCGCCCGACCGGGCGGGCCACGTCCGGGGTGACCGGGATGAAGTTCCGCGAGGACGACTCGTTGCTGTCCATGGTGGTGGTGCGCGATGAGGACGATGACCTGTTCGTGGTCACCGAGGGCGGATTCGCCAAGCGCACGGCGCTGCGCGAGTACCGGGTGCAGGGCCGTGGGGGCCTGGGCATCAAGGTCGCCAACCTGGTCGAGGCCCGTGGTGACCTGGTCGGGGCGCTGATCACCGCGGCCGACGACGAGGTGCTGCTGATCATGGAGCGCGGCAAGATCGTGCGTTCGGCCGTGGGTGAGGTCTCCCGCACCGGCCGCACCACCCAGGGTGTCACCTTCGCCAAGCCCGACGCCGGCGACCGGATCATCGGCATGGCCCTGAACCTCGAACTGGCTGCCGAGGTGGCCGGGGAGGTCGTACCGGAGGACGCCGACGACGCGGACGCGGGGCCCGGGCCCGCCGATTCAGAATCCGGCGCGGCGCAAACCGACGCTGCACAGAGCGGCGCTGATGGCGTACCGTCTTCGGGTAGCACCGCGGACGGGGACGCGACCTCGGCCGGTGAGAACGCGGAAGAAGGACACTGATGAGCGACAGTAGCGGGACCACGACCGGTCCGGTTCGCACCACCGCCTTCCCGCACACCGCGACGGCGAAGGTGCAGGGCGGCTCCAGCAGCCGGCCGAACTCGACGGCGTCGGCTGGTTCCAGCAGCCGGCCCCAGGGTTCTCGGCCACGCGATCCCGGTGCTCGTACCGCCCGGCCCGCCGGCCGGGGAGGCGGACCACGCCGGGTGCGCCTGGCGGTGTCCCGGGTGGACCCGTGGTCGGTGATGAAGCTGGCCTTCCTGATGTCGATCGCGATCGGCATCGGGATCGTCATCGCCACCGCCGTGATCTGGTGGGTGCTGAACCAGATGGAGGTCTTCGCCCAGCTGCGGGGGCTGCTCGAGGAGGCCGAGGCGATGGCCCAGTTCGGGCCCCTGTTGGAGTACCTGGAGTTCTCTCGGGTGATGTCGGTGGCCACCGTGATCGCCATCGTGGACATCGCCCTGCTCACCGCGTTGGCCACCCTGGGCGCGTTCATCTACAACATCGTCGCCGCCATGGTCGGGGGCCTGCACCTCACCCTCACCGACGACTGATCCTGGCCGTCACCGCGACACCTACCGCCCCACACATCCGCCCTCGGGCGGACAGTGTGATCAGGCTCGCACCGGTTCCGTTTTGGTCCGGCAGGTGCCCCTGGGGTAGTCTCGGTCGGCGTCCACACCTGTAGTTCGTGGACGTTGCCACGGGCCTATAGCTCAGACGGTTAGAGCGCTTCCCTGATAAGGAAGAGGTCGCTGGTTCGAGTCCAGCTAGGCCCACCATCGAACCGAACGGAAGGTGAGGACGATGAGGAAGACGCTTCTGTTCCTCGTGACGGCCATCGGCGGCGTCCTCGTCTGGCGTCGGCTCGAGGAGCAGCGCTCCGGCCGGGAGATGTGGCACGAGGTCACCGATCCGGTGCCGACGCGGAACAACTGACGCTCCACCACTGCACACGGGGCCATGGCGCAATTGGTAGCGCACCTGCTTTGCAAGCAGGGGGTTGCGGGTTCGAGTCCCGCTGGCTCCACCATTTACCGCATGATTGCAACGATTGTAGTGCGCGGGGCGGGTGGCGAGAACCGGCCGGGTAACGCCTAGTGTGCAGCCATGGCAAGGCCGGATCATCCGGCATTGTCACAGAGCCGTGACGTATGACGGTGTTACGGTGCCGATACACAGATACCGCGCAGGGGCGGAATACACCGGAACATGCGCCCGCTATTCCCACTTACGGGGCGCAACCAGGGGGCTTCAGCGCCCGCGCTCTTCGCTGACGGAGTTCGCTCCGTCAACCGTGAGGAGTTGACCTGTGATGTATGACGCGCCTTCACCGGCGAGGAACGCGATTGCGTACGCTACCTCGTCTGCGGTGCCGGACCTGCCGACGGGGGTGGCCGCGCCCATCTCCCGCTCGTAATCGGAGGCGGATGCAGTGTCGATCCACCCCGGGGCGACCGCGTTCACCGTGATGCCCGCCGCGGCCGCGTCGATCGCCGTCGCGCGCGTCAGTCCGACGACGCCGGCCTTCGCTGCGTGGTAGGCAACGTCGCCGGCGTAGGCAGCGACGGGCCCCGATACCGATGACACGTTGACGATGCGGCCGTAGCCGGCGGCCTGCATCAGGCCCGCCACCGCCCGGGTCATCAGGAACGACGTGGTCAGGTTTCGATCGAGTGAAGCATGCCAGTGGTCGCGAGACAGTCCGTCGATCGAGCCGGAAGCGTACGAGTCGGACACGGAAGTCATCCCGGCGTTGTTGACGAGGATGTCCACGCCCCCGAACGAGTCCCATGCGCACGCGACAACGGCGTCCACACCGGCCTGATCAGTGAGGTCGGCGACCACCCCTTCCGCTCGAATTCCGGCGGCGCGCAACTCTGCGACGCGTTCGAAGATGCGATCCGTTGTTGATGTGATCACCACGCGACATCCGCCGGCGCCGAGAAGGCGGGCTGCCGCGAACCCGATCCCCTGGGCGCTTCCCGCACCGGTGATGATGGCGCCTCGTGATCTTTGCGTGATCATGGTGAACCTTCCGTCTACTTGTTGCCCGGAGACCATTCACCGCGGCCAACATGGTGAACTCCTCGGGATGGTGGGCACACGCTCAGTTCCTCCGGTGGTCGCCGGTCTTGCCGTCTCGTCAGGCTCGCGCAGGTGGTGGCACCTTCGCATCGGTGGAAGCCACCTACGTCTCAGCCGGGCCGTCACTGTGCCGCGGGAGGTGCTCTCCGCACGAGCGGGCCGCGCATGAGCGGAAGGACTGCGGCCGGGTTGGCGAACGTGTTCGAGACTAACGGCGGCGGGAGGCGCAGGTGATGCACGTGCGCACCGCCGGGCGAGCCTGCAGTCGTTCCCTGGCGATGGGTTCATCGCAGTTCTCGCAGCGTCCATAGGTGCCCTCGGCCAGTTTCGCCAACGCGGCATCCACCCCGGCCAGGTGACGGTTGGCGGAGTCGAGCAACGCCGTGGTCTGGGACCGCTCGAACGCGATCGTGGATCCCTCGGGGTCGTGCTCGTCGTCGGTGGCACTGAGCCGGGCACTGTCGACGATCGAGGTGAAATCCCGGGTCAGCGCCGCGATCCGGCGTACCGTCTGCTCCCGGTCGGCGGCCAGGAGATCACCGAAGCCGGCGCGGTCGTCTGGCAGGGCGGCATCGTCCATCAGAAGATTCACGATCCCAGGTCAATGCGGCAACGAGAATCTGGCCGGGTTGATCGTGGCCAGATCCCGCAGGTAGGCGCCCTGGCGCGGATCCGCCCAGGCGTCGTCGTCGTTGTCCTCCAGCACCCAGGTGCCCTCTTCCCAGAACATGTGGTCCAGCGCGGCCGGCCACAGGTCTCGCTCCGCAGGGGTCAGCGTGACGTGCTCGGCGTAGCCGGCGTAGAAGGCCTGCCACTCGGTCTCGGTGAACAGGCGGCCGGGGGCACTCGGGGACTCGTGGTGGAACAACACCACCGCCATCGCCAGATCGAACAGCCGGGGTTCGAGCCCGCCATTGTCCGGATCCACCAGCACCGGCGGGGCATAGATCAGGTTCGCCGCCTTGAAGTCGCTGCTCACACCCGCCCGCGGGAGCGTAGTGTCCGCGCTGCGCAACATCGGGAAGGACTCCTGCCACCACCGGTCAGCGAGTGCGGTGACGGCGCCCAGCGCGTGCTCGCCGGCCCGCGGCCCGAGCATCGCCGGCAGCCGTGTGCCCAGGGTGGCCAGGTCCGTCTCCACCTCCGCCCGCGTGGTCCCGGGCCAGGCGTAGGGTCGGAGCGCCTGGAGGACCGAGGTGTCGAGGGGCGTGGCGTGGATCCGTCCGAGCAGGGAGCCGGCGGCGCGCACATCGCCCAGATCCTGCGCGGCATAGGCGCGGCCCGTTAGGAACGGATACACCACGCACCAGTCGTCCTGTACCTGCGCCGGGTTGGCCAGCGCGAGTTCGACCGGGGTCACCACCGGCACCCCCTCGTGCACCAAGGCACGGGTCCAGCGGGCCATCGCCTCGGCCCGCCGGGCTGAGGGGGCGGTGCGCTTGACGACGACGTCGCGGCCATCGGCAGTGCGGGCGCGGTGCACGCATGCCCATGGCGACAGGGAATCGGCGTGCACCTCGACCAGGCCGAAGGTGCGGGCCAGCACGGTGGGTTCAACGGTGCACATCGGCAATCCTCTCGTCGCGCGTGTTCAGCACGACCTAACACTGCCGTGCAGCCGGTTGTCATCTCCGGCGGTCCCGGTGATGATCGGAGAAGGCGGCAACGAGTGCCGGCACCAGCGTCGTGATCGGCCCGGGCCGTTCGTGTCAGTGGTGAGACACCGGTAACCCGGCCGGGGTCTGCGACCTACACGGAGGATCCGATGACGGAGTACAAGCCCTACCTGATCAGCCTGATGCAACCGGACGGCCCCCCGCCCGAGCAGGGAGTCCTCGATGAGGTGATGGCCCTGCCCACCGAGGTTCGACCGATCGCGGCCATCTCCGACCTCTGAGGTCGCGATGTCCGTGCCCGGAACCCACGCCGTCGAGCAGACCTTTCGCGAGGAGCACGCTCGCGCGGTCTCGGTTCTGACCCGCGTCCTCGGCGATCTCACCCTCGCCGAGGACGCGGTGGCCGAGGCGTTCACCGTCGCGTGCCGGCGGTGGCCCCGTGACGGTGTCCCGCCCAGCCCGGCGGGCTGGATCATCACCACCGCCCGGCGCAAGGCGGTGGACCAGATGCGTCGGGAGGCCAACCGCGAGCGCAAACACCTCGAGGCCGCCCTGCTGCAGGAACCCGAGCCGGCAGCATCGCCCGGCGTGATCGGTGATGACCTGCTCCGGCTGATCTTCACCTGCTGCCACCCCGCGCTGTCCCGGCCCGCCCAGGTTGCGCTCACACTGCGCCTACTGGGCGGCATGCGAACCGCGGAGATAGCCCGGGCGTTCCTGGTCAGCGAATCGGCGATGGCTCGGCGCCTGGTCCGGGCCAAGGCCAAGATCCGTGACGCCGGGATCCCGTATGAGGTGCCGCAGGCAGCCGACCTGGAGCAGCGCTGGGTGGTGGTGCTGGACGTGCTCTACCTGATCTACAACGAGGGTTATGTCGCCACCGAGGGCCCCGGGCTGGGGCGTGACGAGTTGTGTGCGCAGGCGCTGCGCCTGACCCGCATGGTGGTGGACCTGACCCCTGGCGGGCACGAACCGGTGGGACTGCTCGCGCTGTTGTTGTTGCTGCAGTCCCGGCGCACGGCGCGGATCGGTCCCGAGGGAGAGGCGGTGCTGCTGGCTGACCAGGACCGGGCCCGGTGGGACCAGCAGATGGTGTTGGAGGCGCTGGAACTGCTGCGGGCGATTCCCCAGCACGCGCCGGCGGGGCCCTACCGCCTGCAGGCGGCGATCAACGCGGTACACGCCGGCGCCACCAGCATCGCCGACACCGACTGGGCCCAGCTGGTCCTGCTCTACGACGCGCTGCTGCAGGTTCGGCCCTCCCACGTCGTGAGGCTGAACCGGGCGGTAGCGGTCGCGGAGGCCGGCGACCCGGCGGCTGCCTGGCGCGCCCTCCAGGAACTCGACCTGGATGGCTACTCCCCCTACTACGCCGTCTGCGGGTACGTCCTGGCCATGCTCGGCCGGCCGGCGAAGGCGCGGGATTACTACGACGCCGCGATCGTGCGGACCCGCAACGGTGCGGAACGGGCGGCACTGCGCCGCCGCCGTGATGCGCTCGGGCGCTGAGCCGGCAGCGCTCTCACCGCCGCGTGCGCTGGCGTCCTGCCGGCGGTCCCGGCGTCACCAGCGATGGTGCACGTGCGGGCGGACCAGGTCGTCGTAGATGCGCCGCACCCCGGCGAAGTGCTCGTCGGTGAGTGAGGGCATCTGCGCAACCGCCGCGTTCGCCCGGGCCTGGTCGGGGGTGCTGGCCCCCGGGATCACGGTGGAGACCCCGGGCTGGTCCATCACCCAGCGCAGGGCGAACTGGGACAGGGTCATGCCCTCCGGCACCAGTTCGCGTAGGTGGGCCACTGCGGAGAGGCCGACGTCGTAGGGCACCCCGGCGAAGGTCTCACCGATGTCGAAGGCTTCTCCGCGGCGGTTGAAGTTGCGGTGGTCGTCGGCGGCGAAGGTGGTCCGGGCGTCGAAGCGGCCCGAGAGCAACCCGGATGCCAGCGGCACCCGGGCGATGATCCCGACCCCGCGCGTGCGCGCGGTGGGCAGCACCCGTTCCAGGGGCTTGAGGCGCAGGCAGTTCAGGATGATCTGCACCGTCGCCACATTCGGCCGGGCGATCGCGATCAGTGCCTGCTCGGTGGTCTCCACCGACACGCCGTAGGACGCGATCAGCCCTTCCTCGACCAACCCGTCCAGGGCCGAGAAGACGTCGTCATCCTCCAGCACCGCGGTGGGCGGGCAGTGCAGTTGGACCAGGTCGATCCGGTCCACGCCCAGGTTCGAGCGGGAGTCGTTCAACCAGGCGCGGAAGTTCTCCTCGGTGTAGTTCTCCGGGAGTTGATCCACCCGGCGTCCCACCTTGGTGGCCACGAACACCGGAGGATGGTCCCCGGCGAGGTACTCCCCGATGAAGCGCTCGCTACGTCCGGAGCCGTACACGTCGGCGGTGTCGATGAAGGTGACACCTGCATCGGTGGCCGCCCGGACCACCTGGCGGGCGTCGTCGTCGGCCACCGTGCCCCAGGCATCGCCGATCTGCCAGGCGCCGAGCCCGATCATGCTCACGTCGTGTCCGGTACGTCCCAAGGTGGCCGTCTGCATACCTATGACCGTAGCGGCTCGGGCCCACCACGGCGAAACACCGCACACCCCGGTAGGGCAGGAGCTCCCCAAGTTCGCCCTTCCGCTCGGGCGCCGGGCGGTGGCACCATGGGGGCATGTGCCGCAACATCCGGCCCCTGCACAACTTCGAGCCGCACGCCACCGACGACGAGGTCCGCGCCGCCGCACTGCAGTACGTGCGCAAGGTCGCCGGGATGACCAAGCCCTCCCAGACCAACGCCGAGGTGTTCGAGCGTGCCGTGGACGAGATCGCCCACGTCACCGAGCACCTGCTCGCTGACCTGGTCACCTCCGCCCCGCCGAAGAACCGCGAGGTGGAGGCCGCCAAGGCCAGGGCGCGCAGCGTGAAGCGGTTCGGCGTCGCCGCCTCCTGACCCACCGAGGTCAGCCGGACGCCCGACCCGCGCCCGAGGCTACATCCGGTCCGGGGCGCTGATGCCCAGCAGGTCCAGCCCGGTGGCGAGGGTGCGGCGGGTCAGGTCCACCAGTACCAGGCGGCGCTGGCGCACCGCACCCTCCGAGGCCAGCACCGGGCAGGCCTCGTAGAAGTCGGTGAACACCCGGGCCAGGTCATACAGATACCCGGCCAGCCGGTGCGGCTCCAGATCGGCGGCGACCTCGGTGAGGGCCTGGCCGAAGGTGTCCAGGCGCAGCACCAGTGCCCGTTCCGCTGGTTCCAGCGCGCCGTCCAGCGCCACCTGCGCGGCGTCGGGCACCGCCAGATCGCGCCCGGCGGCCCGCCGCAGGATGGAGGCCAGGCGAGTGTGGGCGTACTGCAGGTAGACCCCGGTGTTGCCGTTGAACGCCGTCATCCGTTCGGCGTCGAACACGTAGTCCTTCACCCGGGAGTTGGACAGGTCGGCGTACTTCACCGCACCGATGCCGGCCTGCTCGGCGATGGTGGCCAGCGCGGCCTCATCGACCTGCTCTCCCTTGGCCTCGGCGCCCTCGCGCACCACCTTGAGGGCGGCTGCGGAGGCGTCATCGAGCAGGTCCACCAGGCGCACCGTCTTGCCCTCCCGGGTACGGAACCGTTTGCCGTCGGGACCCAGCACCGAACCGAACGGGACATGCTCGGCCACCACATCCTGGGTGAGCCAGCCGGCGCGGCGCGCGGCCTCGAAGATGAGCCGGAAGTGCAGGCCCTGCTCGGCGCCGACCACGTACAGGATCCGGTCGGCTCCCAGGTTACGGATCCGGTGCCGGATCGTGGCCAGGTCGGTGGTGTCGTAGCCGTACCCACCGTCGGACTTGCGCACCATGAGCACCGCGGGCCTGTCGTCGGCGCCGGTGACCTCCTCGGACTGCACCACCAGGGCGCCGTCGGATATCTCGGCGATCCCGGCGTCGGCCAGTTCCTGGGCCACGTCGCCGAGCACACCGTTGTAAGAGGATTCGCCGGCCGAATCGGCCGGGGTCAGGCGTACCCCGAGGCGCTCGTAGATCGCGTCGAAGGAGTGCTGGGACTCCTTGACGATCTCCTCCCACACCGTCACGGTGCCCGGGTCCCCGCCCTGCAGGGCGACCACCCTTGCGCGGGAGCGGTCGGCGAAGTCGGGGTCGGCGTCGAAGACGGCCCGGGCCTTCTTGTACAACTGCTCCAGGGCCGATACCGGGGAGGCCTGCGGACCGTCCTGGCCGGGGTCCAGGTCGCTGAGCCGCCAGTTGGCCTCGGGGTGTTCATCGATGTACTGGATCAGCATCCCGAACTGGGTGCCCCAGTCGCCGAGGTGATTCTGCGGCACCACATCGGAGCCCAGGAAGCCCAGCACCCGGGCAAGGGCGTCACCGATGATGGTGGACCGCAGGTGGTGGACCTGCATCTCCTTGGCGATGTTGGGTGCGGAGTAGTCGATCACGGTGCGCCGGCCGGTCTCGGTTGCCGGTACGCCGAGCCGGTCGTCGCCCGCTCGGGCGCGCACCTGCTCCCACAGCGCCTCATCGGAAAGGCGCAGGTTCAGGAAACCCGGGCCGGAGATCTCCACCTGCTCGATCAGTTCCGGCGCCGACAGCGCCTCGACCACCGCGGCGGCCACATCCCGAGGCCGGGCGCCCACCTTCTTCGCCAGCGCGAGCGCGGCATTGGCCTGCAGGTCGGCGTGGTCGCTGGGCCGGACCACCGGGTCGGCGCCGGCCTGATCGGGGTAGGCGGCCGTGATCGCGGCGCCGAGTGCATCGGTCAGGCGGGTGGTCAGGGCCGGAACTCCGGCGGGGCTGGCGGTGCTGGGAGCAGTCTGTGAGATGGGCACCGCCCCATTGTTCCATCACGGGCCGCTACCGGATCGATGCGGGTGATCACCGGCACACAAGAAGGCCCCGCCACCACCCAGGGGGTGGCGGCGGGGCCCGGGACGGCCCGGCTTACGCCGTCGTCAGTCCTTCTTCTCGTCCGCGCTGTCCTTGATGTCCTTGGTGACGTCCTCGACCTTCTGGGAGGCCTCCTTGGCAGCATCGGCCGCAGTGTCACGCAGGTCCTCGGTCTTCTCGGCGGCTGCGGCGGCCACGTTCGGCTTCTCGGCGACCGGCGCGACGGCGTCGTCCCAGTACTCCTCGGCCCACGGGTCGTCGACCGGCTGGGTGCGGCGCCAGATGAGCACCCCGGCACCGGCCACGGCGCTACCCACCAGAACCCAGCCCAGCGTCTTGCCCCACTTGGACCCGCCCTTGGCGGCCTTCTCCTGTTCCTTCAGCGCCTTCTCGGCCTTCCCCACGGCCTTGTGCACCCGGGACTGCGCGCCGTCGGCCCCGGCCTTGGCCGCGGCTGCCGCGTCCTCCAGGGCAGCGATCACCTTGGGCAGGACGTCGTCGACGAGTTTGTCGTGCGCCACGTCCACCGCGCCCTGGGTCCGGCCGGCTGCACTGGCGAGCTTGGGGGCGGTGGCGGTGACGCCGGCCTTCCAGGCCTTCTCCACCCGTGGACCGGCCCAGTCGATCGCAGCCTCGACCTTCGGTGTGGCCCAGTCCTTGCCCTGATCAGCGAACTCGCGCGCGGCCTTTCCGGCATCCTCGGACCGGCTGCGAAGTTCCTTCTCGAGCTTCTTCGTCTTTCGCGACATGTGCTCCCCAGTTCCTTTCCCGCGCGGCGCGCGAGTTTCTGGTCGTGTCGTACCTGTGCTACTGGTCCTAGTGTGGCACTCGCGGCGGAGTTGTGCACACGAGCCTGAATTCTCTCTTCGGCGATCAATGCGAAGATAAGGGCATGGAAGCCATTCTGCACACCACGGCCGGCGACATCACCGTCGAACTGCTGCCGAACCACGCCCCCAAGACCGTCAAGAACTTCACCGGACTGGCTACCGGTGAGCGCACCTGGCGCCACCCCGCCACCGGCGCGGAGAGCAACGAGCCGTTGTACAACGACACCATCTTTCACCGGGTGATTCCTGATTTCATGATTCAGGCAGGCGACCCCCTGGGTGATGGCACCGGCGGTCCCGGTTACCAGTTCGATGACGAGATCCACCCCGAACTCAGTTTCAACGAGCCCTACGTGCTGGCGATGGCCAATGCCGGAGTCCAGATGGGCAGGGGCACCAACGGCTCGCAGTTCTTCATCACCACCGTGCCCACCCCGTGGCTGCAGGGCAAGCACTCGATCTTCGGTCGCGTGACCGATGCCGGCTCCCGCGTCGTGGTGGACGCCATCGGGAAGGTCTCCACCGACCCCCGCAACGACCGCCCGGTCCAGGACGTGGTGCTCAACAGCATCGAGATCATCGACTGACGTATGACCGCTTATCCACCCGCGCCACCGCCAGGGTCAGGCCCGGGTTCCCCGGGTTCCCCGGGCGTTCCGGGTTCGGGCGGTGGCCGTGGGGGGTTCGATGGGCCCGGCTCGGGGTCTTCGGGTGAACCCGGGGTAGCCCCGGTCTGCCCGCGCCACCCCGACCGCGTCAGTTACGTCACCTGCCAGCGGTGCGGGCGCCCGGCCTGCCCCGAGTGCCAGCGGCCCGCTCCGGTGGGCGTGCACTGCGTGGACTGTGCCGCGGCCGCCGAGCGATCCGCGCCGGCCGAACGGACCCGGCTCGGGGGGCGGATGCGCACCCGCCCGTACGTGACGCTGACCATGATCGGGCTGTGCGTCGCGCTGTTCCTGCTGGACTTCGCCGACGGCGGGGCCGCCCGCCGGGAGCTGATCTTCTCCCCGCTGGCGGGTTCGGTCGAGCCGTGGCGGATGCTGACCACCGCGTTCCTGCACGCCGGGGTGCTGCACCTGGCGGTGAACATGTACGCGCTATGGATCACCGGGCCGTTCCTGGAGAGGTTCCTGGGGACCTGGCGGTTCCTGGCGCTGTATCTGCTCGCCGCGTTCGGGGGCAGCGTGGCGGTACTGGTGCTGACCCCCTACGACCTCTGGCGGGTGGGAACCGTCGGCGCCTCCGGGGCGGTGTTCGGCCTGTTCGCCGCCGCTGCCCTGTTGCTGCGCCGGGTTGGTGGTGACTACCGCCAGATCCTGCTGGTGATCGGGATCAACGTGGTGATCTCCTTCACCATTCCGAACATCTCCTGGCAGGCGCACATGGGCGGGATGATCGTGGGCGGGCTGATCACCGTGCTGTACCTGTACCTGCCGAAGAAGTGGCGCACCACCGGTGCGGTCCTCGGTGCCGCCGCGATTGCGGCGGCGCTCATCGGGATCACCGTGCTCGCCTACGCTCTCGCGGGCCTGTGGCTCTGACCTGCGAAGTCACATGGATGTTATTTATCCACACCTGTGTGCACACCTGTGAATAACACGAGTGTGATTATCCCCAGGTGTGTGCACACCTGGGGATGTGCGCCGCCGGTGCACGAGCGTTACGCCGGCTCAGGAGCGTAGGGGCCGCGCGCGACCGGGGCAGCGAGCGAGCCCGCCCTCAGCGCCACCGCATGGTCATCAGGAATCCGACCATCATCACCGCGAAACCCGCGGCCAGGTTCCACGAGCCGATGCCGGGGACGGGGAACCTGGAGTCGCTCAGGTAGGTGACCACCACCCAGATCAGGCCGATCACCATCAGGGCCACCATCGTCGGGGCCCACCAGGACGCACTCTTCTTCGGCCCTGCCGGTGGTGGTGGCGGGGTGTAGGCCGGCTTCTTCCGGGGTTTGGACTCGGGCATGCCCACGGCTCCTGTCGGTGGTCGGGTCTAGGGCAATCCTAAAGGCTGGGCCACCTAGACTGATCCCATGGCGAAGAACAGGCGCAAGGCGCGACTGCGCTCGGTGCGCGCCTCGTTGGCCCTGGGGGCCGTCGGGGTGCTGGCCGGCATGCTGTTCGCCACCAACGCAGGCCTGTTCGCCCAGGCCGCCGGCCGCCAGCCCCAGGATCTGCGCGACCTGGTCCGCGATGAGAGCATCCGCATGCAGGAGGTGGCCGAGGAGGTCAGCGATCTGCGCAGCGAGGTCGAGGAACTGATCAGCCTGCAGGAGGCCAGCAACCCCGACGCCACCCGCCGCCCCGAGGTGGAGATGGCCGCCGGCCGGATCGATCTGCAGGGCCCGGGCGTCCAGGTGGAACTGTGGGACGCGCCCTACAACGAGGTGCCCGAGGGCTTCGCACCCGATGATCTGGTGGTGCACCAGCAGGACATCGAGGGGGTTCTGAACGGTTTGCGAGCCGGTGGTGCCGAGGCGATCGCGGTCCAGGGCCACCGGGTCACGGCCACCACCTCGATCCGGTGCGTGGGCAATGTGATGCTGCTGGACGGTAACACCTACTCCCCGCCATACGTGATCACCGCAATCGGCGACGGCGAGGAACTGCGCGACTCGGTGCTGGCCCAGCACTCGGTGCAGGTCTACCTGGAGTATGTCGACGCGATCCGGCTGGGTTGGTCGCTGGAACTGGAAGAGACCGTGGAGATCCCCGGCTTCGAGGGGAACCTGACCCTGGAGTACGCCCAGGTGCCCGGTCATGAGCCCTATGTCCCCGAGGACTCGAAGCCGTTGTTCCCGGTTCCGGAGCCGGAGTGAGCAAGTCGGGTCAGATGTCCGCGCAGCGGTGGGCGATCAACGAACAAACTGTGGGAGATCTCGGATGAGCCGGATCCTGGTGGTAGACAACTATGACTCCTTCGTCTACACGATCGTGGGGTACATGCAGGAACTCGGTGCGCAGACCACCGTGTTGCGCAACGACGTTCCCGAGTTCACTGATCCACGCACGGTGCGCGGCTACGACGGCGTGCTGGTCTCTCCGGGCCCCGGTGCCCCGGCCGGTGCGGGTGCCTCGCTGGCGGTGATCGAGGCGTGTGCCCAGGCCGGTGTGCCGATGCTCGGGGTGTGCCTGGGCCACCAGGCACTGGCCGAGCTCTATGGCGGAACGGTGGCCCACTCTCCGGAACTGATGCACGGCAAGACCTCCTCGGTGGTGCACGCAGGCACCGACGTGTACGCCGGCCTGGCCAGCCCCTTCACCGCCACCCGCTACCACTCCCTGGCCGTGCTCACCGGCACGGTCCCGGAGGAGCTGACGGTCACCGCCACCACCGAGAACGGCATCATCATGGGCCTGGCGCACCGGGAGCTGCCGCTGCACGGGGTGCAGTTCCACCCCGAGTCGGTTCTGACCGAGGGCGGGCACCGGTTGCTGGCGAACTGGCTCGCGATCACCGGCGACGAGGGCGCGGTGGGGCGTAGTCATGGCCTGGCACCGCTGGTCCTGGATGCGCCGGAGCCGGCGACGGCCTAGCCCGGCTGCTCGGGAGTCCGCGGCCAGCGGGGTACGGACCGGCCGGGTCGTTCATCTGCTCGGTTGAGGGTCCGAGTCAGCCGCCCTCGCCGTTGCCCTCGCCGCCGCCCTCGCCGTTGCCCTCGTTGCCGTTGCCCTCGTTGCCGTTGCCGTCGTTGCCGTTGCCGTCCTCCGGTCCGGAGGAGATCTGCACGACCACCGTCTCACCACGCCCGATCTGGGTTCCGGTGTCCGGATCCCAGGAGATGACGCTCCCCTCGGGGATGTCGTCGTGCGGTTGGCTTTCGAACTCCGCTTCCAAGCCGGCCTCGTCGAGCGCCTCCTCCGCCTCCTCCTCGGTCATCCCGTCCAGATCCGGGACCGCCACGGTCGGGTCCGGTGGCGCCTCCACCGAGACGTAGACCACCACGGTGGTGTTCTGCGGGACGGTGCCCGAGCGGTCCTGGCTGAGGATGATCCCGGGCGGGCCGTCGTCCTCCTGCTCGTGCTCCCGGTAACTGAGGTTCAGTTCCTCGATGTGTTCCCGGAATGCCTCGATGGACTCGCCGGTCATGTCCTCCAGGTCCACGTTGCCGGTACCCAGGATCAGGGTGATCTCGGTGTCGAGGCCCACGGTGTCCCCGGAGGGCGGGTCGGTCCCGATCGCGATGTCCTCGGCCACCCGCGGTTCGTTGCGGGTCTCGGTGCGGATGTTCTCGAAACCTTCCCCCTCCAACATGTCGCGGGCCCTGGACTGGGTCAGCCCGGAGACGTCCGGGATCTCCCCGCTGTCCGGGCCGGAGGACATCAGCACCTCGACGACCGTCTCGCCCTCGGGCATCTCCTCGCCGGTGTCGGGGCTCCAGGAGATCGTGATCCCTTCGGGGATCTCATCGTGGGACTCGTACTCGAAGTTCGGCTGCAGTGGCGGCTCGACCTCGGCCAGCGCGGCCCGCACCTCCTGCTCATCCATCCCTTCCAGGTCCGGGACGACGGCGGCCGGTGGCGCTGGTTCCTCCTGGTTGGCCCGATCCCAGATCAGGTACCCGATCCCGGCAGCGGCCAGGAGTGCCACGATCACCAGGATCCAGACCAGCGCCTTGTTGGAGCGGGGTTCGTCCTCCTCGGCACCATCCATCTGGTCCAGGGGACCTGCTTCCTCCTGGACGGCGCCGGCTCCCGCGGCACCTGGGCCGGTGAGCACCTGGGTCGGCACTGCGGCCGGGGCAGCCATCGCCCCGATCGCCGGGGCGGTGACCGCCTCGTCGCGGGCGGCGGCCTCCAGGTCGGACCGGAACTCCGCGGCGGTGGAGTAGCGGGTATCCCGATCCTTGGCCAGGGCCTTGATCACGATCCGGTCCAGTGCCTCCGGTACGTCCGGGGCCACGACCGAGGGTGGCTGGGGGGCTTCGCTGACGTGCTGGTAGGCCACCGCGACCGCCGAGTCGCCCTCGAACGGTGGTTTGCCGGTGAGCAGTTCGTACAACAGGCACCCGGTGGAGTACAGGTCCGAGCGGGTATCGACCACCTCGCCACGGGCCTGTTCGGGGGAGAGGTACTGGGCGGTACCGATCACCGCCTGGGTCTGGGTCATGCTCGAGGAGGAATCGGCCATCGCGCGGGCGATCCCGAAGTCCATCACCTTCACCGCCCCGGTTGGGGTGAGCATCACGTTCGCCGGCTTGATGTCCCGGTGCACGATGGAGGCGTGGTGGGAGTACTCCAGGGCGGTCAGTACCCCCATGGTGATCTCGATCGCCTCCTCGATCGGCAACGCCGAGCCGTCCCGCAGCAGGTCCCGCACGGTGTGACCCTCGACGTACTCCATCACGATGAACGGCACCTGCACCTCGGCGTCGTCGCCGCTGCGCACGGCTTGCTCGCCGGTGTCGTACACCGACACGATCGCCGGGTGGTTCAGCGACGCCGCGGACTGTGCCTCGCGGCGGAACCGGGCCTGGAAGGAGGGGTCGCGGGCCAGGTCCGCACGCAGGATCTTGACCGCCACAGTGCGCCCGAGGCGGTTGTCACGCCCGATATGCACCTCGGCCATGCCGCCACGCCCGATGAGCTCACCCACCTCATAGCGGCCGGCGAGCACGCGCGGTACGTCGTCTACCACTGACTATTCCTTCGCTCTGGGGACTCTGGTGGCTATCACAAGGGCACTCACGAGCGGCGCAGCCACAACCGCTACCGCGCTCGACCCGCCCAGCCTACCCAGCGGCAGGCCCAGGGCCGTGACGGTTACCGTGGCGATCGACAGGCCCAGCGCCAGCATCAGTGGCTGGGCGTGACCAGCCGATCCCGGACGGCGACGCCGCGGGGGCGTGGTGGGCTCACCGCGTTCGGCGGCCCGGCGCAGCGCCCGGCGGGTCTTCGCCAGCCGGGCCGAACGGGGCTGCGGGGCGCGCGCGGCCTTCGGGGTCGGGGAGGTGGCCGGCGGCGGCCCGGCCGGCGCGGCGGCGACCGGGTCAGCGTCTGGCTCGCCGGCATCCAGCGGGAGCCAGCGGGGCGAGGGGCCGTGGTCGTGCTGCTCGCTGGGGCCGTCGGGATGCAGGTCCTCGGGGCCGAACTCCGCGTGCGCCGGGCTGCCCAGATGCCGGGGCCGTCGGGCCGAGACCCGTTCCGGTGACCTCGTGGCCGCGGCGGGGGCGGAGTCGGACGGAACAGCGGTTCCGGCCCTCCCGGGCGTCGTGTCGGAGGCTCCGGCCGCGCCGGCGGTCCGGATCGCCTCCCCCAGGGAGGGGGTATCGGGAGGTTCGACGTCCACGTGCAGCAAGCGGGCCAGTTCCTCCAGGGACCGCGCCAGCGAGGCGGCACTGCGGGGCCGCTGCTCGGGATCCTTGGCCAGCATCTGCTCCACCACCGCGCGGACCCGGGCATCGATGTTCTCCGGCATCGCCGGCACCGGCTTGTTCACGTGCGCGAAGGCGATGTCCACCTGGGTCTTGCCAGTGAAGGGCCGCCTACCCACCAGCACCTCGTAGGCGACCACACCGAGGCCGTAGATGTCCCCGGCAGCGGTGGCCGGACGACCCATCGCCTGCTCGGGGGGCAGGTACTGCGCGGTGCCCATCACCATCCCGGCGGCGGTCATCGGAGCCTGGTCGGATCCCAGGGAGATCCCGAAGTCGGTGAGTTTGACGTAACCGTCCGGCGTGAGCAGCAGGTTAGCCGGTTTGATATCACGGTGCACCACGCCGGCGCGGTGGGCGGCGTGCAGACCCCGGGCGGTCTGGGCCAGGATCGGCAGCACCTGGTCCGGGGTGAGTGTGCCCTCCCGGGCCAGCAACTCCGACAACGGCTCACCGGGTACGTACTCCATGATCAGGTAGCCCGAACCGTCGGCCTCGCCGTAGTCGTACATCGCGGCGATGTTCTGGTGGCTCAGACCTGCGGCGTTGCGGGCCTCGGCGCGCAACCGGTCCAGGAACAGGGACTCCCCGACGAACTCGGCGCGCAGGACCTTCGCCGCCACGTTGCGGTGCAGGTGGTCGTCCCAGGCGATCCACACCTCCCCCATGCCCCCGATGGCGATCCGCTCGCGCAGGTCGTACCGCTCGCCCAGGCGCAGCCCCTTGGCCGGGATCATTGCTCCACCACCGCCTGGATCACGGCGCGGGCGATCGGGCCGGCCGAGCGCCCGCCGTAGGCCTCATCACCGTCCGCGCCACCGTGCTCGATCACCACGGCCACCGCCACCTGCGGATCCTGCGCCGGGGCGAATGCGGTGAACCAGGCGTGCTGGGGCGCGTCCGTGCCGGACTCGGCGGTGCCGGTCTTACCGGCCACCGCCACGTTCGGGATCTGCGCCGGGGTACCGGTGCCGGACTCGACGACGGCGAGCATCATCTGCCGTAGGTCGGCGGCGGTGGAGGCCGAGATGGGCCGGGAGAGTTCCTCCGGTTCGGTCCTGGAGGTCACCTGCAGGTTCGGGCCGCGTTCGGTGCCGATCAGGTGCGGGGCCATCAGCACGCCGTCGTTCGCGATCGCCGCGGAGACCATCGCCATCTGCAGGGGACTGACCCGCACGTCGAACTGGCCGATCGCGCTCATCGCGAGCTGGGCCTGGTCCATCCCGCTGGGGAACCGTGAGGGTGTCACGTCCAAGGGGATGTCCAGGTCCTGGCCGAACCCGAATGCCTCGGCCTGCTCGGCCAGCGCGTCCTCCCCGAACTCCATCGCCAGCGCCGAGAACGGGGTGTTGCAACTCTGCTGCAGGGCGTAGGTCAGGGTGACGGTGTCCTCGGCGGTGCACGGGCCACCGCCCGGGTTGCGGATCACGTGGGAGGTCTGCGGCAACTCCAGTTCCGCCGGGGCCGGTACCTGGCTGTCCGGTTCGTACTCCCCCGACTCCAGCAGCATCGCGGCGTCGATCAACTTGAACACCGACCCAGGGGCGTACAGGCCACCGCCGATGGCGCGGTTGATCAGCGGGTTCGCCTCATCGGCGACCAGTTCGTTGTAGGTCTCGTTCACCTGCGTCGAGGAGTGCACGGCCAACTCGTTCGGGTCGAAACTGGGGGTGGAGACCATCGCCAGGATCGCCCCGGTGCGCGGGTCCAGGGCCACCACCGCGCCCCGCTGGTCGCCCAGGGCGTCGCGCGCGGCCTCCTGCGCGGCCGGATCCAGGGTGAGTTCGACCGAGCCGCCCTGCTGCTGGCTGCCGGTGAACAGGGCCCGGATCCGCGACCAGAGCAGGGAATCGTCGGTACCCGACAGCACCGAGGAGGAGGCCCGCTCGATCCCGGTCATCTGGAACATCGAGAAGTAGCCGGTGGCGTGGGCGTACAGCGGGCCGTCGGAGTAGACGCGTTGGAACCCGAAGGGGGTGTCCACCGGGGTGGAGTGGGCCACCTCGTTGCCGGCCACCACGATCGGGCCGCGGTCGCGCCCGTAGTCCCGGTACACGGTGCGCACGTTGCGCGGGTCGTCGTTGAGATCACCGGCCTGGCCGTACTGCACCCAGGTGGCCCCGCCCATCAGGGCCAGGAACATCACCAGGACCACCACCGAGAGGCGTCGCAGCGGGGTGTTCATGGTCGCTGCACCACCTCGGTGGGGTGATCATCGCCGTCGTCGGCCCCGTCGCCAGGTGCTCGCGCGCGCCCCCCGCGGGGCGCTCCTGCTGAACTGTCGACGTCCCCGGCACCGGTGCCGGCCACCGGCATCATCGACAGCACCGTCTCGTCGGAGACCTCACGGTCCACCGCGGCCGGGCGGCGTGCGCCGTCGGAGATACGCAGCAGCAGGCCCAGCACGATCCAGTTGGCGATCATCGCCGACCCCCCGGCGGCCAGGAACGGCATGGTCAGGCCGGTCAGCGGGATCAGCCGGGTCACCCCGCCCACCACCACGAAGCACTGGAAGGCGATCGCGAACCCGAGACCGGAGGCGAGCAGCTTGCCGAACCCGTCGC
Source organism: Pseudactinotalea sp. Z1739 (assembly GCF_049725055.1). The sequence goes on along the minus strand of NZ_JBMPQA010000004.1, from coordinate 279,745 downwards.
GCACCCCGATCGAGGTGCGCAACGCCCGCTGCACCAGGACCAGGTAGCACAGCAGGATCGCCAGCAATCCGGTCAGGCCCAGCTCCTCACCGAGGCTGGCGATGATGAAGTCGGAGTTGGAGTAGGGCACCAGATCCGGATAGCCCTCTCCCCAGCCGGTGCCCATCAGCCCGCCCGAGGCGAGCCCGAACAGGCCCTGCACCACCTGCCCCGAGCCACCCGGATGCCGGTTGTACACCGCCGGGTCCAGGGCGTTCAGCCACACATCGAACCGGGCCGCCACGTGCCCGAAGGTATTGACCGCCACGAGAACCCCGACCGCGAACATGCCCAGGCCGATCACGATCCAGCTGAACCGGTCGGTGGCCACGTACAGCATCGCCACGAACAGCCCGAAGAACAGCAACGAGGTGCCCAGGTCCCGCTGGAACACCAGTACCGCCACGCTGGCCACCCAGGCCAGCAGGATCGGTCCCATGTCCCCCACCCGGGGCAGTTGCAGGCCCAGGATCTTCGGGCCGGCGAGGGTCAGTACGTCCCGGTGGGCCACCAGGTGGCCGGCGAAGAAGATCGCCAGGGTGATCTTGGCGATCTCGGCGGGCTGGAAGGAGAAGCCGGCGATGCGGATCCACAGCTGGGCCCCGTTGATCTCCTGGCCCAGCCCCGGGATCATCGGCAGCAGCAGGAGCAGCAGGCTGACCACCAGCGAGGTGTAGGTGAACCGGCGCAGTTGCCGGTGGTCGCGCAGGGCGATGACGATGGTGACCGCCAACGCGGCCCCCAGCGCGGTCCAGATGAGTTGACGCGGGCCGGCGGCGTCCCCGGTGGCGTAGTCGATCCGGTAGATCATCGCCAGGCCCACCCCGTTCAGGCCCAGGGCCAGGGGCAGCAGCACCGGGTCGGCGTAGGGGGCCCGCCAGCGCAGCACCAGGTGGGCGACCAACGCGATACCGGCCAGGGTGCCCGCCATCGGGAGCAGCTCCGAGGGCACCGCGCCCTCGATGTTCACACCGACCAGCAGGTAGCCGCTCACGCCCAGGGCGACGGCCAGCAGCAACAGCCCGGCCTCGGACCAGCGGCCGGTGCTGATCGGCTGGGGTGTGACGGTAGCCATCAGGGACCGCTCGCTTCGAGTTCCTCGGGAGCGGCGTCCTCATCGTCCTCGGGGTCATCGGTGGTGTCGTCGGAACCGCCCTCGTCACCGGGGCCGATCTCCCCGTTGCCGGGATCTGCGCCGTCCTCTTCGTCCTCGTCGTCCTCATCGGAATCGGCCGGTCTGGCCTGGGTACGCAGGTCGGCCACGATCGCCTCGGCCGCGGGCAGTGAGTTGGTGGCCATGGTCCGCTCCACCCGGTTGCGCACGAAACCGGGCAGATCGGCCAGGGCGATGTCGGTGTTCTCATGCACCGAGGACAACTGCAGCGGCCCGATGCGCTGGGGAATGCCCTGGTAGATGGCCACGTGGTGGTTGTTCGGTCCCACGTAGTACTGGGTCTGGGTCCAGCGGTACCCCAGGGTGCCGAGCCCGGCCAGCAGCCCGAGGACGACGACGGCGGTGATCGCCCAGGTGAGACCGCGCCGACGGCGGCGTACGGGTCGGGCGGGGGCGTCGTCGTCGGCGGATCTGACCGGCCGGGTCAGCGCGGCGGCGCGGCTGGAAGCACCACCACCGCCCCGGCTGGGCCGGGACCGGTCGGTGGCCGCGGCCCCGACCACCTGGGGGGAGGTGTCGGGCAGGTCCTCGGTGTCGACCACATCGGCGATCACGACGGTGATGTTGTCCGAGCCGCCGGCGCGCAGGGCCAGGTCCACCAGTTCGTCGGCGCAGCCGTCCAGGTCCTCGGTCTCGATCAGGACGCGCTCGATGGTCTCGGCCGAGACCATCCCGGACAGCCCATCGGAGCACAGCAGCCAACGGTCCCCGGCGCGGGCCTCCCGGATCGACTCATCCACCACCGGCGCGGCCTCACCATCGCCCAGCACCCGCAGCAGCGCCGAACGCTGGGGGTGCGCCTCGGCCTCGGCCTCGGTCAGCTCGCCGGTGTCGATCAGGTGCTGCACGTAGGTGTGGTCGGTGGTGACCTGGGTCAGGTGCTCATCACGCAACAGGTAGGCGCGTGAGTCCCCGATGTGCACCATCCCCAGACGGGTCCCGGAGCGCAGCAACGCGATCACCGTGGTGCCCAGGCCCTGTAGGTCGGCCTGCTCGGCAGAGTAGGCGACCAGGTCCCGGTGCGCGTTGCCCAGGGCGGTGCGCAACCGGTCCAGCAGGTCCTCGCTGCGGTGGGACTCCCCGTCCAGGGGGGCCAGATGGGCGACCGCCACCGAGGAGGCGATGTCACCGCCCGCGGCCCCACCCATCCCATCGGCGAGGACCAACAGGTCCGGGCCGGCATAGCCGGAGTCCTGATTGACGTCGCGGACCAGGCCCACATCCGAGCGGGCCACGTAGCGAAGCGAGACCGTCATTGCGCGCCTACCGGTGCAACTCGATGACGGTCTGCCCGATCCGGATCGGCTGCCCGATCCCCACCGGTACCGGTTCGGCGATGGGCTGGGCGCCCAGGTAGGTGCCGTTGGTCGACCCCAGGTCCTCCACGTACCAGCGGCCCTCGGAGGGGAAGATCCGGGCGTGCCGGTTGGAGGAGTAGTCGTCGTCGAGCACCAGGGTGCACCCTGGTGAGCGTCCGATCAGCACCGCCGACTCCCCCAGGGTCAGGGTGGTGCCGTTCAGGGGCCCGCCGGTGACCCGCAACCGCGTGGGCGTGCCGCGCCCGCGCCGCCCCGGTGCCGCCGGCCGAGCCGGACTCGGGCCACCCCGGGGGTGCACCGAGTCCCGGGCCAACACGCGCGTGCCGAAGATGTCGCGACGCAGCACTCCGATAGCGGAGAGCACCAGCAACCAGAGCAGCACGAGGAAGCCCAGGCGCAGCACCGTGACGACGAGTTCGCTCATCCAGCCGGGCTCACTGGTCGGAGTCGGTGCCGGACCAGAACAGGATCCGGGTGCGGCCGATCGTCAGGGTGTTGCCGTCCACCAGGGTGGCCGCATCCACCCGGTGCCCCTCGACGTAACTACCGTTGGTCGAACCCAGGTCGCTCGCGATCACGCCGTCGGAGGTGATCCGGATCTCCAGGTGGCGGCGCGAGACGCCGGCGTCGTCGACGATGATGTCGGCCTCGCTGCCCCGCCCGATCACGGTGACCGGTCCGGTGAGCAGGTAGCGCTGGCCGTCGAGGTCCAGGATCGGGTGGCGGCTGGCGGCGTTCGGGGTGGTGGCCGGGGCGACGGCGCCGCGGCGGGAGGAGGAATGCACCCGGAACCGGCCGGCTTCGAGGTCCGCGGCCGGGGCGAAGGTGACATCCACCGGGCCCACGAACACGTAGTTCTGGCTCCGGGCGTGCTCGGTTGCGGACTCGACCATCTCCTGGGCCATCGCCTCCTCGCCCCAGTCCTGGACCTGCCCGAAGTCCTTCTCGGACAGTTCGACGGTGAAGGTGTTGGGCACCACGGTGCGGCCCCGGGAGAGGGCGGCGGTGCGGTCGTCCATGTCCCGTCGGATGGCGCTGGCGATCTCCACCGGCTTGAGGTCGGATCGGAAGGCCTTGGAGAAGACGCTGTTCACAGCGCGTTCCACGCCCTTCTCGAAACGGTCCAGAACACCCATAGCGGCACCTCCTCCCTGCGCTCGGACGCGGCGGGTGCCCCTCACGGACGGGGGCGCGCGACGTCATCGGATACACCTAGTCTGTCTGATCGTAAACGTCTCGGGCCCCCGGTGGGGCGATGCCGCGCCCGAAACGGCCCGCGGGCAGGGTGATCCCGCTGCCCGGGGCGGCAGTGGCGTGTATCACGCGGGCGCCTGGGATGCGGTTCGAACCGGGCCTGCGTGCTAACCTAACCGGGCTGAACATCGCCCACCACGGTGGGGATGTTCAGCACTCAAGCGCGAGTGGCGGAATAGGCAGACGCGCACGGTTCAGGTCCGTGTGTCCGAGAGGACGTGGGGGTTCAACTCCCCCCTCGCGCACAGGTGGCAGGCCCCGGGTCGTCGATCCGGGGCTCGCGTTTCCGGAGTTGGCCTGGACGACCAAGGGTGCACGTGGGGTGCTGTCGCTGCGCTGGTTGCCATCTCGGGCGAGATCAGGTCCCGGTGCTCGTAGGGCGCGCCGCCGACGCGGTCGCCGCCCCGGCACGCGCCGCCAATTCGTCGATGGTGACCGGCGCCGTCGACGCACCCTGGCGTCAGTCGACGGGGCGTCTCGTGGCCTGCTGCGTGGGATCAACCCGCCAGGCCTCATCGGCAGTCCTCCCTAGCAGAACTACGCCCACCATTGCCGCGGCGAGGATGGCCGTTCCGACGAGGCCGGCGCGTGCGTAGCCTGCTACTACGGCATCCAGTGGCTGTGAGCCTGAGGTGAGCTGCTCGCGCGTGGCCGCGGTCATCACTGCGGTGAGCAGGGCGGTGCCGAGGGCTGCGCCGACCTGTTGCGCCGAGTTGACCATGGCTCCAGCGACACCGCTGTCCCCGCCTGCCCCTGCTGTGGCTACGTCCCCGGCCGTGATCATGACGACGGTGCCGCCCGAGCCGAGCAGCAACATCGCCGGCACGACGCCGGTGAGGTAGCCGGACTCGGGTCGGAGGGCGACGAACGTGACGATCGCAACCGCGGTGAGCGTGAGTCCCAGAGCGAGGACCCTGGCGGGGGAGACGCGTGACCGCAGTGCCGGGAGTGTCGAGGTCGCGGTCACCGCTCCGATCCCGAACGGGACGAAGGCGAGCCCGATCCAGACGGGCGAGAGCTCCTTGGCCTCCTGGAGGAATGCGGTGAGGATGAACATGCCAGCAAACATGCCCAACCCCCCGACGGCGGCTGAGGCGTAGGCGATGGCCCGGCTCCGGTCTCGCAGCAGCCACAGCGGCACCAGCGGATGCTGTTTGCTCCTGAGGGTGGCGGCGAAGGTCGCGACACCCAGGGCGCCGGCGACGAGGAGACCCACCGTGCCGGGGTACGTCCAGGCCCACGCCGCCGTTCGGTCCAGCCCCAGGACGAGGGCGCCGAGGGACGCGGTGATGAGCGCCGCGCCGACGACGTCCACCCTGCGGGCGCGCTCCGGACGGGGGCCGGGTGGAGCCGTGGACGTGACCCCGGCGGCGAGGACGAGGGCCAGCGGGACGTTGACGAGGAGGCACCAGCGCCATGAGAGCAGGTCGACCAGCGCACCGCCCAGCAGGAACGATCCAGCCGTCCCGATCCCCATGACGACCCCGAGGGTCCCGAACGCGATCTGGCGGCTGCGGCCTCGGGGGAACGTGACCGACATCAGGGACACGGCGGTGGCAGCGACGAAGGCGCCGGCCGCGCCCTGGAGTGCACGCATGGTGAGCAGGACGGCGGCGTCGTCGGCGAGTCCTCCCGCCAGAGATGCAGCGGCAAAGCCGGTGAGGCCCGCAGTGAGGCACCGTCGCAGCCCCACGACGTCGGCAAGGCGACCGGCCAGGAGGATCAGCGTCCCAAAGGTGAGTGAGTAGAGCGTGACGATTCCCTGGGTGGCGCTCGCCGACAGCCCCAGGTCGGCACGCACGTCGGGCAGGGCCACGTTCATGATGGTCACGGACGCGAAGACCAGGAGGTTCGCGCCGGTCAGGGTCGCCAGTGCCACCCTCCGGCGGCCAGCCAGCCGTCGCTCCTTCCCGGGGCGGCCGTCGGTGATGCTCATGCTGCGGCTGCCTGTCGAGCGGCGATCAGGCCGGCAATGGCCGTGAGGCGTCGGCCCTGGAAGCGGGCCAGTTCGAGCACGTCCGGATCGGGCGGCCCGTCGGCCGCGATGTTGCTGACGCCGTAAGGGTTGCCCCCGGCCCGGTGGGCCAGGTCCGCGTCGATGTACGCCGTCGGGACGACGATCGAGCCCCAGTGACAGTACGTGTGGTACAGCGCCAGGAGGGTCGATTCCTGCCCGCCGTGTCGCTCGTAGGCACTCGTGAACCCGGTCGCCGGCTTGTCGGCGAGGGCACCTTGCTGCCAGGCCGCGCTGGTCGAGTCGAGGAACTGCTTGACCTGCGCGGCCGGCTGGCCGAACCGCGCGGGTGTGCCGAGCGCGAAGCCATCGGCCCACGCCAGGTCCGCGACGGTGGCGGTAGGGATGTGGGCGGTTGCGTCGAGGTGGTCGCGCCATTCCGGGTGGCGATCGATGACGTCCTGCGGAACGAGTTCGGCCACGCGACGCAGGCGTACGTCTCCGCCGGCCTGCCGGGCGCCTTCGGCCATGGCGTCCGCCAGGGCGTGAACCGATCCGGTCGAGGAGTAGTAGGCGATCGTGATGCGAGTCATAGTAGTTTCTCCAACGAAATAGTGGAATGTAATTCCAGAATATACACTGGGACCCGATCGGGACAACGAGGGAGGTGTGGTGTGACGCATCGACGAGGCAGGCCGCGCAACGATGAGGCGCGGGCGCAGGTGGTGCGTATTGCAACGGAGCTGTTCATCCGCCAGGGCTACGTGGCGACGACACTCGGTGAGATCGCCCAGGAGGCTGGCGTGGCGGTGCAGACCATCTACTCCGCCCACGGCTCGAAGGTCGGCCTCATCGCGGCCGCACATGATGTCGCGCTCGCGGGCGACGGCGAACCGGTGCCGCTAGTCGACCGTGCCTGGTTCCGTGCACTGTCCCGGTGCGAGTCGGCGACCGAGGCCTGGCGCGCGGCGTTGGACGAGATGCACGTCCGCACGGCCCGGGTGGCCCCCATCTACCGGGCCATGCTCGCGGCGGAGGCCGACCCCGAGGTCATGGAGTTGATGCGGACGATGCGGCGACAGCGAGCCGAGTTCAGCCGGCTGCTGGCCGACCAGATCTGTGGCCGACCGGGCGGCGCGCTCGTCGACCGCGGCCGACTCGCAACAGTGATCTATGCGACCGAGTCGGTGGAGTGCTACCTGCTCTTCGTGCTCGAGTCCGGCTGGACGCTGACCGAGTGGCGCCACTGGGTCTTCTCCTCAGTGGCGCGCGAACTCGAGGGGCAGGGCGGACAGAAGCCGGCGTGATGGTCTCACGGTTCAGTTCCCCCTCGCGCACAGAACGGAACGGCGGAGTCCCCGGGTTCCGCCGTTTGTCGTCGGTGGGCCTGGGTTCATCGCCGCCCGGCGTGCAGGAGGTCGCGCAACTCGGCTCGACTGCCCACCGCCAACTTGCGGAACGCGGACGCCAGCTGGTTCGTCACGGTGTTGACCGAGACGTTGTTGATCTCCGCGATCTCCTTCGTGGTGTACCGGTCGGCGGCGAGTCGTACGACGTCGTGCTCCCTCTCGGTCAGCAGTGTGGAGCGAACCGGAGCCGCGTTCCACAACGCCATGGTCGGCATTCGCACACGCATCTCGTCTGCGGCGAGAAGGTGCCGGCGCGCCCCCGCTTCGGAGATGATCCGACGATCGGTGATGTGTGACAACCAGAGCCGCGTATCAGCGGCGGTCGTGCGGAGACCCAACTCGGTTGCGTCTGAGGCGACGTCCTCAAGCGCGGGGACATCATGGTTGGCGACGGCGTGAGCGTGGCTCGCGAACAGCCTCAGGAGGCCACCACCTGCGAGTTCGGACGCGGACCGGAGCAGAGCAGCGGTCTCGGCAGTTCGCCGGCCCATCCTCGCGACGCAGTGGGCGATCATGCCGGCGAAGTACGTGTGCTGGACCGTCATGAGCCATCGAGCCGTCTCGAGCAGCATGTCAGCGCCCTGGTCGGCGCGGCGCTCAGCGCTCGCCTGCCAGGCGTCGGCCCAGGTTCGCAGCATGACGACCTTGGGGTCCTGTGCGGCAGCCTCAGGGACCGCGTCGAGTGCCATGCGTGCCTCGATGTCCCGCCCGGCCGCGATCGCGGCTGCGGCAGTGAGGGCCTGTGCGGCAGGCATGAGGCCGGTGCTGTCGCGCCACGAGAGGTGAGCGACGGCGGCACGACCAAGGAGGTAGGCCTGCTCGGCATCTGCGGAGAGGAACTCCAGGAACCCCAGCGCGTACTCCCAGACGCCTACGGACTCTGGCTCCTCCACTCCGGCCGCAGTGATCGCCTGGCTCAACCGGCGCCTGGTGGCAAGAACGTCGCCGCTGTAGGACAACATCATGCTTTCGGTGAGTTCGACGAGGGAACCGCCACCGGGAACCAGGGCCAGGAGTTCGGCGGGGACCTCCCGCATTCTGGGCAGCAATGCGGTGGTGTGGTGCAAGGGTCCGGTGATCACACCGGCGACCCCGGCGGTGATCAGGCTGACCACCCCCTCGAGACTGCCGGCTTCCTCTGGCGCCGCGATCGCCTCGTGTGACTGCCCGGCGACGGCTGCCCAGCGCTGGATCGCGGCCTGCAGATGGGCGCTGCTCGTCGGGTCGGTGACAACCTCCAGGGCCTCTCGGACGACCTCTCGTGCTGCCGTCGCATCGTACTGACGCACGCCGAGGTGTTGTGCGCGGGCGAGCGCCACCGACGTCCGTTCGTCATCTGTTCGAGCGAGCGACGTCGCCATCCTGAAGTGCACATCGGCGGTCTCGGTGTGGCCGAGCAGTGAGGCGGCAAGACCAGCGGTACGTCGGGCGTGCAGTGCGTCCGGATCGCGCTCGAGAACAGCGGTGGCAGCACGCAGTGCGAGTTGCGCATCGAGGGATCCGAGCGCGTACTCACCCAGCGCGATCATGGATGAGATCTCGAAGTCGCAACCGTGCTCGAGGGACAGAACGTCTGCCTGGCGCTTCGCGTGCGGGCGTGATGCCGCGGAGGGGCCCCGCAGCACGTCTATTGCACGGTGCGTGATCTCGTGCCGCAGCGCAGACGGGCAGGTCGACAGGAGATGCTGCGCATCGAGCGGGTGCGACAGTCTCAACCAACCGCAGTCGGTGAGTTCGATGACGTCCGCACGAGCCAACGCACTGCGGTCGTCGTCACTGATCGCGTCGTACGGGCACTCCCCGGCCATGGCGATGAAGGTCGCGGCCTCCACATTGGTCGCGGACAGTCGTTCGAAACGCTCGGCGGTGAGGCTGGTCAGCCGCGACGTGAGCGCAGGCGCCCCGATGAGCTCCCAGCCATGGGGGGTCTGGGTGAGACGACCATCGGCCAGCGATCCGCGGACGATCTCCCGCAGGTGTAGCGGGTTCCCGTCGCCCGCCGCGAGGATCTCCGACAGGGCGCGGGGTGTGAGCTCGCCGCCGACGAGGTCGGAGACGAGAGCCCGGGCCTCGGCCTCGGCCAACGGGGAGCGCACCGTCTCGATGAGGTGCCCGCCGTCATAGAGGTCCTGGATGCACTGCGGTGCGGTGTTCAGGTCACGGGTGATGAGGACCGCCGGCAGCCGTGTCGTGGAGATCAGTTGAGTCACGACGTAGAGAGACGCATCGTCGAGGTGGTCCACATCGTCGACCAACAAGACGGTCTCCGAGCGGCGGCGCGCAAAGACATCGACAACAGCCGCCGGGGACTCCAGCACCGTCGCGGAGAGGTTTTTGACGCCCGCGAAGACGCCCAGTGGCACCGACGAGCCCGAGACGTGGCCGGCGATGAGGGGCGCACTCTTGCTGGCAGCCAACAGTGCGTCCTGCGTCAACTGCAGCGTGTACGACTTGCCGCCACCACCGGGTCCGGTGAGGATCAAGGCCCGACCGGCGGCCACAGCTTCCAGGAGGCGACGTACGCCGTCTTGATGTGGCGCTCCGGTCACGCGCGTCGTGTCCTCTCCGGGCTTCGAGAGGGCGCGGAAACCGCGGACCCTCGGCATAGTCAACTTTTCACTATCGCTTTGGTGCGACGTCGAGCCTAGCGTTGCCCCCCGCTACGCCAATGCCGTTCAGGAAAGTTGAATATGTCGAGACGTCGCTCTGCTCAGTTCCCGCTGCCCGCACTTGTCGCGGGCAGTACGCTGCTGGTGCTCCTTACCGTCGGGATGGTCCCCGCGCACGCTGCCGACAAGGCGGTCGCGATGGTCAGTGCGTGGACTGGAGCCGTGAGCATTCTCGCTCTTGGCCTCGGCGCGTGCTTGCTCGCGATCGGGCGTCGTCTGGGTAACCGAGAGGGAGTCGCGCTGTGAGGCTGGGAACCACCATGACCAGGGCGGCCGCCGTGCTAGCGGCCTTCGGACTGCTCGCCGGATGCGCCTCGAGCACTGCACGGGATGACGGTGAGGTGCTGGATCCGGTGGAGACGGAGGCGGCCGGAGAACCGCAGGACGCCGCTCCCGCGTCGTCCACGGAGGAGGCAGAGGAACAGGATGAGGACGCCGCCGCACCGGCGCCGTCCACCGACTATCTGGACGAGCTCTATGCCGATGGGCTGCACGAAGGCGTCGCTCCGGCAGCCCCGGGCACCGCCTACATCGAGATCGGAGGGGAGCGCTTCGAGTTCACGACTCTCTCTTGTACCGTCAACGACGAGCCAGGTCGCGGCCAGTTCATCGTCAGTGCGAGTGAGGAGAGCACCGGCAGCGGCCACCGTCTCTACCTCAGTCGTGAGATCGGCGCCGATCTCGGCTTCAACTTCGAGAACGAGCACGTTCAGTTCGCGCACCTGATCGACTCCGGTGACGACGAGGCCATGGCGCAGTACAGCAACTCGATGGCGCAGCACGGGCGTGACGAAGGTGAAGAACCTGACTGGCTGGAGGGCGCCGGCGAGTCCCCACTGGTGCGTGCTGTCGGCGATGAAGCAACGGCGATCGGCACGCTGGCCGGGGTCATGTTCGCCGAAGAACCACTGGAAGGCGACTTCGTCGCCGCCGCGACCTGCCCCTGACAGTTCCTCACACCACTTCACCGACCAGGAGAGACATGAAGAAGAGTACTGCCGCCGCGTTCGCGCTCACCAGCGCGCTGCTGCTCGCGGGATGCGGCTCGGGCGACGACCACGGCGCAGCGAGTGACGACACACAGAGCGGGGCCGGCGACTCCGTGCACGTCTCCGCCGAGGAGGCCGATGCCGACGGCACCGGGGAGGGGGGCGGTGACACCGTCGCCACCGCAGAGGATGACGCCGACGGCACCGAGGAGGGGAATGGTGCGAGTTCGACGACAGCTGCCGAAGGTGTGGTGTCTGTCGACGGCTACGAGGTCACCTTCACACCGGAGACCTGCCTGACCGGGGATCACATCATCGTCAGCGGGCCGGGCACTGACGACACCGGGGCACCGGCCTTCGTGGACTCCGGCGACAACAACCAGTTGAACGTGTACATCGGGACGGACGACCCCTTTGGCGAGGCCGAGCGAGAGTATGAGCACGCTGACGTCCTGGGGGACCTGGCCGGACTCCACGTCGAGGGGTCACGCATCACCGCCAGTCCCGAGATGGTCCGCACCGACGACGGCTCCTATGCCGCCGTCGGCAACGCGGAACTCCAGGTGACCTGCGACTAGCGAAAGGGAGGACGCCGGCGACGAGCCTGGTCAGGGGGAAACTCCGTGGACGTCTCAAAGAATGCTCGGGTGGATCGGCGCTCGCACCGGCCTACCCCGCTTAGCCAGGTTCACCGGGGAGGCGCGGGCGAGGGCGTTGATATCGATGGTCCCGGTCGGACGCGTGCGCAGGTGGAAGGCGAAGATGGCCGCTCGTGCCTCGCGATCGGGAGGGAGCACGAGCACGGTGCGGTCGAACCTGCCCGGACGGCGTAACGCCGGATCAACCTCCCAGGGTTGGTTCGTGGCAGCCAGGACGAACACGCCGTCATTGTCGGTGCCGACCCCGTCCAACTCGCTCAGCAACTGGTTCACCGCGGTGCGCATCATGGAGGTGGAGGTGTGGCTGCGGCGGCCACCGAGTGCGTCCACCTCGTCGAAGAACAGCACGCACGGTGCCTCCCGGCGGGCGAGTTCGAACGCGTCGTGCAGATTGCGTTCGGATTGGCCGAAGTGCGGGTCGAGGACGTCGGTGATGCCGTTGGAGAGGAACTTCGCCCCCAATTCACCCGCCAACGCCCGGGCGATGAAGGTCTTTCCGCATCCCGGAGGACCGTAGAGCAATAGCCCGCCACGCAGGGTCTTGGCGAAGCGTTGGCGCAACTCGGGATTGCGCAGCGGCGCGAAGAATGCCGCGTTGAGTCGGTCTTTGACCGTCTTCATCCCCCCGACATCGGCCAGCGTGATGGCCGGTGTGTCGATCGAGTACCGGTCGTTCCCGACGTGCGGCCCTTCGGCACTGCTGGTGTGCGGGCCCTCGGAGTCTGGGAAGAGGGGATCGTCGGGGGCGTGGTCGAACTGGGACTGGGCCGCGACCCAGTCGAATTCATCCGGTTCCCCGCCTGCCGGTGCCGCGCCGGGTTCCGGCGCTTCCGTGCCCGCCCCGGAACCCGGCGGGCCGGGCTGCAACGCCGGGCCATGATGGCCCGAGCCTCTTCATTGGAGGGATCGACCCCCAGGGCCGCGGCGGCCTCGGCTACCGCACCGGCGCCGTCGCCGGTCTGTAGCAACTGTTCGGCCAGGTGCACCCGTAGTGTCACGTCCTGCGGCGCTGCCGCGACCGCGCGGCGCAGTGCGGCGATGAGGTCGGGCTCCAGAGCCAGAACTTACCGTGAGGCCTCGCGTAGGTTGGGGGAGTATGAAGTACGCGTTGAGCATCCCCCCGTTCACCGACGTGGCCACTGTGATGGCCCTGGGCCGGGAGGCCGAGGACGCCGGATGGGACGGGGTGTTCCTGTGGGACCACGTGCAGTGGACCCAGGGCATGGAGGTGCACGACCCGTGGGTGCTGCTCGGCGCTCTGGCCCAGGCCACCGAGCGGGTGGTGCTCGGACCGTTGGTCACCCCATTGTCGAGGCGGCGCCCGTGGGTGGTGGCCAAGCAGATCACCACCCTGGACCACCTCAGCAACGGTCGTGCGGTGCTGGGCGTCGGACTGGGGGAGCCGCCGGACCTGGACTTCGCCGATCTGGGTGATGAGGCCGACGGCAAGGTGCGGGCTGCGATGCTCGACGAGGGGCTGGACCTCATCGACCAGTTGTGGCGGGGCCCGACCGACTTCGACGGAGAGCATTACCGGGTCAGGGCGAACTTCCTGCCCAGGCCCATCCAGCAGCGCCCGCCGATCTGGGTTGCAGGTGGGCTGCCGAATGTTCGGCCCCTGCGCCGCGCGCGCCGCTGGGACGGCATCGCGCCGATGGCCGAGTCGTTGCCCACACCCCGGGAACTGGTCGCCTACCTCGACCAGGTGCCACATGCGGCGGAGCAGGACGGCGAGTGGGACGTGGTCGCCCCCTGGGCCGAAGGCGTGCCGGCACAGGAGTACGCCGATGCCGGCGTGACCTGGCTGGTGGTATCGGCCTGGCCCACCGAGGTGGGCTGGGTGGACGAGATGCGCCGAACGATCAATACGGCGCTGCCCCGATAGGAACGCAGTTGCCTGGCGGCCGAAATGGCCGGCCATGAATCATGGCGGCATTTCCGGACCGTTCGGGCCCGGATTCTTCCTAGGCCCGGTGGAATCGGCCACGACGATCCTCCCGACGCGAATTCGCGGCGTCGACGTCGCCGCCGCCACGGCGGTGACGTGCAGGTTCGGCACTTGCTCCCGCGGCGTCCGGTACTTCCGGATGAACCGCCTCTCACCCACCGGCATTACCATCTGGCACCCCGCGATCGGGAACTAATCCGGTCCGCGCCGCCAAATAGTGATCAAGTCGTCAGGAAAATCGATACATTTCATGAGAGAATAGAAAGGCTGGCTCGCAGCGGTCGCGTACGTTCCTCCATAGGGGTGTAAGTTCCGCTGTGTCATCACCCACCGATGGTGGGTCTCGAGACGACCGCCGGTGGGCCTCAAGAGCCGACCCAAGCGGTCGAGTGTGGCGCTCGTTCGTCGAAGGGTCACGCATTGAATTTCACCAAGGGTCAGGTCATCGTCCACCCCCACCACGGACCGGCGACCATCACGAAGACCACCACGCGCACCCTACGGGGCACGCGCATCCGCTACCTGAAGTTGCAGGTGTCCGGAACTGACCTCGTCGTCGAGGTTCCCGAGGAGCGGGCTGAGGAGACCGGCCTTCGTCCGGTGCTCGGCATCGAGGATCTGCGGGAGATCTTCGACGTGCTGGCGGCTCCGAGCGAGGAAGAGCCCTCAAACTGGTCCCGGCGCATCAAGGCCAACACCGACCGGTTCCGTAGCGGCGACATCCGCACGATCGCCGGACTGGTCCGCGACCTCAGTCGTCGCCTCGACGGCAAGGGTCTGTCGTTCGGTGAGAAGAACCTCCTGCGCGACGCCCTGATCCCGCTGGTGGCGGAGATCTCCATCGTGCTGTCGATGGACGAGGCCGAGACCGAGGCCACGATCGATGCGGCCATCCTGCAGGGCACGATCCCGCCGATGCCCGCGCTGGCCGCCGCCAGCTGAGCGGGGGCACCTCACGGGCCGGCCGCGAGACCATCTTTCGTGGCCGCCCGTGTTCGGCTGCCCGGATGGCAGGGCGGCAGGACCATGGCTGAGATCGCTCCGCCTGCGGCCGTCGGTGGTCTTCAGAACGGGGGCCAGGGGATTGTGGGCATCTCACCCGCGGGAGCGGGGAACCGCGCGTGGCGCAGCAGGTGGTCGCACCGCCCGACCAGTGCCGCGATCTCGGAACCGGAGATCAGTTCGCCGAGGGGGTCGCCCAAGTCGGTGTCCAGAGCGCCCTGGAGGCGCTCCAGGCCCGCCAGCTCCTCGGCGTGCAGATCATGGCCCAGCCACCCCCACAGGACCGTGCGCAACTTGTTGTCACTGTGGAAGGTGAGCCCGTGGTCCACGCCATAGCGGTGCCCATCGGTCATCTCCAGCACGTGCCCGCCCTTGCGGTCGGCGTTGTTCACCACGACGTCGAACACGGCCATCCGCCGCAGCACCGGCGAGTCCTCGTGGATCAGTGAGACCGGACGGTCCTGTGCGTCCAGGCCGTCGAAGACGTGACACCAGCCTTCGGCGGGAACGTCGTCGGTGGGGACCAGGTCGACAGCCTGCTGGGCCGGATCGGGCTGTTGCCACACCTGAACCATCCCCGGGCCGAAGGGGCCATCGCGCAGCCAGGTCCGTGGAACCAGGTCCCAGCCGAAGGACTCCGAGACGAGATAGGCCGCTACCTCCCGGCGGGCCAGGGTGGAGCCGGGGAAGTCCCAGAGGGGACGTTCGCCGGCCACCGGCTTGTAGACAACCTTCACCGTGCCGATCCGGCCGAGGAAGGTGGCGTTGGAAGCCTGGATGATCCGACCCTCCAGGACGAGTTCGCCGTCTCGAAGGTCGGCGGGAATCACGGGAAACCGTCGGTCAGATCGCAGACATGGCCGTGCGGATCCACCGGCTCGCGGCAGAGCGGACACAGTGGCCGGCCTGCGCCCACCACGGCCCGGGTGCGTTCGGCGAATGCCCGCGCGGCGCCGACCGGGATCCGGACCACAAGGGACTCCTCCGGTTCCGGGGCGAGCGGCTCGAGCGTCTCAGGATCGACCTCGGGGGCCGCGAGGGCCTCGATGACGATCTGGGAGGTCGAGGCGTCCCAGCCCAGCGTCAGCGCACCCACCCGGAACTGCTCCTCCACGGGCTGATCCAGCGGGTCGTCGTCGAGAAGTCGTTCCGGTGGTGACTCCGGAACGCTGAAGGGGTTGTCCGGGTGGGACATCAGTTGATCGAGGAGCTTGTCGATCTGCTCGGCGAGCGCGGCCGACTGCTCCTTCTCCAAGGCGACGCTGACGATCTCGGCCTTGGTGCGGGCCTGCAGGTAGAAGGTACGTGAGCCGGGCTGACCGAGCGTGCCGACGACGAACCGATCGGGCCAGTCGAAGCTATGGACGATGCGGGACACCTCTCCATGTTAGGAGTCGCCGGAGGCATGTGCGTGCCCGGGCCCCGCTCCGCCACCGACCCGGGCTTCGCTTGCCTGCTCGCGCAGCCACGATAGGTCTCCCGCGTCGGTGTTCATGGCGAGCACCTCGGGGCTTGTGGTCGTGTACCGCACGATCGACACCGATGCCGGATGGACGTGGATGCGTTGGAACAGGTCGAGGTGCAGACCGAGGGCGTCGGCCAGGATCGACTTGATGAGGTCGCCATGACTGACCACCGCCCATACCGCCGCGGATCCGTGCGTGGCCTGGAACGCTGCGTGATGACGTCGCACCGCCGCAACCGCCCGTGCCTGCATCGCGGCCAGGGACTCACCGCCGGGGAACACCGCGGCCGCAGGGTGTCGTTGGACCACCGTCCACAGGTCCTCCTTTGCCAGGTCGGCGATCTTGCGGCCCTGCCAATCGCCGTAGTCACACTCGGTCAGAGCGGTCTCGGTCGGTGCCGTCGGGGAGCCGGTTTGGTGCGCCAGGATCGCGTTCGCGGTCTGTCGGCAGCGCTCCAGCGGGCTTGAGACGACGCCCACCAAGGGCACGGCGCCGAGGCGCCGTCCGGTGCGCTCGGCCTGTTCCCGCCCGGTCTCATCGAGTTCGATACCGGGCGTGCGGCCGGCCAACACACCGTCGGCGTTCGCGGTGCTACGACCGTGCCGGACCAGGATCACCGTGGACATGTGTCCCGATCCTAAGGGCCCGGCTCTCCGAAGAGGGTTGTTCCCGACCCCCGTGTGACACGCTGGGAGGACCCGTTCACCCTACGGACCTGACGGACGACGCCGTCTGCAAGGAGGAAACCATGTCGCGCCCGAACACCCTTGGACCCGACACCAACGCTGTGCACGCCGGCCGGGAGAACCTCGGCCAGGCGCACGTTCCGCCGATCGACCTGTCCAGCACCTACCAGATCACCGATGTGGAATCGGGTGGGGAGTCCTATGAGGTGCTCGCCGGTGGCGGGCGTCCACAGCCGGGCGGCTCGATGGTCTACTCCCGGCTCTGGAATCCCACCGTGGGCCGGTTCGAGGACGCCCTGGCCACGATGGAACGTGCCGAGGAGTCCGTCGCCTACGCCTCCGGCATGGCGGCTTTGTCCGCAGCCCTGTTGGCCGCCGTGCAGGCCGGCACCCCGCACGTGGTCGGGGTACGTCCGCTCTACGGGGGAAGTGACCACGTGCTGGCCACCGGACTGTTGGGTACGGAGGTGACCTGGGCGCGGGGGGACGGCATTGCGGCTGCGCTGCGGCCCGACACCGGCCTGGTGATCATCGAGACTCCGGCCAACCCCACCCTGGAACTGCTGGACATCGCCGCCGTGGTTGCCCAGGCCGGGGAGGTGCCGGTACTGGTCGACAACACGTTCGCCAGCCCGGTCTTGCAGACTCCGGTCGCGCAGGGGGCGCGACTGGTGCTGCACTCGGCCACCAAATACCTCGGTGGCCACGGCGACATCGTGGGCGGTGTGATCGCCACCGATGCCCACTGGGCCCGCCGGCTCCGGGCGGTGCGGGCCCTGACCGGTGGCCTGTTGCACCCGCTGGCCGGGTATCAGCTGCACCGCGGTCTGCAGACGCTTCCGGTGCGGGTCCGGGCCCAGCAGGAGGGTGCCCGCCAGGTGGCCAGAGTCGTGGCTGAGCATCCCGCCGTCGCCCGGGTGTATTACCCCGGGCTGCCCGGTCAGGATCCGAAGGGACTGGTCGGCACGCAGATGTCGGGGCCCGGGGCGATGTTGGCGGTGCAGGTGCACGGCGGCTTCGAGGCAGCGGTGCGGGTGGCCGGGCGGTGCCGGCTGATCGGGCACGCGGTCTCCCTTGGTGGCGTGGACTCCCTCATCCAGCACCCGGCCGCTCTGACCCACCGCCCGGTGGCACCGGAGGCGCGTCCCCATCCGGACGTGCTGCGGATCTCCGTCGGGTTGGAGGACCCGGTCGATCTCATCGCGGACCTGCAGCAGGCCCTGGGCGACCCGGCGCCGAGGCACCGCCCCTGCGCCCAGGCATCGCCGTCGGCCCCGGTGCGGACCACACCCTCGACGCACCACGCCTCGACGTGAGTGCGTCGAGGCGGTGTGGTGCCTGAGACGTGGCTCGCATCCGGCGGCTCGACGTGGCTTCCGCCGTAATCGGGGCGGCATCGGTCAGGATGGCGCCATGGTCACTGACGTGGATCGCGCGCACCTGCGCCGATGCGTGGAACTGGCACGCGCGGCCTTGGACGGCGGGAACTCGCCCTTCGGCTCGCTGCTGGTGGGATCGCAGGGCACCGTGTTGTTCGAGGACCACAACCGGGACGCCGAGGGTGATCGCACCCGGCACCCGGAGTTCTCGATCGCCCGGTGGGCCGTGGCGCATCTGGGACCCAAGCAGCGATCGGCGGCGACCGTGTACACCTCCGGCGAGCACTGCCCGATGTGTGCGGCCGCGCACGCCTGGGCAGGTCTGGGCCGGATCGTCTACGCCACCTCCTCCGATCAGTTGCGGGGCTGGTGGGGTGAACTCGGGGCGGCACCCGCGCCGGTGGCACCGTTGCCTATCGCTCAGGTGGCCCCCGGAATACGTGCGGAGGGCCCGGTCGAGGAGTTCGCCGAGGAGGTTCGTGATCTGCAGCGCCGTTACCACCAGGACTGAGCGAGCAGGCGGCGCGGCGTGACCACGAACCGTGGCGAGCGGCCGGGGGGCCCGGCCCCGGCTGCGGACCTTGACGAGTCGACCCGGGTCCGGGTCCAGAAGCGCACCCTGACCGTGGTGGTGGTCAGCCAGGTCCTGGGCGGGGCGGGTCTGGCCGCCGGTATCACCGTGGGCGCGCTGCTGGCCCAGGAGATGCTCAGCCGCGACGGGCTGGAAGGGCTCCCCGTGGGTCTGTTCACCCTCGGGTCGGCGCTCGCGGCCTACCTGGTGGGGCGGTTCACCCACCGGTGGGGAAGGCGGGTGGGTCTCGGGATCGGGTTCGGCGCCGGGGGCATCGGTTCGCTCGGTGTGGTCCTGGCGGCGGTCACCGGCAACGTGCCCTTGCTGTTCGTGTCCTTGTTCGTCTACGGCGCCGGCACCGCGACCAACCTGCAGGCCCGGTACGCCGGGACGGACCTGGCCCTCCCGGCGCGGCGGGGCGCGGCGATCAGTATCGCGATGGTGGCCACCACCCTGGGTGCGGTGGCCGGGCCGAACCTGGTGGAACCGTTGGGTGTCCTGGCCACGACCCTGGGGATTCCGCCGCTGGCCGGTCCGTTCCTGCTCGCCGGCGTGGCCTACCTGGCGGCCGGGGCAACCTTGATGGTGTTCCTGCGGCCGGACCCGTACCTGCTGGCGCGTCGCCGCGACGCTCGGGCGGCGGAGGGTGCCGGGACGGCGGAACCCCCCCGGGCGGCGGAGGGTGCCGGGACGGCGGAAGGCCCCCTGACGACGGAAGCACCCGGACGAGCGCCCGGTCCTACGGGTCCGGACACGGCCGAACCGGCGCCCAGGGCGGGTGTGGGGGCGTACGTGGGTGCCACCGTGATGGTGCTCAGCCAGATCGCGATGGTGGCGATCATGACGATGACGCCGGTGCACATGCGGGCCCACCACCACGACCTGGCTGCGGTGGGGCTGGTGATCGGCATCCATGTCGGTGCCATGTATCTGCCGTCCCTGATCACCGGGGTGCTGGTGGACAAGGTCGGTCGCACCCCGATGGCGATCGCTTCGGGAATCACGCTGCTGCTGGCCGGGCTCACCGCCGCGCTGGCGCCCGCGGACTCCCTGTTCTGGCTCATCCTGGCTCTCGCTCTGCTCGGCCTGGGCTGGAACTTCGGGGTGATCGCCGGAACGGCTCTGGTGGTCGATGCCACCGTTCCACAGAACCGCCCGCGTACCCAGGGCACTATCGACGTCCTGATCGCTCTGGCCGGCGCCGGTGGTGGTGCCATGTCCGGTGTGGTGGTCGCGGCGACAGACTTCGCCACGCTGTCCCTGGCCGGCGGGGTGTTATCCCTGATGTTGATTCCGGTGCTGGTGTGGGCCCGGCGGCGCGGCCGCCGCACCCCTGACGCGTGAGACGACGACCTCCGGACAGATCCCGTGGACCGTTGTCATCGAACCCGGGCCGCACGGCCCGTGGCCCCGGACACCGGATCGGTGCCCGGGGCCACGCCCCCCGGTTCTCCCGTGTGGCGGCTACTGCAGGTTCACCGTCACCCCCCGCGAGAACATCGAGCCGTGGAGTTCCACCGCGGCCGGTTCGGCGTCTGCTGGGATATCGAAAACCAGGGCGGTCCGGGCGGTGTTGCCCGGGTTGATCTCGGTCAGCAGGAACTCGCCGTCGTCGAGGAGAAGGGCGGCCGAATCGTCGGCGGAGTGGGTGCGTCCCTCGGTGTCGACCAGGCCCTGCTCGGACGTCCAGAAGGTCTCGGCGGCACTGCCGGTGTTGGTTACCTCGAGGTAGACCAGCACGAACTGACCCTGGGGCTGCTCGTTCAGGAACTCCGACCCGATCCGGCCCACGCCGGTCTCGACCTCGGTGACCACGAACTCGAAGTCCCCATCGGATACGTTCTCACCGATCCCGGGCGCCTCGGCCGGCTCATCGTCCTGCTGCGCGGCATCCGCGTTCGTCTCCGCGGACTGACCGGGTGCGGCGCTGGTGCCCTCGTCCCCATCCCCGGAGGTGGCGATGCCAATGACCGCGACGAACGCGAGGACAGCGAGAAACCCGGTGAGGATCTTGTGCCGGGCGAACCAGTTCCGCTTGCGAGGTGCGGGGGGCTCCGGCTGTGCCGGGCCGGGGTAAGGGGCGTGCGGTGCCGCGGCACCGTGCGGTGGACCGGTAGGTGTTCCCGGCGGCGGACCCTGTGGATGCTGACTCATGATGCTCCTGTTCCTCGATGGCGAACCTGCAGTACGTCATCGAGCCTTTCCGCCCGGACCCCGTCAGCGCTTCGTCCGATCCGGTGCACCCGGCCGGCCGAAAGTCGTAGCCGGGCGGTGGTGATCATGGCCAACCGGATGACGTCCGTTGTGGGTGGTGATGCCTACGATGCGTGACATGACCAGCCCCGGCCCGGATCGCCCGCTGCCCGAGCGTGCCCCGCCGGCGCCAGTGGCGACGGGACCGCCTCCTGAGCCGGTCACCACGAGCCGGCGGATAGTGGGCTGGGCCGGAACCGCGATCGCGGTGACTCTCGCGTTCATCGGAACCCTGTTGGATGCCACCTTCGCCACCGGTGGGATGCCGGACCTGGACTCGGCGGTGCTGTGGTGGCTGGTGTGGGTACTCGTGGGGGGCGGCGCAGCGGTTGCGCTGGCCTGGCGCATCCAGCACGCGTTCGTGGTGTGCCTGGTGAGTGCGGCGCTGTTCGCCGTGTTTCCCGTGGGACCCATCGGGGCGATGTGTGCGCTGGTGTGGGTCTACATCACCCAGCGCTGGCGGAACGTGGCCATCGCCACCGCAGCAGTCGTCGCTGCCCTCAGCATCGGGGCCTGGCGGGACCACGCCCGGGGTGTCGACGCGATGTTCGTCTTCGTCGATGATGTTTCCGGGGAGACGGTGCAGATGAACCCGGTGGGCTATGTCGCCCTGGTGGTGCTGGGCGTGGGGTTGACGGTAGCGATCGGGATGGCACGCCGCTATCGCGCGAGCGCCCGTGCCGCCCGGCAGGCCGAGCGGGCGCACGAGCGCGCCGCGCATCAGTTGCGCACGGAACTGTCCCGTCAGGAGGAGCGCGACCTGATCGCCCGGGAGATGCACGACACCGTGGCGCATCACCTGTCCCTGGTATCCCTGCACGCCTCGGCGCTGGAAGTCACCGCCGCCGATCCCGGCACCGACGTGCCCGGGGCGGCCCGTTCGATGCGGTCGGCCGCGCACAGAGCGCTGGAGGAGATGCGCTCGTTGATCAGCACGTTGCGCGACTCCGCGGCCTCGGACCGCCTCGGCGCAGATGCCCCCACGCTCGATGACCTGCCCGGGCTGGTGGACGATGCCCGCAGCGCCGGAGCGGACATCACCCCGATGATCATGGTCTCCGGAGCGGAATCGGCCCCGCCGGCGCTGACCCGAGCGGTCTACCGGATCGTGCAGGAGGGCCTGACGAACGCGGTCAAGCACGCCCCGACCGCACCGGTGCGCCTGGACCTGCGTGCCGCTCCCGGGCGGGGCGTGCAGGTCACGGTGACCAACCGCCTGCTCCCACAGGGGACCGGCGGGTCCGGGTCATGGAGCGGCGCCCCGGGGCGGTTCGGATCGGCAGACGCCGTCGTCGGGCCTCCCGGCAGTGAGCCGGGGCCGGCGCCGGGCTCAAGCGGATCCGGGCTGCGCGGGATTGCCGAACGGGTGCACATGCTCGGGGGAACCTTTCAGGCAGGAGTCGACGGCGACACGTACCTCCTGCACGCCGAGTTGCCCTGGGTGGCGACCACCTCGGGGTAGCGCCCCCACCCGACGTGTGCGCAGGCAGCCGGGGCGGGCGAAAGAGAGTGCCGGCGCGCCGAGTGTTGCCGGGGGCGGCTGCCGCGTCGTTGCCGCTGGGCGGTGTCGGAGGTCGGTTCTAGACTCGGCTGAATGATCCGGGTACTCGTGGTGGACGATGACGCGATGGTGCGTCAGCTACTGCGCACCATCATCGAGCAGGCCGATCTTTCCGTGGTCGCCGATGTCGGCGACGGCGATGAGGTCATACCCGCGGTGCACAAGCATCATCCCGACGTTGTCGTGATGGACCTGCGGATGCATCGCGTCAGCGGAGTGGAAGCGACCCGGTCGGTGATGGCCCTGCCGGACCCGCCGGGGGTGATCGCCCTGACCTCCTTCGACAGCGAGGACGTGATCCTGGAGGCCGTGCACGCCGGGGCCCACGGCTTCCTGGCCAAGGATGCCGACCCGGCCGAGATCATCACCGCGATCCGCTCGGTGGCCGCCGGCGACGGAGCGTTGTCCCCGCGAGCGGCTCGTACGGTGATGACCCACGTCCAGGCCGACACCTCCGGTCAGAAGCGCCGGGAGGCCAGGGAGCGGGTGGAACGGCTCACGGACCGGGAGCAGACGATTACCACTGCGGTTGCCGCCGGTCTGACCAACGCCCAGATCGCTCGCCAGAACTACCTCAGTGAGGCCACCGTCAAGACGCACCTGACGAACGCGATGACCAAGCTCGACGCAGCCAACCGGGTGCAGGTGGCGTTGGTGATCGACCGCGCCGCCAGTGGGCGCTCGCACGGGTAGGTTGGTCGGGTGCGACGAGCGGAGAAAGTGGAGCGGATCAGCGAGATCCTCGAGGACCTCTACCCGGAACCGGTGCCGGCGTTGGACCACACCGACGCCTACACCCTGCTGGTGGCGGTGGCCCTGTCCGCCCAGACCACCGACAAGAAGGTCAATGAGGTCACCCCGGTTCTGTTCGCGGAGGCTTCGACACCGGAGCAGATGCATGCCCTTGGTGCGGAACGGATCCGGGAACTGATCCGTGAGATCGGCCTGGCACCCACCAAGGCGCGCAACCTCTGGACCGCGGCCGGGCAGATCATGGACGCCGGGGGCGAGGTGGTCCCGGACTGGGAGTTCCTGGAGTCCCTGGCCGGGGTGGGGCACAAGACCGCGAGTGTGGTGATGGCCCAGGGGTTCGACATCCCGGCCTTCCCGGTCGACACCCACATCTTCCGCCTGGCCCGCCGCTGGGGGCTGTCCACCGGCACCACGGTGGAGAAGGTGGAGGCCGACCTCAAGCGCGCCTTCCGCAAGGACACCTGGAACCGCCGTCACCTGCAGATCATCTACTTCGGCCGGGAGTACTGCCCGGCGCAGCGCCACGATCTGGCCATTTGCCCGATCTGTTCCTTCGCGGCCACCAAGAAGCAGATGCAGTCCGAGGCCAAGGCCCGCGCCGGGCGCCGCAAGACCACACCCGCACCCGTCGACGTCGTGCCGGCTGCGGCCAAGCGCGGCCGCTGAACTCACGCGCAGCGGCTGCCAGTCAGCGGATCACCATGGTCGTGGAGCCGGTGGAGCCGGTGGTGCTGGTGTCCACTTCGATGAACAACCGGGTCAGTCGGTCCCCCCAGACCTCGGTCAGCATCGGGTCATCGAGTTCCTGCACCTCCAGGCCGGCGGGCAGGTCCGGATCCCAGGTGAGTTCGAGAGCATCCTCGCCCTGCACGGGCGTCACCGTGGCGCGCCCGGGTTCGACGAGCCGCACCGACCCGGCCAGGATCCAGTGCACCCGGGTGGGTCCGGTCTCACCGTCCGGGGCGTCCAGGTGCCAGGAATCGCTCACCCGCACCTCGCCGTCGCCCAGTTCCGCCCGGCGCACCCAGGTGCGCACATCCGCGCGCGGGTAGGCCGCGGCCAGGTCCAGTTCCATGCCCCGGGGCGCGTCGTCGTCGGGCAGCACCGAGACGCTCCGCGCCCGGTACTGCTCCCCGTCCCGTTGTCCACTGCCGCGGATCAGCGGCACGCTGTGCCACTGGCTCTGCATGGGCCACAACTGGTACCGGTCCGGTCCGAACGTCTGCCGGGTGTAGGTGGGCCGTCCGGCATCGACCACCACGGGCACCCCGTTCAGGGCCACCGTCACGGCGCCGATGTCGTTGTGGTTGTGGTTCTCCCCGTTGTGCCCGCCCTTGATCGCCAGGCTCAGGCGCGGCTCCCGCTGGGCGGGGCCATGACGCACCAGCATCTGGACCGAGGGCAGCCACACCGCGGGTTCCGGGGCAGGTTCAGCACCCCCGGCGGCGGCGGCGAAGGCGGTGTCGGTGATCGTGTGCAGGATCCGGCCCAGTGAACTGGTCGGGCGCCGGTGCACGGTGATCAGCGGCTCCCCGGGGCGGACCTGGGCGGCGGCATGGTCCCGGGCCCGCTCGTCGCTGAGGCGCACCGCCCAGCGGTAGGGCACGTTCCAGGGGACCCCGGGGTAGGCGCGGGCCGCGCTGTCGGCCACCCCGACGTACCAGCCCTTCCCTAGGTGCATCCGGTGCAGGTAGGCCAGTGCGGCTCCGACGGCCGGGATCGCGCCGGCGTCGAGCTCGCCTCCGGTGGCGTGGTGCAGCACGTCGAGCATCTCCAGCAGCCGGCCGACGCCCTCCCACCAGTACGAGGCGCCCTCATCGACGGCGCCATCGGCCGGCAGCGAGTCCACGAAGTTGTCGGCGTCGGCGATGGTCTGGGCCACGATCCGGGCGCGCAGGTCCGCCTCTTCGGGTCCGTCGAGCAACCGGAGGGCGGCCAGTGCGACGTTGCCGCAGATCCACGGGTTCCAGTTGTTCACCCGGCGCTCGGTGCCGATCCACCACCAGTCCCGCCGCTGCAGGTAGGGGTCCAGCACCCGCAGCCGGGCCTCGCGGCGCAGCCTGGTGCGCAGGCCGGGGAAGTGCTCGTCCAGGGACGCGCCGAGCAGGTGGTCGGTCCAAGCGATCTGGGCGACGACCTCACCGGCGCCCAGGTCCAGCACCGGGGCGTCCGGGTCGGGTAGCAGCCAGCCGCGCTTGCTGAAGGACTCCTCATGGGCGGGCCAGCACCAGGTGGTCTGCTCGCACAGCTGGATCAGGCCGTCGGCCACATCATCGAGCCAGTGCGCCTCGCCGGTCGCGGCCGCGGCGATGACCGCTCGGGACAACCGGCCCTGCCGGGTGAAGATCTGCTCCTCGTAGCCCACCCGGTTGTCGGCGCGGACGTAATCGGCCAGCAGCGTGGCGAGCGTGTGCGGCCAGGGTTGCTCGCGGTCGCGCTGCGCGGTCTCGATCAGGTCGGTCACGGTGGGGTGGTGCAGCCGGCCGGCCCCGAGGTCCCAGACCCCGCGGTCGGTGGCCGGGGCCACCGGCAGTGCCTCGTCAGGGGTGCGCAGCACGTGCCGCAGCGCCGGCGCCTCGGCCCGATCCCCCCACAATGCGCGCATCGGAGTGGTGGAGTCCTGCACGCCGCCTCCATCCGAAATGTTCGTTTCTGTCCGGGTTCTAGGCCGCCATGGCCGATTTGCGGATTCTCCACTCTAGGATTGCGACGACCAATTGCCGATCATTGGCGATCGAACTAGACAAAACCGGTCACGAGAACTGAGGTGCCTGTGGGAGCAACGTTGTCCGCGCCCCCCCGAGCCCTGCTGGTGATGAACCCCGAGTCCTTCGCCCTGCAGTTCGGGCGGGACCAACTCGACAAGTTGGACACGCTGGTCTCGATGGAGGAACCAGCCGTAGTGCATGAACTGACCTCCGCGGGCGCCCGTGCGCGGCTGGCCGAGGCCGAGGTGCTCCTCACCTCCTGGGGGGCGCCGGCGCTGACCCCGGAGGTCCTGGCCGCGGCACCCCGGCTGCGGGCGGTGCTGCACGCCGCCGGCAGCGTGCGACACATGATCACCGAGGAGGTGCACGAACGCGGGATCGTGGTCAGTACCGCCGCCGATGTCAACGCGATCCCGGTGGCCGAGTACACCCTGGCCGCGATCATCATGGCCGGCAAGCGGGTTCCGTTCATCGCCCGCACCTCGGTGCAGGGCTGGCAGGCAGGTATGGGCCGTTCGAACCTGACCAACCGGGGCCGGGCGGTGGGCATCGTCGGTTTCTCCCGGATCGGCCGCCGCGTGATGGAGTTGCTGTCCATGCTCGAACTGGGTGCGCTGCGGGTCTACGACCCCTACGCCGATCCGGAGCAGGTCGCTGCGCTCGGCGGGGAGCTGACCGGCCTGGACGAGACGATGGCCACCTCCGAGATCCTCAGCCTGCACGCTCCCGCCCTGCCCGAGACTCGGGGCATGATCGGGGCCCAGGAACTGGCCCTGCTGCCGGACGGGGCAACGGTGATCAACACCGCCCGCGGCGTGGTGATCGACCAGGAGGCACTGACGCGGGAGTGTGGCACCGGACGCCTGTACGCGATCCTGGACGTGACCGACCCCGAGCCGCTGGCGCCGGACCACCCCCTGCGCGCGATGGATAATGTGCTCATCACACCCCATATCGCCGGTTCCCTGGGCAACGAGGCGCGTCGGATGAGTGATCACGCCATCAACGAGCTTCAGCGATGGCTCAGCGGAGCACCGTTGCGCAGCCAGCACCTGCCCGACGCCGCGTCGCTGACCGCTTGAGCCCGAGGATCCCGCCAGAGAAGACGA
This sequence comes from Pseudactinotalea sp. Z1739, assembly GCF_049725055.1. The sequence continues at coordinate 252,843 of NZ_JBMPQA010000004.1, read as the reverse complement.
GGACCATGATCCGCCCCGCACCTGCCCGGACCGGCAGCGCGCGCCGCCCCGGCCGGCCGCGCTTCGCCGGCCCGTCCCCACTGGGCGGCCGGGCCCGCACCGGCCGTCCCCTCGGGGGACCGCGCACCGACGTCGTCGGCTGCTCCCCCGGGGCCCGCTGATGCTGGCGCGTGCCCGCCAGGAGTACCTGCTCCGGCAGATCACCCTCTACGGAACCGTGCGGGCCAGCGAGGCCGCCGCCGAACTGGGCGTGACCCAGGTGACGATCCGCCGGGACATCAGTCAACTGGAGGCCGACGGTCTGGTCCAGCGCGTGCACGGCGGCGCGGTGGCCGCACAACGCAAGTCCGCCAAACCACGCCCGGCGCGCACCCTGATCGGTGTGGTGGTGCCCTCATCGACGTTCTACTACCCGGACGTGATCGCGGGGATGGAGTCGGTGGCCGCCGAACTGGGTGTTCGGATCGTGCTGGGCATCTCCGACTACCGACCGGAGGCCGAACGGACCCAGGTGGAGCGGCTGCTGGCCCTGGGCGTCAAGGGCCTGGTGCTGACCCCCACCCTGCACGAGCAAGTGCCTGCCGACATCGCGGCCTGGCTGGAGTCGATCCCGGTGCCGGTGGTGGTGCTGGAACGCGACGTGGGAGCCAGCCGGGCGGTACGGGAACTGGACAGCGTGCGCACTGACCACCGCCACGGTGGTCTGCTCGCGGTGGACCACTTCGCCCGCCTGGGTCACCGCAGCGTGGTGCTCGCGGCGACCGAGGCGACTCCTACCGCGCCGGCGATCCGGGAGGGATACCACCAGGCGGTGGCCCAACTCGGGCTGGATCCGGTGCCGGCGGTGACGCTGCCGAGCGATCACGACGACCCGGACGAATTGACCGCAGCGATCGAGAAGTTCATCGAGCACCGGCACGGCCTGGGCGCCCGGGCCGTGCTCGCGCATTCGGACCGGCACGCGATCCGGATCGTGGAGGTCGCCCAACTGCGCGGCCTGAGAATCCCCGAGGACCTGGCGGTGATCTCCTACGACGACGTGGTGGCCGGGCACGGCGCGGTTCCGTTGACGGCGATCGCACCACCGCGTCGGGAACTGGGCCGGGAGGCCCTGCGGCTGATCGATCGGCGGTTGCGCACCGAGGCCGAGCAGGAGGCGCCCAGGCATTCCCAGTTGCTCCCCCGGCTGACGGTGCGCGAGTCCTGCGGGGCGGTGGTCGAGTACTGACGGGGTGGTGCGCACGGGTCGACCCGGGGCGCGGTCCGTTCTGGGTGCCCGAAGCGCCACAGATCATGATCGAATATGTCGCTTTAGTTCTGCTCCGTGCGCGGGCCTTCCTATAGTCACTGGCAGGTGGAGGTCCCGTACGCACACCCTCAGAGCACACACGGCATCCACACACAAGGTTTTTCATCCCGCGCGCAGGTGCCGGGATACGGAGTCAAGGAGGACCCAGGAATGAACGTGAGAACCAGTTCAGCCACACCCGACCCGAGTCTGCTCTCCCGTCGCACCATGCTCTACGCCGGCGGCGGTGCACTGGCGACCGTGTCCCTGGCCGCCTGCGGCGGCGGAGGCACCGCCGACCCGGATGCCGACGGCGAGGGCGATGGCGCCGAGGCCGCCCCGGACCCGGACCGGCCGAAGGAGTCCCCGCTGCTGACCGAGCAGGTCGAGGCCGGGGAACTGCCCCCGCTGGAGGAGCGCCTGCCGATCGAGTCCGACCGACTGGTCGTGGAGACCCAGGAGTTCGGCGTCTACGGCGGCACCTACCAGGGTGCTGCGCTGGGCCAGGGCGATGACCCCTGGTTGGAGCGCATCATCGCCTATGAACCGATGATGCGCGCCGACCACTCGCTCGCCGAGGTGGGCCTCCCGGGCACCTTCAAGTCCGTCGACATCAATGACGACGCTACGGAGTTCACCATGCACATGCGCGAGGGCATGCGCTGGTCCGATGGTGAGCCGGTGACCGCCGACGACGTGATGTTCGCGATCGAGGACGTGTTCTTCAACGAGGAACTGAACGCCAACCCCCCGGGCTTCCTTGCCGTGGACAACGAGCCCGCGCAGGTCGAGCGGATCGACGACTACACCGTGCGCCTGACCTACCCGCAGACAAAGGGCGACTTCCTCCAGCAGGCGGCGCAGAACGCCACCTGGTGGGCCACCAACTTCCTGTTCTATCCCAAGCACTACCTGCAGGACTTCCTCCCGCACCTGAACCCCGAGGCCGAGGAACTGGCCGATGAGGCCGGGTCCGCCGACTGGACGGCGTACTGGGAGGACCGCATCCAGTGGTGGAACAACATCGACAAGCCGGTGCTGTACGCCTGGAAGATGACCAGCCCGCTGAACTCGGGCAACGTCGCCACCGCCGAGCGCAACCCGTACTACTGGAAGACCGACAGCGACGGCGCCCAACTCCCCTTCATCGACAACCTCGAGTTCGAGATCATCCAGGAGGAGGAGGTGATGCTCCTCAAAGCGGTCAACGGGGAGTTGGACTTCCACGCCCGACACTTCAACCAGGACGCGAACCGGCCGGTCCTCGCCGATGCCCGGGAGAGCGGTGACTTCGATTTCGTCACGGTCGAGACCACGTCGATGAACCGGATGATTATAGCGCTGAACCTGAACCACGAGGATCCGGAGTTGCGGGAGATCTTCCAGAACAAGGACTTCCGGATCGGGCTCTCCCACGCCATCGACCGCCAGGAGATCATCGACACGGTGTTCCAGCGCCAGGGAGAACCCTGGCAGGCCGCGCCCCATGCCGAGTCGGAGTTCTACGACGAGGAGTTCGCCAAGCAGTACACCGAGTACGACGTGGATCTGGCCAATCAGCACCTGGATGCCGCCGGCCTTACCGAGAAGGACGGCTCCGGGTACCGGTTGCTTCCCAGCGGTGACCGGTTGCGGTTCGACATCGACCTGACCCCGCTGTTTCCCGAGTGGCCCAACGCCGCCAACATGGTGACCCAGTACTGGGGCGAGGTCGGTGTGGAAGCACGGGTGAACACGATCGAACGGACCCTGTTCTACGACCGTAAGAATCCCAGTGCGAACCAGTTCGACGCCGGCGTGTGGGCCGGGGACGGTGGCTTCCGGGTGGAGATGAACGAAACTCGTTGGTGGTTCCCCACCAGCGACGAATCGCTCTACGCAGTGAAGTGGTCCGCCTACTACGCCAGCCTGGGCGAGGGCGAGGACGCCGAGGAGCCGCCCGCGGAGACGCTGGAGCAGATGGAACTGAACTGGCAGATCCCGCTGGAGGCGGATCCGGAGGAGCAGAAGGCGATGTTCCGGAGGATCCTGGAGATCGCCAAGGAGCAGTTCTACGCCATCGGAATCGTGCTCCCCACCGATGGCTACGGCATCAAGAAGAACCACCTGCGCAACGTCGTCGAGTCCTTCCCGGACAGTTGGCTGTACCTGACGCCGGGACCGACGGACATCCCCGCCTGGTTCTTCTCCGAGGACTGAGCCGGGGTCCGGTTCATGCCCAACTCCTTGTCACCAGGTGAGGTGGTGTGCTGAATGCTGCAGTACATCATGCGGCGCGTGTTGATCCTGATCCCCACGGTCTGGATCATCTCCGTGATCACCTTCGTCATCATCCAGTTGCCCCCGGGGGACTACCTGACCACCCTGCAGGCCCAGTTGGCCGCCCAGGGGGACGGGAGCCTGGGGGCGGCCCAACTGGAGCGGCTCACCCAGCGCTACGGGCTGGACCAGCCCTGGTACGTGCAGTACTGGACGTGGTTCTCCAACATCATCTTCCGCGGCGACTTCGGGGACTCCTTCGACTACGGGCGCACGGTCAGTTCCCTGCTCGCCGAGCGGTTGCCGCTGACGATCATGCTCTCGGTGCTGACGTTGCTGTTCATCTGGGCGGTGTCCTTCCCGATCGGGGTGTACTCGGCGATCCGGCAGTACTCCGCCGGGGACTACGTCTTCACGTTCCTGGGCTACCTGGGCCTGGCGGTGCCGAACTTCCTGATCGCGCTGGTGTTGATGTGGTTGAGCCTGACCTTTTTCGGCCAGAGTGTTGGCGGGTTGTTCTCCCCGGAGTTCCGGGACGCTCCGTGGTCGCTGGCGCGGTTGGGTGATCTGTTGGCGCACTTGTGGATCCCGCTGGTGATCTGGGGGACCGCGGGCACCGCCGCGAACATCCGGATCCTGCGCGCGAACCTGCTCGACGAACTCCGCAAGCCCTATGTGGTCGCAGCCCGGGCACGGGGGGTGCCGCGCACGAAGATGCTGATCAAGTACCCGGTGCGGGTGGCACTGAACCCGTTCTTCTCCACCATCGGGTGGATCCTGCCCGGCCTGATCGCCGCCGACGCGATCACCTCCCAGGTGCTGAACCTCAACACCACCGGTCCACTGCTGCTGCGGGCCCTGATGGCCCAGGACATGTACCTGGCCGGGTCGGTGTTGCTGATCAGCGCTGTGCTGGTGGTGATCGGGACATTGATCTCCGACCTGGCGCTGGCGTGGCTCGATCCGCGTGTGCGGCTCAGGTACTGACAGGAGGGAGGGCTCACCATGACCGAACCGTTCATGCCACGCACCGGCACCGAGTTGGAGACCCCGGAGACCGAGGAACCCGAAGCCCAGCGTGAGGGTGGGCACGACCTGGCGCTGGCCTCGCAGTCCAAGTTGGTGTGGTGGGGCTTCAAACGGCACAAGGTCGCCCTGGTGTGCGGGGTGATCACGGTGCTGATCTACGGCATCGCGATCTTCGCCCCGTTCCTGGCCCCTTATTCCCAGACCGCGCACAACTCCGAATACCCCTACGCACCGCCCCAGCAGATCAACCTCTTCCACGAGGGCTCCTTCCGCCCCCATGTGAACGGTTACACCTTCGAGCAGGATCCGGACACCCTGGCGCTGACCTTCACCCTGGATGAGGAGGAGGTCATCCCGATCGGGTTCTTCGTGCGCGGGCAGGAGTACAACCTGTTCGGCTTCATCCCCTGGGACCGCAGCCTGATCGGGCCGGTGGACATCAACGGTCCACCGATGTATCTCCTCGGGGCCGACGCCAACGGCCGCGACATCATGTCCCGGATCATCCACGGAACCACCATCTCGATGTCGATCGGTCTGATCGGGGTGCTGCTGTCGTTGTTCCTGGGGGTGATCATCGGCGGCATCTCCGGGTACGTCGGGGGCCGGGTGGACAACCTCATCCAGCGAGCCATCGAACTGATCATGTCCATCCCCACGATCCCGCTGTGGATGGCCCTGTTCGCCGCCGTGCCGTCGTCGTGGTCACCGGTGCAACGGTATCTGGCCCTGACGGTGGTGATCTCCCTGGTCGGCTGGGTGGGGATGGCCCGGGAGGTGCGGGGCAAGTTCTTCGCCGTGCGCAGTGATGAGTACGTCACCGCCGCCGTGGCTGACGGGGCCAGTCAGTCCCGGGTGATGTTCCGGCACATGCTGCCCTCCTTCACCTCCCACATCATCGCCAACCTGTCACTGTCCATCCCGACGATCATCCTGGCCGAGACGGCGTTGTCGTTCATCGGCCTCGGCCTGCAACCGCCCACGGTGAGCTGGGGTGTGTTGCTGCAGGAGGCGCAGAACATCCGGGCGGTCTCCACCGCGCCGTGGATCCTGCTGCCCGGTATCCCGGTGGTGATCACCGTGCTGGCAATGAACTTCTTCGGGGACGGGCTGCGCGATGCGGCCGACCCCTACAAGAACTGACCTTTGGGAAGATCTGCTGATCCTATGAAGCGACGAACCGGTGAGGTGACCATGGGCACGGACCACGGTGGGGCCACCACGATGGACCCCGAGGCCCGGGGTGAGGCGGTGGCCGCTGATCGGGCCCTGTTGAGCATCGAGGGTCTGCGTACGCACTTCACCACCCCCGACGGTGTGGTCAAGGCGGTGGACGGGGTCGACTTCGCGGTGCGCCCGGGTACCACGATGTGTGTGGTGGGGGAGTCGGGGTGCGGTAAGTCGATGACCGCCCGTTCGGTGCTGCAGTTGATCGAGCCACCCGGGGAGGTCGTCGACGGCAAGGTGCTGTGGAGCCCCGACGGGGGCGAACCGGTGGACCTGGCCGCGTTGGACACCGACGGGGAGGAGATCCGGCAGGTCCGCGGGGGACAGATCGGGATGGTCTTCCAGGAGCCGATGTCGTCGCTGTCCCCGATGTACACCGTGGGCGCGCAACTGATCGAGACGATCCGCCTGCACCGGGAGATCAGCAAGGAAGCAGCGCGGGAGGTGGGTGTGGAGTTGCTGCGCCGGGTGGGGATCCCGCACCCGGAGCGGCGCATGGACGTCTTCCCCTTCCAGCTCTCCGGGGGTATGTGTCAGCGGGTGATGATCGCGATCGCGCTGTCCTGTGACCCGAGACTGCTGATCGCCGATGAGCCCACGACCGCCTTGGATGTGACCACCCAGGCCAGGATCCTGGATCTGCTCAAGGACCTGCAGGCCGAGAACGGGATGGGGATGCTCTTCATCACCCACGACCTCGGTGTGGTGGCCGAGATCGCCGATGAGGTCACCGTGATGTACCTGGGCAAGGTGGCCGAGCGCGGCACGGTGGAGCAGATCTTCTCCGAACCCAAGCACCCCTACACCCAGGCCCTGCTGCGCTCGATCCCCGATGTGCGCGACGGCGGGGAGCGCCAGCGTCTGCGCACCGTGCGCGGGATGGTGCCGCACCCGCAGAACAGGCCCAGTGGTTGCCCGTTCCGTAGCCGGTGCGATTTCGCCATGCCCGGGATCTGCGACCAGGAGATGCCACCGGCCACCGACTTCGACCAGGACCACCGCACCTTCTGCTATCTCTACAGCCACCCCGATGCCCCCGGCTCGGTGCCCGAGGCCCCCGGAGCAGAGGAGTCCGAGCCGGCAGGTGCGTCCGAGCCGGTCGAGTCCGGTCCCCCGGCCCAGGGTGACCGCCCCACGGTGGGACCGGTCGCCGTCGTCGAGCCGCGCCGGCCGGAGGAGGAGCCGGCCACCTCGGTCGAGCCGTTGTTGCAGGTCAAGGGCCTGACCAAGCACTACCCGATCGGCGGGGGGATGTTCCGCCGCCCCACCGGCAACGTGCGAGCCGTGGACGGGGTGGACCTGAGCATCGCGCCGGGCCAGACGATGGGCCTGGTCGGGGAGTCCGGCTGTGGCAAGACGACGATGGGCCGGGCGATCGCTCGGCTGATCGATGCCACCTCCGGGCAGATCCTGTACCGCGAGGCCGGTGGTGACCAGGTGGACCTGGCCACGCTGAGCGGTCGTGCCCTGGGCAAGTACCGCACCCAGGTGCGGGTGATCTTCCAGGACCCGTTCTCCTCCCTGAACCCGCGGATGACCGTGGAGCAGATCGTCGGCGAACCGCTGCTCGTGAACAAGATGGCCTCGGGCAGCGAACGCCAGGACCGGGTGGCGGAGATGTTGCGCCGGGTGGGTATCCGGCCCGAGTACATGCCCCGCTACCCGCACGCCTTCTCCGGCGGGGAGCGCCAGCGGCTGAACATCGCCCGGGCGCTGATCACCAACCCACGCCTGGTCATCGCCGATGAACCCGTCTCGGCGCTGGATGTGTCCATCCGGGCCCAGATCCTCAACCTGCTCGTGGACGTGCAGGAAGAGTTCGGGCTCACCTACCTGTTCATCTCCCACGACCTGTCCGTGGTCGAGCACGTCAGCGACCGGGTGGCGGTGATGTACCTGGGCAAGATCGCCGAGGAGGCGGAGACCGGCGAACTCTATCGCCGGCCCCGGCACCCCTACACCGAGACGCTGCTGCACTCGGTGCCGATCCCGGACCCCTCCCGCCGGGAGGCACGGCTCAAGCGCGCCGGGACCGACGATCTGCCCGACCCGGCCAACCAACCGGACGGCTGCCTGTTCCACACCCGCTGCCCCCACGTGCAGACCGAGTTGTGTCCCACCGACCGTCCGGCGCTGCGCACCCTGGGTGATGGTCGGGTCGCCTGCCACTACGCCGAGAAGCTGGCCCTGAGCGGCGTCGCTACCCCCACCACCCGCGAGGCCGACCAGGTCTGAGCCGCTCCCCAGCGCCGGCACCCTGTCGTCGGCACCGGGAGCACCTCTCAGTTCTCCCCGGGGCGGCGGCCCGGGCGCCACCCGTCCTGCAGCGCCTCGGTCCGGTCCACATCGTCCCGGCCCTGCCCGGCGGCCGGAGTCGCCTCGGCCAGCCCACCTCGTCTCGGCCCCGGCGCACCGGCCGGTCCCGCCTCGGCCCCAGCACCCGCCGCGGGGCCGCCTGGACCGCGGGCGCGGAGCGGGTGCGCCCCGGGGTGGTGCACACAGGCCTGCGATGTCACGGTGGAACATGCCTTCGATGAACTCCGCACCGGGGTATGGCCCGCCCCGAACGCCCTTGACGTGCAGCGATCCTCGAGCATAGATTCAACTATGCGATATTTGTGTTCCGTATTGTGGAATCGCATGTGATGGATGCGCTCACCGAGCTGCGCCGCGACCTGCCGGAGTCGATCGTGCAGACCGATCCGGAGGTTCTGCAGGCCCACCGCCGCGACCGCGCGCTGGACCCGGCAGCCGGCACGGCAATCGCCGTCGTCCTCGCCGAGTCCACCGAACACGTTCAGACGGCGGTGCGCTGGGCCGGGAAGCACCGGGTCCCGATCGTGCCGCGAGGGTTGGGCAGTGGACTGTCCGGAGGGGCCACAGCACTCGACGGGGGCCTGGTCGTCTCCACCGAACGGATGCGCGCCGTCCGGATCGACCCCGGCACCGCTACCGCCGTGGTCCAGCCCGGCGTGATCAACGCCGACCTCAAGGGCGCGGCCGCCGAGCACGGCCTGTGGTACCCCCCGGACCCGGCATCGTTCACCTTCTGCTCCATCGGGGGCAACATCGCCACCAACGCCGGTGGCCTGTGCTGCGTGAAGTACGGCGTCACCGGGGATTACGTGCTCGGCCTGGAAGTGGTGCTGGCCGATGGTCGTGCCATCACGGTCGGTGGCCCCCGGATCAAGGACGTGGCGGGCCTGGACCTGGTCGGCCTGTTCGTGGGGTCCGAGGGCACGCTGGGCATCATCACCGAGGCGACCCTGCGCCTGCTGCCGCAACCTCCCCGGGCGCGCATCGTCGTCGGCTGGTTCGACGACTCCGGCGCGGCGGCCGCCGCCGTGCATGCCGCCGCGCGAAGCATCCGCCCCTCGATGCTGGAGTACATGGACCAACTGGCGGTCAACTGCGTCGAGGACGAACTCGGCCTCGGGCTGGACCGTTCCGCGGCCGCGCTGGTGATCGCCGGCACCGACGACCAGCACCCGGACGGACCCGAGGTGACCGCGCTGCTGACCGCCCTCACCGAGCACGGGGCCACCGACGCGCACGAGGCCGTCGGAGAGATGGCGGAGAACTTCGTGCACGCCCGGCGCCTCGCCATCCCCGCGGTGGAGCGCCTGGGCCACCTGCTCCTGGAGGACGTAGGTGTTGCCCTGCCCAGGCTGGGTGAGTTGATCGAGGGCGTGCAGCAGATCGCTCGGGACCGGGACGTGCCGATCGCCTTCATCGCCCACGCCGGCGACGGCAACACCCACCCGTTGGTCGTCGTCGACCCCACCGACCCCGCCCAGCGCGCCCGTGCCGAGACCGCCTACGGCGAGATCATGGACCTGGCCATCGACCTGGGTGGCACCATCACCGGTGAGCACGGCGTGGGACGCCTCAAGCAGCCCTGGCTGGCCGCCCAGGTCGGCGCCGACGTGCTGGAGGTCTCGGCGCGGATCAAGGCCGCGCTGGACCCGGACCAGATCCTCAACCCCGGCGTCATCCTCGCTGCCGACGCGACCCCACCGACCCCCACCACCAAGGAGACTCCCCGATGACCGACCGGATTCAGCGCGCCGGCCTGCAGGTGCACCCCGAACTGGACGCCTTCACCACCGAGATCCTGGACGGAACCGGGATCGCCCCCGAGGACTTCTGGTCCGGCTTCGCCGCCATCGTGCGTGACCTGGGTCCGCGGAACGCCGACCTGCTCGCCGAGCGCACCCGGATGCAGAGCGCGATCGACGCCTGGCACCGCGAGCACCCCGCCCCCGTCGATTCCGGGGCCTACCAGCGTTTCCTCACCGAGATCGGCTACCTGGTGCCCGAACCCGGACCGGTGCGCGTGAGCACCACCGACGTCGATCCGGAGATCGCTGACCTCGCCGGCCCGCAGTTGGTGGTCCCGGTGACCAACGCCCGTTACGCCCTGAACGCGGCCAATGCCAGGTGGGGGTCCCTCTATGACGCCTTCTACGGCACCGACGCGTTGCCCGGCCTGATCCCCACCGCCGGGTACGACACAGCGCGGGGCACCAAGGTCGTGGAACTGGTGCGCAGCCTGCTCGATGAGTTCGTGCCGCTCGCCCGCGGCTCGCACGCCCGGGCCCGGGCGTACCGCGTTGCCGAGGGGCACCTGCAGGTCACCACCGACGACGGCGTGACCTCCTTGGCCGATCCGGGTGCCTTCGCCGGGTACGGCGGCCCGCCCGACCAGCCCTGGTCGGTGCTGCTGCGCCATCACGGCCTGCACATCGACATCCTCTTCGACCCGGGTACCGAGGTGGGCAGGGCCGACCCCGCCGGCATCGCCGACGTGCAGATCGAATCGGCCCTGACCTCCATCATCGACTTCGAGGACTCGGTGGCCACCGTCGACGCGACGGACAAGGTCGCCGCCTACCGCAACTGGTGGGGGATCAACCGCGGGGACCTGTCCGCGACCTTCGACAAGGGCGGGCGCAGCATGATGCGCACCCTGGCGGAGGACCGCCAGTACACCGCCCCGGATGGCTCGGACCTGGTGCTCAGCGGACGGGCGGTGCTGTTCGTGCGGAACGTGGGGCACCTGATGACCACCGACGCGGTGCTCGACGCATCGGGCGCCGAGATCGGTGAGGGGATCATGGACGCGGTGTTCACCACCCTGGCCGCCCTCCCCAGCCTCGATCCGGACAATCCGTGGCGCAACGGACGGCACGGGTCGGTCTACATCGTCAAACCCAAGATGCACGGCCCCCAGGAGGTGGCCCTGGCCGTGGATCTGTTCGCCCGGGTGGAGCAGTTGCTGGGCCTGCCCGAACGGACGCTGAAACTGGGGCTGATGGATGAGGAGCGCCGCACCACGGTCAACCTCAGGGCTTGCATCGCCGAGGCCAGCGACCGGCTGGTGTTCATCAACACCGGGTTCCTGGACCGCTCCGGCGATGAGATCCACACGTCCTCCGCCGCCGGGCCGATGGTGCGCAAGGCGGACATGAAGACCCAGCCCTGGATCCTCGCCTACGAGGACCACAACGTCGACGTGGGCCTGCAGGTGGGCCTGCCCGGACACGGTCAGATCGGCAAGGGCATGTGGGCGATGCCGGATCTGATGGCGGACATGCTCGACCAGAAGATCGGTCACCCCGAGGCCGGGGCGAGCACCGCGTGGGTGCCCTCACCCACCGCCGCCACCCTGCACGCACTGCACTACCACCGGGTGGATGTGGCCGCCCGGCAGCGCGACCTGGCCGGCCGGGAGCCCGCCACGCTGACGGACCTGCTCACCATCCCGCTGGGTGATCGGCAGTGGTCTGAGGACGAGCGCGCCGAGGAGGTGGACCTGAACGTGCAGTCGCTGCTGGGTTACGTGGTGCGCTGGGTGGACCAGGGCGTGGGCGTGTCCAAGGTGCCCGACATCCACGACGTGGCCCTGATGGAGGACCGCGCCACCCTGCGCATCTCCAGCCAGCTGCTGGCCAACTGGCTGGGCCACGGCGTGGTCAGCCCCGAGCAGGTGCGGGACAGCCTGCGGCGGATGGCGCAGGTGGTCGATGCCCAGAACGACGGCGATCCGCACTACCGGCCGATGGCCCCGGACTTCGACGGGGTGGCCTTCGCGAGCGCGGAGGAACTGATCTTCGCCGGCGCCACCCAGCCCAGTGGTTACACCGAACCGATCCTGCACCGGCGCCGCCGCGAGGCCAAGGCCGCAGCCCGCTAACGGCCCCACCCCACAGCCGCCGAGGACGACCCTGCGCGCCGAGGACGAGTGTTGGGCCGCTCGCCCTCGGCAGTAACCCTCGCCCTCGGCCTCGGGTGGCGTGGCGTTGGTGGTCTGCGGCGCCCGATGCGGGGTGGCGGTCAGCGGCCGCGGTGCCGGGCTCAGGGTGGCGTGGCGGTGGCCGTCGGCCTCGGGTGCGGGTGGCGGTCAGGGGCCCTCGGTGGCGTACAACCCGGCCAGCACGCCCGCGGTGCGGCGCAGTGCGGGCAGCAGTGCCTCCAGGCCGGCCAGGTCGAGCCGGGCGGCCGGGCCCGAGACCGAGACCGCGGTGGGGGTGGGCGCCTCGGGCACAGCCATGGCCACGCACCGCACCCCTACCTCCTGCTCACCGTCGTCGATGGCATAGCCACGGCTACGGATGGTGCCCAGTTCGGTCAGGAACTCCTCGGGCCCGGTGATGGTGTGCTCGGTGGCCGGGGGCATGCCGGCACGCTCGAGGATCCGCAGCACCGCGGCGTCGGGCAGTTCGGCCAACACGGCCTTGCCGACCCCGGTGGAGTGGGCGTGCACCCGCCGGCCCACCTCGGTGAACATCCGCATCGAGTGCCGCGAGGCGGCCTGGGCCACGTAGACCACCATGTCCTGGTCCAGCATCGCCAGGTTCACCGTCTCCCCGGCCTGCGCCGCCAGGTCGTCCAGGTGTGGACGCGCCGCGGCGCCGAGGTGCAGGCCGGCCTGCTCACCGAGGCGGATCAGCGCCGGACCGAGCCCGTAGCGGCGCGAGGGGAGTTGCCGGACGTAGCCATGGGCGAGCAGGGTGCGCATCAGCCGGTGCGTGGTCGCTGCGGCCATCCCGGTGCCCTCGGCCAGTTCGGACAGCGACATGTCCGTACCGGCACCGGCCATCAGGTCCAGCAGCTCCAGCGCCCGGCTCACCGACTGCACCCCACCGGCGGTCCGGTGCGCCGGTGTGTGCACGTCACCGGCGTCGTCGTGTGCCGCCATGTGCGCCACCTCCTGCTCCCGTCCGCCCGGACCTTCGTTACCGCGGGGCGCCGAACGTGTCGGTGCCCGGGCACCGAACGTACCAAGGGGGCGTGCCGGGCCCGTGGACGTGACGCGTGCCCGGCCTACGGACCCGGGATGAGCCCGGCCTACATACCAAGGGGGCGTGCCCGGCCTGCCGACCCGGGATGAGCCCGGTGGCCGGCTGTGCCACGATGCCACCATGCTGAACAGCGCCGAGAAGATCCAGACCAGTCACGCCGGCTCCCTGCCGCGCACCCCCGAACTCATCGAGGCCAACGCCGCCCGGGTCGGCGGCGAGGAGGTGGCGGGTTTCGACGACTTCCTGGGCGAGCAGGTCCGTGACCTGGTGCAGCGCCAGGTCGACACCGGCATCACGGTGGTGGGCGACGGCGAGTACGGCAAGGCGATGACCTCGCCGATGGACTTCGGGGCGTGGTGGTCCTACATCTTCCAGCGCACCGCGGGTCTGGAACTGGATGAGTCCGCCAAGTGGGTCACCGAGCGGCACATCTCCGAACCGGGCAGCACCAAACTCACCGGCTTCGCCTTCCGGCGGGATCAACAGGCCTTCCGGGAGGCCTACACCGACCCCACCTCCGGGGTGATGGTGGGGGAGGCGCCGGCATTCCCCAAGGTCACCGGCCCGCTGTCCTACACCGGGGCAGAAGCGATCGCCGCCGACGCCGCGCACCTGAAGGCGGCCGCGGACGCTGCCGGGGTGTCCGATGCCTTCATCACCTCCCTGGCTCCGGGTTCGGCCTCACGGATCGCGAACGAGTACTACGGAAGCGACGACGAGCTCCTGGAGGCGTGGGCCGAGGTGCTGCGGCCGGAATACCAGGCGATCATCGACGCCGGCCTGATCCTGCAGATCGATGACCCCTCCATCGCGGAGAACTTCGACCAGATCGAGCCCGAGCCCGCACTGGAGGACTACCTGGCGTTCACCCGGGTTCGGGTGGAGGCACTCAACCATGCCCTGCGCGGGCTGCCCACCGACAGGATCCGCTACCACCTGTGCTGGGGATCCTGGCACGGCCCGCACACCACCGACCTGCCGATGCGCGACATCATCGACACCGTGCTGGGCGTCAACGCCGGCGCCTACACCTTCGAGGCCGGCAACGTGCGGCACGAGCACGAGTACACCGTGTGGGACGAGGTGAAACTGCCCGAGGGCAAACTGATCCTGCCCGGTGTGGTCTCCCACGCCACGAACGTGGTGGAGCATCCCGAACTGGTCGCCCAGCGCATCGAACGGTTCGCCACCCGGGTCGGCCGGGAGAACGTGATCGCCTCCACCGACTGCGGGCTCGGTGGGCGGGTGCACGCCCAGATCGCCTGGGCCAAGCTCGACACCCTGGCCAAGGGCGCCGAGCTGGCCACCCGTCGCCTGTGGCGCTGAGGCGGCCGCGCCGGTCAGTCGGGATCACTACGGTGGCAACCACGCGCCACCGCTAGGCGGTTTCCGCCGCCCGGTTCGCCGAGCACCAGAACTGGAGCCGGGCGTCGTCGTCGTAGGTCGTGAGCAGGCCGGTGAAACCGTGCCCACCGGCGAACTCGGTGTGCAGCGTCTGCGCGGCGGTACCGGCCTGGTACAGGTACTCGTTGAGCGGTTCTCCGGCATCGCCGGTGACCACCACGCGCACCCCGTTCCCGTCCGGCTGCCCCACTGTGTAGGTGACCTGCAGGGCCATCGCATCGAACTCGGCTTCGGCGCTCTCGCCCTGCTCGATGACCAGTGTGTCCTGGGTGGCGCCGGCGTCACGGTCGGCGTCGGGCCGGAACTGGTGGGTGCACTCGATCTGCGCGGGTAGCGGCTCGGGCGGCTGTGCACAACCGCCGACGACGACGACGGCAGCCCCCGCCCAGGCCAGCACCCTGCGTAGGTGGGCGCCTCGTGCGCGCCGGAGTTCGCCGTCGTCCATGGACGCACAGGCTCGTCTACCGGGACGGTGCGGTCAAGCGAGGAGGCCGGATGGTCGCGGCGGTCGAACCCGTCCTCGGGGCGGCGCAGGCAGCGTGGAGGGCGGTGGGGGAGGCCTGCGTGAGAGGCGTGGGGCGCCGGCAGGGCGCCCCGAAGCGTCCTGCAATGCCGGTGCCGGCCCGACGTGTGGTGGCCATCACCAGGCACGGAACGAAATCCCCCTCGGCAACCGGGCCCGGGGTGTTCTACGGTGCTAAGCGTGAACGATTCCGGCTCGGCAGACCAGGGCAACCGGCGCGGCCCGGGGCGCCGCCTCCCCGGCGTGCCGGTCGGTCGCCGTGCCGTCACGCCCGGTTCCGGTGCGGAACCGGCCGGGGCCGCACCCTCCGAGACGACGTCGCCGCCTCCGCCCTCCTTCACGCCCTCGGCCAACACCCCGGTGATGCCCACCCCACCGGCCACCAGCCGGCCACCCACGTTCCTGCCATCGGCCGGAGAGTCCCCGTCCGCACCGGCTCCGCTGCGCCGTCCGCTGCGGCACCGGGCCCGGGCAGCCATGGCCGCGACCTCCCCGCCCACCGAGCAGTTCAGTGCCCCCCGCCGTACCTCCAGCCTCCCGTTGCCGGTGGAGCGGGACGTGCTGGACCTGGTGGTGCGGATGGGCGAGGCGCTGATCGGCACCGGAGCAGCGGTTGCCGACACCACCGTGGATCTGCTGCGGATGGCCGCCGGGTTCGGCGTGACCAACTGCCATATCGACATCACCTTCATCTCCATCACCGCCACCATCGACCGCAGCGACGACCCGCTCACCAAGGTGCGGATCATCTCGGTGCGCACCGCCGACTACTCGCGCCTGACCGACCTGCACCGGATGATCGACGACGTCGCCACCGGCAAACTCACGCTGCTCGATGCCCAGTCCCGATTCGACCAGATCGTCACCTCCCCGCACTCCTACCGGCGCTGGATCGTCACCGTGGCGCTGGGTGTGATGGGCGCCTCGATCGCGGGCCTGCTCGGCGGCGGGATCCTGGTGGCACTCGTGGCCGGGCTGACCTCGGCCGCGATCGACCGGGTGCTGCGGTTCTTCCGACGCCGGAACCTGCCCTACCTGTTCCAGCAGGTGATCGGCGCGGGAATGGCCACGCTGGTGGCGATGCTGTTGATGGTGGGCCGGGACATGCTGGGCTGGCCGGCGCACCTGCTCCCGCCCTCGGTGGTGGTCGGTGCCGGCATGGTGGTGCTGTTGGCCGGGCTCTCCCTCGTGGGTGCGGCCGGCGATGCGATCCAGGGATATCCGCTCACCGCAGCGGCCCGGAGTTTCGAGGTGGTGCTCAACACCATCGGGCTCGTGGCCGGCATCGGTGTGATGCTCAACCTCGCGCGGGCGATCGGGATCCCCCTGGTACTCAACGAGTCGATGGCCTCGCAGACGTCGGTGTGGGTGCAGGCCGCGTGCGGCGGGGTGGCCGCAGCCGCGTGGGGGGTGGCCTCCTACGGGCGCTTGCGCACGGTGATGTTGATGCTGGCCATCGGCGCCGGCTCGACCGCGGTGCGCTGGGGCGCGATCGACCTGGGCATGGGCTTCGAGGCCTCGGCTTTCGTCGCCGCGATGGTCGTGGGGCTGGCCGCCGTGGCGGTGGGGGAGCGCACCCGCACACCCTCCCTCGTGCTGTCCATCGCGGGTCTGACACCACTGCTGCCCGGGCTGGCGATCTACCGGGGCATGTTCGCGCTGGTGGAGGGTGACCACGTGCTGGCGGGCAGTTCCGAACTGATCGGGGCGTTCATGATCGGGTTGGCGCTGGCCGCCGGAGTGACCCTCGGTGGCTACCTGGCGACACCGCTGCGGCGCCGGATCGACCGGTTCAACGAGATGGTCGGCGTGCGTGCCCGCGGCGCTCGCAACTGAACCTGCGGGTGGGACCCCGCGTCCGGGGCCGCACGGCCGCAGGTGATGCTCATCACCTGCCCCCGCCGAACCCCCCGCGCGGTGGGACCAGCCCGTTAGGATGAGATCTCCATCCGTGATCAGTGAAAGGCGAGCTCATGGCCGAGCGCACCGTCACGGTCAAGTCCGCCGTGGGGTTGCATGCGCGACCCGCGGCGATCTTCACCCGTGCGGCTGAGGATTCCGGGATCCCGGTGCGGATCACCAAGAGTGGAGCGGCCCCCCAGGACGCGTCCTCGATCCTGGGTGTGATGACACTGGGGGTCAAGGGTGGCGACACCGTCACGCTCTACGCCGACGGGCCGCGCGCGGACAAGGTCCTGGACGACCTGGCCGCCCTGCTCAGCAGGGACCTCGAGGCGACCGCCGAGTAGCGAGGGGACGACGGTGGTCTTCGATGTCGACAGGTTCACTCGCTCATCCGATCGAGTGCGGTGGCAGGATCTGGACTTCGACTCCTTCGTCGACGAGCCGCTCGGCGCGGAGTCGCTGCGAACCCTGCGGTACATGTGCGAGGTGGAGTACCACACCGTCTGCTACCTGCGGGACCAACTGGTCACCCCCTCCCGGCGATCGGCCGACGTGGGTGCATTCATGACCATGTGGAACCGCGAGGAGTTCTGGCACGGGGAGGCGCTCGCGCACGTGCTCGGGCTCCACGGGGTGAGCGTCACGTATGACTACCTCAAGGCCAAGCGCATCAAACTCGGCTGGCGCGAGCGCCTGGTGCCGGTGAAGCAGTCGATGCTGGGCAATGTGCTCGGCCGGGACTTCATCGCGGTGCACATGATCTGGGGCGCGGTCAACGAGTGGTCCGCCGGCGCCGCCTACAAACGTCTCGCGGCGATGGAACCCCACCCGGGCCTGGCGGTGCTGCTCAAGCGGATCGCCGCCCAGGAGGCGCGTCACGTCGCGTTCTACGCCACGCAGGCGCGCACCCGCCTGACCGGCTCCGAGCGTGCCCGCACCTTCGCCCGGCTCGCCCTGCGCAAGGCCTGGGAGCCGGTGGGCTCCTCGATCATGGACGATGGCGAGGTGCAGCACGTGATGTCGCACCTGTTCTCCGGCCCCGAAGGACGCAGGGAGATCGACGCGATCGACACCCACATCGCGAAACTGCCCGGCATGGAGGGTCTGACCATCGTGGGTGATGCGATGGACGCCCGGGGGATCACCGGATGAGCCCTCGGCCCCATGCGAGCCGGGCTTTCGTCGTCGTCGGTCCCGCCGGTGACTTCGATATGGCCGACTTCATCAACAACCCGCGCCCGATCACCCTGGCCGCCGGTGGGCAGGCCGCGCTCGCGCAGGCCGACCTGCCCGCGGGCGTGCTGCAGGCACTGGAACTCATCCGGGACGTCGAGCAGGCGGCCCTGGACTGGTTGCGGGACCTGCTGATCACCCCCACCCACGCCGACGCCGAGGTGACCGCGTTCCTGACCACCTGGGCGTATGAGAAGTACTGGCTCGCCGACCTGCTGGGCCGGGTCCTCGCCGACCACCCGCCGCCGGAGGCACCTGGGCCCGGCCTGCGGGCGCGGCTCGCCGAGCAGGCACACGAACGGCTCTTCCCGACTCTGGCCGCGATCGGGACGAACCTCCAGGGACCACGGGTGATCGCCGGCCAGTTGGCCACCGGGCTGGCGGACACCTTCGCGCTGCGGGTGATGACGATCCGGCTGGCCGAACTGGTGCCGGCGTTGGATGACCTCACCCGCTCGGTGCTGCACAGCACCGAGCGGCACGTGGCCTTCTACACCGAACAGATCCACCGGCGGGCCGGCACGAACGCCCCCGCCCGCCGGTCGCTGCACCGGGCCCTGCGCGGCTGGCGCTGGCCGGGTTCGCGGTACGCCGAACCCCGCAGGATCGGGGCGATCCTGCGGTACGTGCTCGGCCACCCGGAGGCACGTCCGCTCCTGGCACAGGCCGATACCGCCCTGTCCGCGCTGCCCGGCGGACCCCGGCGCGCGGTGTTGCGCACAGAGTTCGCCAGATTCGTTGTACATGGAACCAACCGCTGGCAACTGCGCGTACAGTAGCCGAGGTGTCCGTCTCTGAACCTTCACGTGCTGCCGCCCGGCCCCTCGAGGGTGCCCATGTGCTGCTGACCGGTGCCACCGGCTTCGTCGGTCAGGCGGTCCTGGAGAAACTGCTCAGCGCCTATCCCTCCACCCGCATCACCGTGCTGGTGCGCCCACGGGGCACCCTCACCGGGCGGATGCGCGTCAACAAGCTGCTCCGCAAGGCGGTGTTCAAGCCGTGGCGTGAGGAGATCGGGGCCGAGCAGGCCGACGCCGAGGCACAGCGCCGGGTCACCGTGCTGGAGGGTGACCTGGATTCGGTGCCGGAGTTACCCGGAGATCTGGACGTAGTGATCCACTCGGCGTCCTCGGTCTCCTTCGATCTGCCCATCGATGAGGCCTTCGCCGCCAACGTCGGCGGTCCGGAGGCTCTGTACACCGCCCTGACCGCCTCCGGCTCGAACCCGCACGTGGTGCACGTCTCCACCTGCTACGTGGCCGGTCTGCGCAAGGGCGTGGCCGAAGAACGGAGCCTGGAGCACAACATCGACCGGGCCACCGAGACGCGGATGGCCCTGGCCTTCCGGGAGAAGGCCGAGTCGGCCTCGCGGGCCCCGGCTGTGCTCGGCTCGCTGACCAAGCAGGCCCGGAGCGAGCACCGCCGCGCCGGCGCGCAGGCGGTGGCCGAGGCCGCCGAGGCAGCCCGGCTGGAGTGGGTCAACGACCAACTGGTGCGCGCGGCCCGCACGCGCGCGCAGTCGCTGGGCTGGCCCGATGTGTACACCCTCACCAAGGCGCTGGGGGAGCGTGCGGCCGAGGACCTGTGGGGAGCGCGCCGGTTGTCGGTGGTGCGGCCCACGATCATCGAGTCCTCCCTGAAGCACCCCTACCCGGGCTGGATCGACGGGTTCAAGGTGGCCGATCCCCTCATCGCGGCCTACGGGCGGGGCCTGCTTCCGGAGTTCCCGGCCCTGGCCGACGCCATCCTGGACGTCATCCCGGTGGACCACGTCGTCAACGCCACCCTGGCCGCTGCCGCCGAGCCGCCCCCGGAAGGGGAGCCGCAGTACTTCCAGGTTTCCTCCGGGATCCGCAACCCGGTGCGCTTCGGGCAGATCCTGCGCCTGATCCGGGAGTACTTCCGGGCCAACCCGCTGCTGGACGAGGAGGGTTCGGTGGTGCATGTGCCGAACTGGTCCTTCCCCAACGCCCCGGTGGTGGAGCGCGGGCTGCGGCGCCGGGAGTGGGCGGTGCGCACCGCGGACAACGCGGTGGGCCGGCTGCCCGGCAACGACACCACCCGCAAGTGGATCTCCACCCTGTACAAGGCCAAGCGGGACCTCGGCACACTGCGCAAGTTCACCGACCTGTACCAGCCCTACACCCAGACCGAGGTGATCTTCGACGACGCCAACACCCGTGCGCTGCACGAGGCGTTGCCGCCGGAACGCCGCGCCGAGCACGGCTTCGACGTCACCGAGATCGACTGGGCGCACTACCTGCAGGAAGTGCACATCCCCACCGTCCCGGGTCTGATGCGTTCCCGGGACAAGCGCGGGCCTGCCCGGTCGGCCACGGGTGCCACCCTGCCCGAGCGCACCGATGTGCTGGCCGTGTTCGACCTGCACGGCACCGTGGCCGCGGCGAACCTGCTGGAGCACTACATCTGGGTGGAACTGGCCGCCAAGGGGGCGCGCAAGTCGCTGCAGCACCTGGGCGGGATGGTGGCCACCTCCCCGTCCTACCTGCAGGCCGAACGGCGCGATCGCGGTGACTTCATCCGTTCCTTCATGCGCCGCTACGCCGGCGTGCACGAGGAGAAACTGCGTAAGGTGATCGCCGAACGCGTGGCCACCTCGTTGCGCTCGCGGCTGCACGCCGAGGCCGTGGAGCGCATCGCCGAACACCGTGCCGCCGGGCACCGCACCGTGCTGGTGACCGGGCAGATCGACGTGTTCGTGGAGCCGCTGGCGGACATGTTCGATGAGATCGTGGCCGGGAAGATGGAGACCGACCCGGCCGGACGTTGGACCGGGCACCTGCTCACCTCCCCGCTGGTGGATGAGGCCCGCGCCACCTGGCTGCTGCGTTACGCCCGCGAGCAGAACCTGAACCTGGAGGAGTCCTACGCCTACGGCGACACCTACGCCGACCGGCCCTGGCTGGACGTGGTGGGCAACCCCAGCGCGGTGAACCCCGACGCGGCCCTGTACCGGTACGCGCGCACCAAACGCTGGCCCGTACGGGCCTGGACGACGACGGCGGAGGGACGGTTCTCCCCGGTGTTGCGCTCGATCCGGGCTGGAGGCCGGTAATGGTGGACATCCAGACCTCACCGATCGGTGGGATCGCGCTGGTGACCGGGGGAACCTCCGGAATCGGGCTGTCCTTCGCCCGTGCCCTGGCCGGGCGCGGCTGCGACCTGATCCTGGTGGCCCGCAACGCCGAGCGACTGACCGCCACCGCGCAGGAACTGCACCGCGACTACGGCGTGGCGGTGGACACCATCACCGCCGACCTGGCCACCGAGGCCGGCATGGAAGCGGTGGCCGAGCGGCTGGAGGACGATGAGAACCCCGTGCAGGTGCTCATCTCCAACGCCGGGCACGGCATCCACACCCCGCTGACCACCGCGGAGATCGGCGAGCACACCTCCGCCGTGGAACTCATGGTCAACTCGGTGCTGGTGCTCGGGGGCCGGGCCGGGCGGGCGATGCGGCGGCGCGCCTCGGGCGTGATCGTCAACGTCGGGTCGGTGGCCGGGTTGATCCCGCTGGGGGGCTACTCGGCGATCAAGGCCTGGGTGAACACCTATTCCGAGGCCCTCGCGCTGGAACTGAAGGACACGGGCGTGCAGGTGACCACGCTGGTGCCCGGGTGGGTACGCACCGAGTTCCACGACCGGGCCGGCATCGGCACCGGATCGATCCCGAACGCGTTGTGGCTGGATTCGACCCGGCTGGTCAACGACTGCCTGGCCGACGTGGACAAGGGCAAGGTCGAGTCCATCCCCTCCAAGCGGTTCTGGCTGATCTGCTTCTTCCTGCGCCGCCTGCCCCGCCCGCTGGTGCGCGCCGTCGCCGGCAAACTCATGTCGAAACGCGGTCGTGGATGAGGACTGCGCGCCGCACCGACCGCTACCACTGGGCCTGGCACCGATGGGCCCGGTATGTGGCACAGCGCCTCATCCTGCGCCCGATCGTGTTCTCCACCACCCGGGTCACCGTGACCGGTGAGGGCAACCTGGAGGGCCTACGGCCCCCGTTCGTGGTAGTGGCCAACCACTCCTCCCACCTGGACGCCCCGCTCGTCATCACCGCCCTGCCGTGGCGCGTCACCCGTCACCTGGCCACCGCAGTGGCGGCCGACTACTTCTACCGGCAGGCCTGGCGCCGTACCCTCACCTCGTTCTTCTTCAACTCCTATCCCGTGGAACGCGGCCGCGGCAAGAAGCGTGAGGCCGGCCTGTCGGTGACGCTGTTGCGCGAGAACATCCCGCTGGCGATCTTCCCCGAGGGCACCCGCTCCCGCACCGGTGAGATGGCCCCGTTCACCCCCGGCGCGGCGGCGCTGGCGCGGGCGCTGCGGGTGCCGCTGGTGCCGCTGGCCCTGGTCGGTGCCCACGACGCGATGCCCCCGGGTGCCAGCTGGCCCAAGCCGGGCCGGCTGCCGGTGAAGGTGATCATCGGCAAACCGATCGAGGCCCGCCGGGGGGAGAACCTGCCGGACCTGAACGAACGCCTCACCACCCAGGTGCGGCACATGCTCACCAACCAGACCCCGTACGTGGTGGTGCCCGAGAGCGCTCCCAGCGCCAGCAGCGGTCATGGCGAGGACCAGGCCGACGACGACGCAGCCCGGGGCGGCGACGAACCCACCGCGGGCGCGGGGGACCCGGGCGGCACGGCCGACGACGACGCGGCCCGGTCCGGCAAGACGGGGGAGGCACGCGGGGATGACCCGGCTGAGGCGCCCGGGACCGACGGGGGCGGCACCAAGGACGCCTCCGGCGGCCGCTGGCGTCGTTGGCGCCGGAAGAACCGAACCAAGGATCACACGACTTCCGAGGCGGCCACTGGCGGCCCCGACGACGGCGGAGAAGAAGCAGGAGGACACCGATGAACGAAGTGCAGCACCAGAAGTGGTGGGGCTGGGGCGTGGAAGGGATCGCCTTCAACCACACGGACAAGCCCGGTTTCGCCCCGTTCGTCAAGGACAAGATCGGTTTGGATCTGTCCGAACCTGCTGCGGAGGTGCCCAAGTTCGAGGACCTGGACGTCCCCGCCAGCCGGTTGCCGGAGGACGTGGGTCAGGCCCTGCACGAGATCCTCGGAGATCACCATGTCAACACCACCGACTACGACAGGGTGCTGCACACCTACGGCAAGGGCCTGCGCGACCTGGTGATGATCCGGGCCGGGATCCTGCCCCGCGTGCCCGACGTCGTCGTCTATCCGGCGAACGAGGCCGAGGTGCAAGCGGTCGTCGACCTCGCCGTGACCGCGGACGCCGTGCTCATCCCGTTCGGCGGCGGTTCGAACATCTCCGGCAGCCTGACCCCGCAGGCCCAGGAGGGCCGCCCGATCATCTCCCTGGACCTGGGCAGGCTGAACCGGGTGCTGGAGATCGACGAGCAGGCCGGACTCGCACGGGTCCAGGCCGGCGCGCTCGGTCCGGACCTGGAGGAACAACTCGGCCGGACCGGCTGGACCATGGGCCACCAGCCGGACTCCTTCCGGCACTCCACCCTGGGTGGGTGGATCGCCACCCGCTCCTCGGGGATGCAGTCGGACAAGTACGGTGACATCGCCGACATCACCCGCGGGCTGCGGATGGTCCAGCCGGGCAAGGTGGTGGTGGTGCGTCCCCTCCCCTCGACATCCACCGGACCGAGCGTGCGGGAGATGATCCTGGGCTCGGAGGGGCGCCTGGGTGTGATCACCGAGGCCTGGGTGCACGTGCACCGGCTCCCGGAGAACCGGGACGTGATCGCCTACCTGTTCCCGAACTTCTCCGCCGGCCTGGCCGCCATGGAGGAGATCGCGAACTCTGACGCCGAACCCACGATCACCCGGGTCTCCGATGCCCCGGAGACGGCGTTCTCGTTGCAGACCCGCAAGGCCTCGACCTCACTGTCGTCCAAGATCGGCGAGGGGCTGTTCGAGGTGCTGCGCCGGCGCGGCTGGGACCTGGACAAGGTCTGCATCAGTTACATCGGGTATGAGGGCACCACCGCTCACATGCGCTACACCAAGGGCATCGTCGGGAAGATCGTCGGCAAGCACGGTGCGATCAAACTGGGCAAGGGCCCGGGCGCGATGTATGACGCCAAGAAGTTCGACACCCCGTACCTGCGGGACTTCCTGCTGGACCGGGGCGCCCTCGGGGACGTCTCCGACACGGCGGCACCGTGGTCGAAGCTGGGGGAGTTGTACGTCAACACGATGCGCAACGCCTACACCGCGTACGAGGAGCTGGGTGTGAAGGGGTACGTCATGTGCCACCTGTCGCACTCCTACCACTCCGGGGCATGCCTGTACTTCACGTTCGCGTTCCGGCCGAAGGAGGGCCTGGACCCGCTCATCCAGTACGACCTGGTCAAGTCGGCGATCCAGCAGTCCTTCGTGGACTACCACGGCACCTTGTCCCACCACCACGGCGTGGGTATCGACCACCAGCCGTGGCTGGAGCAGGACATCGGGGAGGCCGGCACCGACATGCTGGTCGGCCTGCTGCGCGCCAACGACCCCAGCCGTAACCTCAACCCCGGCACCCTGATCCCGCCGGAACGCGAGTGGTGACCCCCGGTCCCTGAGCCTGCAGCCCGGCGTGCGTAGCCTGGCACCCGGGCGTTGACCCCCGGCGTCCGGCCCGGGGACCAGGCCGGGCCGGCCGGGCCGTGGGAGGCTGGGGGGATGGTGGGGACGCTGATGCTGGTCCGGCACGGGGAGTCGGTGGCCAACGCACGGTCGCTGTTCACCGGTGTGTTGGATGTGGGCCTGACCCCCTCGGGGATCCGCGACTGCAGCCTGGCCGGTTCCCGGTTGCGCCGCGTGGGCTTTCGCCCGGACGCGCTCATCACCTCCGAACTGGTGCGCGGGTGGCGTACCGCCGAGCTGATCTGCGAGGAGATCGGCTTCCCCGGCACGATCGAGCGGGACTGGCACCTGAACGAACGCAACTACGGGGCACTGTCCGGCCTGAGCAAGGCGCAGGTGCGCATCGAGCACGGTGCGGAACGCTTCCGCCTCTGGCGCCGCTCCTATGCCGGACGGCCACCGCCCCTCCCCGAGCGCACCCTGGCGCTGTGGCGCACGCTCTCCCCGTTCGACCGGTTGCCGCCGGAGGCACTCACCGCCACCGAGTCGCTGCAGGACGTGGTTGAGCGCATTCGGCCTTGGTGGTACCAAATGCTGACGCCGCGTCTGATCGATGGAGAGGACGTGCTGGTCGTCGGGCACGGAAACTCCCTGCGTGCGCTCTGCGCGGTGATCGGCGATCTGGACGATGAGGAACTGTCCGCGCTGAACCTGCCCAATGCGCGACCGCTGCGCTACCGGTTCGCCGTCGGTGCCGGTCCGAGCAGCGCAGCCCCCCACCGCGCCGGCGCCGAGCCCCTGGCCGGCGTCGGACCCGGCACTGACGCCGACCCCGGCCGATCCATCACCCCCGGCTCACCCGATCCCCTCCTAGCCCCGGAAACACGCGGCGGAGAGTACCTCGACCCGGAAGCGGCACAGCGGGAAGCCGCGCTCATCGCCGCCCAGGGCGGGACCTGACCGGACGCTGGTTCCGGGCCGCGCCCGGCGTCCTCAGACGGGGACATTGCACGATCGCCGGCAATAGTGCTATCAATACGTGAGCCCAGAGCGGCGGGATCCCGATCGGGCCGACCGGACAGTTGCGTCAGCCAGATCGGACCGCGCCACCGCTTCGCCAACACTGCCTCATGCAGGTATGTCAGCAACGGAGGTCACATGCCGATCCAGACCGTGGAGACCTTCCTGGTCGCCCCACGCTGGTTGTTCGTCCGCCTGGAGACGACCGATGGTGTCGTCGGTTGGGGTGAGTCGAGCCTGGAGGGGCACGGGGAGACCGCTCAGGCCGCCGTGCACGCGTTCGAGGACATTCTGATCGGCGCCGACCACACCCGGATCGAACAGCTCTGGGGCACCATGACCAGATCCGGTTTCTATCGCGGTGGGCCGGTGTTCTCCTCGGCGGTGTCCGGTGTGGACCAGGCCCTGTGGGACATCCGCGGCAAGGAACTCGGCGTACCGGTCCACGACCTGCTCGGCGGGGCGGTCCGGGACAAGATCCGGGTTTACGGTTGGGTCGGAGGGGACAACCCCGGCGGTGTGCGCGAAGCCGTGCAGGCGGTCCGGGAAGCGGGCCTGACCGCGGTGAAGATGAACGCCACCGGCCCGGTGGACCACCTCGGCACACTGGCCGACACCCGGGGCGTGATCGAACGTGCCGGCGCTGCACGGGAAGCCCTGGGCGACGACGGCGACTTCGCCCTGGACTTCCACGGCCGGGTCTCCCTGCCGTACGCCCGCCGGCTGCTCGCCGCGCTGGAGGACCTGCACCCGCTGTTCGTGGAGGAGCCGGTGCTGCCCGAGCACACCTCCGCCCTGGGCACCCTGGTGGCCGGTACCTCGATCCCGATCGCCACCGGGGAGCGGCTGTACTCCCGCGGTGAGATGCGCACCGCCCTGGAGGCCGGGGTCGGTGTGGTCCAGCCCGACCTGGCCCACGCCGGTGGGATCTCGGAGGTGCGGCGCATCGCCGCCCAGGCCGAGACCTACGACGCCGCACTGGCCCCGCACTGCCCGCTCGGTCCGCTCGCACTGGCCGCCAGCCTGCAGGTGGACTTCGCAAGCCCGAACGCGATGATCCAGGAGCAGTCCATCGGCATCCACTACAACACCGGCAGCAACGAACTGCTCGACTACGTGCTCGACACCTCCGTGTTCGACTTCTCCGACGGCTACATCCACCGCCCCAACGGACCCGGCCTGGGCGTGCAGATCGATGAGAACGTCGTCCGCGAACTCGGCCGGCGCCCGCACCGCTGGCGCACCCCTCGCTGGCACCGCGAGGACGGCAGCATCGCCGAGTGGTGACCGGAGAACCCGACGTGACCGGAGTGCCCACGCTGCCGCTGAACAGCACGTCCGGGGTGCGCCACCGAATGAGTACCAGCGCCAGGACCGTCACGTCATCGACCTCCGACGCAGCACAGCGCATCGTCTCCGGCCGCACGGCCGGAGCCACGAAGGGGTGAGCCGTGCCGGCCGATCGTCCGAACACGTTGTCCCGGCAGGTGCTGGATCAACTCGGCCAGGCCATCGTCTCCGGTGTTCATCCTCCGGGCACCACGCTGCGGATCGAGGATCTCCAGGCCGATTTCGGGGTCTCCCGCACCGTGATCCGGGACGTGCTCCGGTATCTGGAATCACTGCACCTGACCCGATCCCGCCCGCGGGTCGGGGTCCGGGTGACGCCGAGATCGCACTGGAACGTGTTCGCCCCGGACGTGGTGCACTGGCGCCTCGCCGGGCCGGACGCACCGGCACAACTGATTTCGCTTACCCAGTTGCGCACCGCGGTGGAACCACAGGCGGCGGAACTGGCCGCGACGCACGCGCCGGAGCATGTGGGCGCCGAACTCGTGGCGCTGGCCGAGACGATGGCGGCCCTGGCCGCCGCGGGCGACCTGGACGCGTTCCTGGTTGCGGACCTGACGTTCCATTCCCTCCTGTTGCAGCATTGTGGCAACGAGATGTTCGCCGCGCTCGACGCCCCGATCGGTGAGGCACTCAAAGCCCGCCACGCCCGGCACCTGGTGCCCGACCACCCCCGGGATATCGCCGTGCTGCTGCACCAACTCGTCGCCGCCGGGATCCGCGAGCAGGATGGGCCCACTGCCGCCACGGCGATGCGCCGACTCGTGACCGAGGCGGGGACTGTGGTCGCCGCGGCACGCGCGGGCACCACCGACCACGCCTGAACGGGTTCTCGCCCACACGCAGGGACCAAAGCCCCAGCGCGTCCCGATCCGCGACCCTAACCTGGGCAGTGTGAGCACCGTGGTGGCTCTGCGCGAGCCGGATCCGGAGACCAGGGTGGCCCTCGTTCCCGAGGTAGTCGCCCAGTTGGTTCGCCACGGCCTGTCGGTGACCATCCAGTCCGGGGCCGGGACGCTCGCGCTGCACACCGATGACGACTTCGCTGCCGCCGGCGCCACCGTCGCCACCGGAGGTGATCTGGCCCGCGCCCTGGCGACCGCGCAGGTCCTGGTGCACGTGCAGCCCCTGGATCCCGAGCGGATCGCGGCCCTGCCGCCGGGGATGATCACCCTGGGCCTGACCGGAGGGGTGGATCCGGTGATCGTCGAGGCCCTGAACGCCGGATCCATCACCGCGTTGTCCTTCGAGCGACTGCCCCGTACGTCCCGGGCGCAGGTGATGGACGTGCTGTCCTCCCAGGCCTTCGTCGCCGGCTACCGGGCGGTGCTGGAGGCCGCGATCCGCCTGCCCCGGTTCTTCCCGCTGGCCATGACCGCCGCCGGGACCGTGCCGCCGGCGAAGGTGATCGTGCTGGGCGTGGGGGTGGCCGGGCTCCAGGCGATCGCCACCGCGCGGCGCCTGGGTGCCAAGGTCGCGGCCAACGACATCCGGCCCGACTCCGCCGAGGAAGTGCGCTCGGTCGGTGCGGAGTTCATCGACGTCGGCATCGCCCCGCAGGCCGGGGCGGGCGGGTACGCCCGCGACCTGGATGCCGGCGCCGCGCACGCCCAACAGGACGTCCTGGCCAACCACATCATGGACGCCGACGTCCTGATCACCACCGCGTCGGTGCCCGGCCGCCCCGCCCCCCGACTGGTCGCAGCCGCCACGGTGGCCGCGATGCGCCCGGGTTCGGTCGTCGTCGATCTGGCCGCTTCGGCCGGTGGGAACGTGGAGGGGTCCCTGCCCGGGGTGGAGGCGCGCATCCCCTCCACCCGTGGGGGCGGTGAGGTGACGTTGCTCGGGCTGGCCGCGGCGGCCGCGGACCTCCCGGTGGACGCCTCTGGGCTGTTCGCCCGGAACGTGGCCCAGGTGCTCCGTGCGATGGTCGTCGAGGACGGCTCCCTCACCCTGAACCTCAACGATGAGTTGATCCACGGGATGTGTTACACCCACGAGGGCGGGAGCCGGTGATGGACGCGGTACTGACGCTCACGCTGCTGGTGCTGGCGGCGTTCGTGGGGTTCGAGGTGGTCTCCAAGGTCTCGACCATTCTGCACACACCGTTGATGTCCGGGGCGAATGCCATCCACGGCATCATCCTGGTGGGCGCGATCATCGTGACGGCCCACTCCCAGCACTGGGCGGTCACCACCGTCGGGGCCCTCGCAGTGGTGCTGGCCACGGTGAACCTGGTGGGCGGGTTCTGGGTCACCGCGCGAATGCTGCGGATGTTCTCCGCCGAACGCCGACCGGACCGGGCGGAGGGCTGAGTCGTGGATCTGCTGCCTCCCACGGTCACGGCACTGGGGTACCTGCTCGCCGCCGTGCTGTTCATCCTGGCGCTGAAGTCGATGGCCGCCCCGCGGACCGCCCGGAACGGGAACCTGATGGGTGTGGCCGGCGCCGTGGTCGCCGTCGTCGTGGTGATGCTGTCCACCGAGTTCGAGGCGATGAACCTGTACGTGGTGCTTGCCGCGATGCTGCTCGGATCGGCGATCGCGATCCCCGCGGCTGCGCGCGTGCAGATGACCCAGATGCCTCAGTTGGTGGCGATGTTCAACGGTGTCGGTGGTGGCGCCGCGGCCCTGGTGGGCATCAGCGAGCTGACCGAACTCTCCGCCGCCGGCCCGGGCGTCGGGGAACTGGCGGTCAGCGCCGCCGTGGCGGGCCCGGCCACCGCCTTCGGGATCGTGGCCGGATCGGTGTCGTTGTCGGGGTCGATGGTCACCTTCGCCAAACTCCAAGGGTTGATGACCTCCCGGCCGGTGGTGCTGCCCGGCGCCCCGGTGCTGATGGTGGTAGGCGTGCTGGCGGGCCTGACCGGTGCGGTGATGGTGGGGGTGACTGCCGGCGTCGGCGCCGGGATCGCGACCGCGTTGATCTCCGTGGTCGTCGGGGTGCTGCTGGTGCTGCCGGTGGGCGGAGCGGACGTGCCGATCGTGATCTCCCTGCTGAACGCCCTGACCGGTCTGGCCGTGGCGGCCTCCGGGTGGGCGATGGGTAACACCCTGCTGCTGATCTCCGGAACCTTGGTCGGCGCCGCCGGTTCGATCCTCACCCACGCCATGGCCAGGGCCATGGGCCGGTCGGTCACCGGCATCCTCTTCGGGGCGCTGCGGGGTTCGACGGCGGGATCCACCGAGGCCTCCGATCGTCCGGTTCGTAGGGCTGATGCGGAGGACGTGGCCATCACCCTGGCCTATGCGCGCCGGGTGGTGGTGGTGCCCGGGTACGGGCTGGCTGTCGCCCAGGCTCAGCACACCGTCGCCGAGTTGGTGACCGGCTTGCGCGAGCGTGGTGTGGACGTCGTCTACGGCATCCACCCGGTGGCGGGACGGATGCCCGGGCACATGAACGTGCTGCTCGCGGAGGCGAACGTGCCCTATGACCTGCTGGTCGAGGCCGGCGACGTGAACCCCTCGATGCCCAACACCGATGTCGTGGTGGTGGTGGGCGCCAACGACGTGGTCAATCCCGCAGCCCGCACCGATCCCGGTGCACCCATCTACGGGATGCCGATCATCGACGCCGACCGGGCCGGACAGGTGATCTTCCTGAAACGCTCGATGCGCCCGGGGTTCGCCGGTATCGCGAACGAACTGCTGTTCGCCGAGCGCACCCAGGTCCTGTTCGGCGACGCCAAGGAGTCCCTGGCCGCGATCGTGGGGGCCCTGACGACGGTATGACCGTGGTGAGGCCAAGCCGACGACACGAAGTTCTGGTGACGACGCCCGAACCGCCCCGACCGACACTTCGGATCAGGTCTGCTCAGTAGGCGCCTCCTCCGGTGCCGGGACCCCGAAATCCTGCCGCGCGATCGCGCCGTTGCTGTCGCGGCGGTATTGACCGGGCGACTTCCCGGTGGCCTTCTTGAACGCCACTCCCATGTACTCGGCGTGCTTGAAATCCAGGCGCTCGGCTATCTGCGGCAACGTCCAATCGGTCGAGGTCAGCAACTCGGCCACATGCCCCATGCGGACCCGTAGGATCTCTCCGTGGACCGTCCGTCCCACGGTGTCGTGGACCCGGTAGTCCAAGGCACGACGGGACAGACCGACATGGCGCAGCACCTGCTCCACCGAGATGGTCGCGTGCCCGCGGTCCCTGATGAAGCGCAGTGCCTTGGCCACGAGCGGGTCGTCGACGGCGAGGATGTCCGAGGACTGCCGCGCCACGGTGCGCACGGGGGCGATCAGTCGTAGCCCTGGCTCGAGTCGGTGCCCGTTCATGAGTTGATCGAGGAGCGAGGCCGCCAGATAGCCGGTCCGGGTGGTGTCGGGTTCGATACTGGACAGCGGCGGTGCCGTGAGGTTCACCATGAGTTCGTCGTTGTCCACCCCCAGCACGGCCACGCTGTCCGGGACCGGCAGGCCGGCGATCTTGCAGGCTTCGAGTACCTCTTGGCCGGCGATGTCGTAACAGGCCAGAATTCCCACGGGTTTGGGAAGGCGGAGCAGCCAGGTGGCGAGCCGGTCCCGATCTGTGGCGCGCATGCCGGAAGGCTGGATCTCGAAGGAGTGAGCCTGGCTCCCGCGGGCGAGGACATGCGCGCTGAACCAGTGTCCGCGTTTGGTCGACCATCGGAACCGGGCATCCCCACAGAACGCGAAGTTGGTCAGGCCACGATCAGCGAAGTGCTGGACCGCGGAGCGGGCAATGGCACGGTCGTCGGTCTCCACACCGGGCAGTTCGGGTACCAATTGGGCAGCACTCAGATCGACGGTCGGCAGCCCGAGCCGCCCGATGAAGTCCGCTGTCTCCGTGTTCTCGATGCGGGCAAGGACCCCGTCACCCTGCCACCCCTCCAACCAGGAGAAGTCGGTCTCGTGACGTGAGTGCTCGGCAAGGTAGATCGACCACCCGGGCCGGTCGGTCACGTACTTGCGGATTCCGGCGAGGAGACCGCGAGCGTAGGCGTTCGAGGTCTCGACGAGCAGTGCCACGTGCCGAGATGCCCTCGTGACGTTCATGTAACAAATCTAAGGTTCAATGCTGGATCACGCATGGAGTTCGGGTCAGTCGGCTTCCTAATCTGAGAGCAAGGAGGTCAACGATGACAGAGAAGGTACGGGTAGCCATTGCTGGTCTCGGCTTCGGCGCCGAGTTCATACCCATCTACCAGGCGCACCCCGATGCCGAGTTGGTCGCGGTGTGTCAACGCAGCGAGAGTGCCCTGAAGCAGACGGCAGACCGGTACGGGGTCCCGGGCCGCTACACCGACTACGACGAGATGATCCAGGACCCGGACATCGACGCGGTTCACATCAACACCCCGATTCCCGACCACGCCGGGCAAACCATCGCCGCGCTCCGGGCGGGCAAGCACGTGGCGTGCACCGTGCCGATGGCAACGACCCTGGAGGAGTGCCAAGCCATCGTGACCGCGGCGGAAGAAGCCGAGCGCAACTACATGATGATGGAAACGGTGGTGTACTCCCGGGAGTTCCTGCACGTGCAGGAACTCGTCCACAACGGCACCATCGGCAGGATCCAGTTCCTCCGCGGCGCGCACTACCAGGAAATGGCCGGCTGGCCGGGCTACTGGGAAGGTCTGCCGCCGATGCACTACGCCACCCACGCGGTCGGACCGGTGCTCGCATTGGCCGGCACTCTGGCGGAGAGCGTCGTCTGCCTCGGATCCGGCCGCATCTCACCGGAGTTGGCCGGCAAGTACGGGTCCCCGTTCGCCGTCGAGAGTGCGTTGTTGACCCTGAAGGACTCGGTTCTCGGCGCCGAGGTTGCACGATCCCTGTTCGAGACGGCCCACCAGTACGTCGAGAGTTTCACGGTCTTCGGGGACCGCGCGTCCTTCGAGTGGGAGCAGATCGAGGGCGGTGGTCACATCCTGCACGTCGGGGAGGACCCCGAACCGATCGAGATCCCCGACTTCGCCGGCCGGCTACCGGAGGAGATCGCCGGGTTCACCACGCAGGGCGTCTACGACGACGACAACGAGCACCTCTCCTTCATCCAGGGCGGGGGGCACGGCGGATCGCATCCGCACCTGGCGCACGAGTTCGTGCGCAGCATCGTGGAGGCCCGCCCCTCCGCTATCGACGCCGTCACAGCGGCGAACTGGACCTCGGTGGGCATCTGCGCCCATCAGTCGGCGATGGCCGATGGCGAGCGTGTGCACATTCCTGACTTCTCGGCAGGTGCACGATGAGCACCGCGACTGTCAGCATCGCCACCATCTGTTTCGACGGATTCGGTGACGAGGACTTTCACCGGACTTTCACCCACGCCAAGCAGGTCGGTGTCCGGCAGATCGAGTTCAATGCCTGGTACGCCCGCAACCTCACGCCCGCTGGTCTGGACAGCATCGTGTCGCGATGCCGAGAGCATGACCTCACGCCGGCCAGTTTGCAGATCTCTCCGTTCGCCCCCGGGCCGGATGCACCGGACCTGGCGCGGGAGACGGCTCGATGGATGTGGCTGCTGGAAGCCGCCGAGCGCCTGGGCGTGCGCGTGATCAAGGCGACCGGATCGGGTCGCGGGCAACGAGGCGGTCTGGAGCGGTTGATCGACCTCTTGGCGTTGATCGGTCCGGTAGCAGAACAGCGGAACCTGACCATCTCCGTGGAGAACCACTTCAGCAACGTCATCGAGCACCCGCAGGACTACCGGGACCTGTTCGATGCGGTGCAGACACCGGCGGTGGGGATGTGCCTGGACACTGGGCACTTCCTTGCCTCAGGCCATGATCTGGTCGCCATCGTGGAGGAGTTCGCCGGACGGATCGTCCAGGTGGACCTCAAGGACTGCGCAGCACCCGGAGCGGCCACCTTCGTTCGCTTCGGTTCCGGCGCCGTCGACTTTGATGCAGTTCTGTCACGAATCCTGGCAACCGGATTCGACGGACACGTGGTCATCGAGCTCCCCCTCATTGAGGAGGACACCATGCTCGCCGACCTTCGCGCAGGTGCTGAGATCGCTGCGCGCTATCTGCCCCTATCAGATTCTGATCTCGAGAGATGAGGATGATCATGAAGCACAATGGCAACGAGGCCATGGCACCGATCCATGGCCGTAGACGAGTCGTACCGGTGGTGGCGGGACTCGCCTCCGTCGCGCTCGTTGCGGCATGTGGCTCGGACAGTGGCACCGCCAGCGACGACCTGCCCAACGAGGGTCCGGTGACGATCAGCTGGTACGGCTCCGATGAACGTAACGCCGCGGTTCAGGAAGTGGTCGACCTGTTCTCGGAAGAGAACCCGGACGTGACGATCGAGACTCAACCGACCACCTTCGATGGTCACTGGGACCGTCTTTCGGTGCAGTCAGCGGCGAACAACCTGCCGTGTATCCCCGCGATGCAGTCCCGGTACCAGGCGCGGTACGAGGACCGGGGCTCACTCCTCCCACTGGATGATCTGATCGAGGACGGCACCATCGACGTCTCCGGGATCCCGGAGGAGATTCTGGAGAGCCAGCGGGCGCCGGACGGGAACCTCTACTCGATACCGAAGGGCATCTGGTACGAGGGTGCGCTTCTGAATGTTCCCCTCATCGAGGAGGAAGGGGGCACGCCACCAGATCCAAGCGGGACCTGGGAGGACTATGTGGACTGGGCGATCGAGGCGCAGCCGAGCATCTCCGACGATCGGTTCGCGATCAACGCCAGCGGAGGCTCGGTCACCCAGTTCCAGGTCTTCGCCATCGGACGGGGGGAAAGCCTCTTCGACGACGGTGAGGCAGGGTTCAGCGAACAGACGCTGGTGGACTGGTTCGACCTGTGGATGCGCGCCGTCGAGGAGGGCGCCGCGCCCTCCGGTGAGGTCACCGCTGAGTACCAGGGCGTGCCCACCGCGCAGAGCATGATGGCGACCGGCCGGCTCTTGGTCAGTTTCACCGGTGACAACAACATGCCCGACTTCCAACGGACGCTGGATCAACTCGATCTGGGCCAGGTCTCGCTGGCCCCCGCGCCCACCGGAGGTCCCGCCCAGGTTGTCGGTGCGAACTCGTGGGCGATCTCGGACAACTGCACCAACGTGGTCGACTCGGCTGCGCTGATCGACTTCTTCATCAACTCCTCCGAGGGCGCGTTCATCCTGCAGACGCAGACCGGCCTGCCGCCGGTGACTTCGATCCTGGAGGAGATGCTGGCGAGCCCGGACGTCGATGAGTCGATCAAGGACCGGATCACGCTCTATGACGACCTGCGCGAATCCGGTGCGGTGATCGACGTGTGGCCGGACGGTACCCAACCGTTGATCACCCAACTGTCCACAGCGTGGGAAGAGGTGGTGTTCGGCCAGTCGACGTCAGAGGACGCTGCGGCCGCGTTCATGGCCCAGGTCGAGACCGCGCTCTCCGGACTCTGAGCGGCAAGATCGGGGTGGGCGCGCACCCTGCGCCCACCCCGGAAAGGCGTCTGACATGATCGACATCGAACCGCGCAATTCGGTACCGCCGACGTCGGCGGCGTCGAGCGCGAAACCGCGCCGAGCGAGGCGCGCGTGGAGCGAGTCGGCTCGGACCACCGCAGCCGGCTACGCCTTCCTGTCCCCCTGGTTGGTCGGATTCTTCGGGATCACGGTCCTGCCGATGCTCGCCTCGCTGGCGCTGTCCTTCACCAACTACTCCGGATCTTTCCAGGCGATGCGCTGGGTGGGTCTGGACAACTATCGGCTGATGTTCACCGTGGACCCCGCGTACTGGGGTTCGGTCAAGGTGACCTTCCTGTATGTGGGCATCTCGGTACCGGTGATGCTGGCGTTCGCCCTGACTGTGGCCACGCTGCTGAACAAGGGGATCGGCGCACTGGGGCTGTACCGCACCATCTTCTACGTCCCTTCCCTGCTGGGAGGCTCCGTGGCGATCGCGGTGCTGTGGCGATTCGTCTGGGGTGAGGCGGGCCTCATCAACGCCGTCCTGTCGGTGGTCGGAATCGACGGACGTAGTTGGATCGGACACCCCGACACCGCGCTCATCACGATCATGGTGTTGAACGTGTGGACGTTCGGCGCCCCGATGATCATCTTCCTGGCCGGCCTGCGTCAAGTGCCTGCGGAACTCTATGAGGCCGCGGCGTTGGACGGCGCAAGCCGGTTCCGCAGCTTCCGGCACATCACGCTGCCCTCGATCTCCCCGATCGTCCTGTTCAACGGGGTCCTCGCCATCATCGGCGGGTTCCAGGCTTTCACCCAGGTCTACGTCATCAGCGGGGGGAGCGGTGGCCCGGCCGGCTCCACCCTGTTCTACACACTGCTGCTGTACCAGCGGGCGTTCACCGAGTCCCGTTTCGGTTACGCCTCGGCGATGGCTTGGGTGCTGCTTATCGTGATCGCGCTGGCCACCGCGGCGGTCTTCGCGAGCGGCAGATACTGGGTCTTCTACGGGGATGGTGAGTCATGAGTGCGGCGACCTCGGCGATGGCGCGACGGCGACTGGGCACCGTGCCGTTCTATACGCAGCGCACGCTGATCCATGTCGGCCTGGTGGCTGCCGCGTTCGTGATGGTCTACCCGCTGTTGTGGATGGCGTCCTCAGCCTTCCGACCCTCCGAGCAGGTGCTGGTCGAGGACAGCCTGTGGGTCGCCAACCCCACCCTGGAGAACTTCGCCCAGGGCTGGAGCGCCGTCGCACAGACCAGTTTCGGAACGTTCTTCCTCAACTCCCTCATCATCGCCGGCCTCACCGTGACCGGGAACATCCTGTCCTGTTCGCTGGCTGCCTACGCGTTCGCGCGGCTTCCGTTCCGGGGGCGAAGAATCTGGTTCGCGCTGATGATCAGCACGATCATGTTGCCCTTCCACGTGTTGTTGATCCCGCAGTACCTGCTCTTCAACGCCCTGGGCTGGGTGGACACGTTCCTGCCGTTGATCGTGCCGAAGTTCTTGGCGACCGAGGCGTTCTTCGTCTTCCTGCTCGTTCAGTTCTTCCGGCTCATCCCCAAGGAACTGATGGAGGCGGCCCGGATCGATGGATGCGGGCACCCCCGGATCTTCCTGAAGATCATGCTGCCGCTGTCGGTGCCGGCGTTGGCCACAACGGGAGCGTTCTCCTTCATCTGGGCGTGGAACGACTTCCTCGGCCCGCTGATCTACCTCACCAGCCAGGGCAACTACACGGTGCCCATCGGTCTGGCATTGTTCGTGGATGCGTCCGGCACCTCGAACTACGGAGGACTCTTCGCGATGTCCCTGCTGTCGCTACTGCCGGTGCTGGGGTTCTTCCTGGCATTCCAGAAACTCCTCCTCGACGGCATCTCGACCACTGGAATCAAATGATGAACGCGCATCCGCAGCGATTCGCCGGCCGTGCCATCGCAGTGACCGGCGCGGCCTCCGGGATCGGACGAGCCACCGCGCAGCGGCTCGCAGCCGAGGGTGCACACGTGATCCTGCTCGACCGGGACCTTCCCGGTGCCGCCACCACCGAGGAGGCGGTGCGCAGCGCAGCGGGGAGCGCCGCCGTCATCGGCTGCGACCTCGCCGATCCGGCTTCGATCGCCGCAGCGGTCACCCAGATCGCGGACCGGTACCCACAACTGGGCGGTCTGATCGGCTGTGCCGGGGCGGTACATGTTGACGGTGTCCAGGAGAATCCGTTCCTGAGCAAGGGGCTCGCCGGCTGGGACCAACTCTTCGCCGTGAACGTACGCGGGATGGCCGACCTGGTCCACCAACTGGCCCCGGCTCTCGTGGCGGCCCGTGGGGTGGTGGTGACCGTCTCCTCCGAGGCGGCCTACCGGTCCCGAGCGGGACGCTGGATCTACGACGCCACGAAGGCGGCGCTGGTTTCAGTCACCCGGTCAATGGCTGCGGCCCTGGCACCGCAGGGTGTGCGCGTGCTGGGGGTGGCTCCCGGGGGCACGATCACCGAGATGCACATCAACGATCATGCCGACCCACAGGCAGCGCGTGAGCAGATGCGCGGTGCTACGGGCGGGAATCTGTTGGGTCGGCTGGCCGAACCGGAGGAGATCGCGGCAGCGATCGCCTTCCTTGCCAGCGATGACGCAAGTTTCATGACGGGGACGACCGTCGCCGTCGACGGAGGAGGAGCAGCAAGCCGATGACCATCGAGGACAGAACCGACACCTATGGCCTCATCGGCCTCGGAAACGTCGGAGCAGATCTGGTAGCCGCAGCGGTCGAGGCAGGCCTGGTCGTGCACTGCTACGACGTGGATCCGGACGCCCGGGAGCGGGCCGGCAGCGCCGGAGCCACGGTGCAAGCGTCGGCGCACGACGTTGCCGCCGTGGCCGACGTGTTCGTGCTGTCACTGCCGAACTCCCAGATCGTGGATCAGGTGCTCTTCGACGAGGGCGCGATCGAGGTGCTGCGCCGGGGGGCGTACCTGGTCGACATGAGCACCAATCACCCGGCACGCTCCCAGGCCCTGGCCGCCGAGGGGAATGCCCGCGGGGTGCACGTGCTCGACATCCCGGTCAGTTACGGTCCCGAGGGCCTGGTCGGGTTCGCCGGTGGGCCGGCCGAGGCGC
This sequence comes from Pseudactinotalea sp. Z1739, assembly GCF_049725055.1. Next base: position 214,224 of record NZ_JBMPQA010000004.1, on the reverse strand, counting down.
TTGCGGCCGTACGGCCGTGGGTCGATGCGGTCACGGTGCACACCGAGCACGTCGGCCCGCACGGGCATGGGCAGTACGTCAAACTCGTGCAGAACGTGCTCAGCGGTGTCGGCATGGGGGTGATCGGTGAGGTCATCGGCTTCGCCGAACACGCCGGGGTGGACCTGGAGGTCTTACCGGAGGCACTTCGCCGTACCGGCGCGAACTCGCGGATGCTGGAACGCACACTGCCGGCCATGGTGCAGCGCCGCTACGGCACCAGCGGCACGATGGCGCTGCACTCCAAGGACATGGGATACGCCCTCACGGCTGCGGAGAGCATCGGGGCGCGGATGCCGTTCACCGCGGCGTTGCGGCGGGTGTTCGAGGATGTGTTGGCTGCCGGCGACTCCCGGTGGACCCAGACGGCGCTGGTCGAGTGGTACCGGCCATCCGCCGCCGAGACCAGTGCGGCAAACGACGCCGAATGAGTGGTGAGCGCATCGGCGTCGGCCTGATCGGCTTGGGCAACAGCGGCTGGCATTACCACGCCGAGGGCACCCTGGCGGGGTCGAACGACTTCGAGCTGGTGGCGGTGACCAGCGCCCGTGCCGAGCGCCGGGAAGCCGCGGCGGCCCGCTTCGGTGCCGTCGCCCACCAGGACTGGCAAGGCCTGATCGCCGACGACCGGGTCGAGGTGGTCGTGGTTGCGACGCCGCACCATCTGCGTGAGTCGGTCGCGGTGGCCGCCCTGGCCGCTGGGAAGCATGTCGTCGTGGAGAAGCCGATGGCTGTCACGACAGCCCAGGCCGGTGCGATGCTCGATGCGGCTCAGGCCCATGGCCGGATTCTGACCGTTTTCCAGAACCGCCGATGGGAACCCTCGTTCCAGTTGATCAGGCGGCTGGTCGGCGAGGGCGAAGTCGGGCCCGTGTGGCGCGTCGAGGAACGACGGATGCATGGCGGCAAGTACGTCGTCGCGGGTACCGACCGGCCGCACGCCGGGTCGGACCTGGCCACCTGGGCCCATCGAGGAGGTGGTGGCGGGGTGTCCTACCTGATCGCGCCGCATCTGATCGATCACCAAGTCGTCCTCCACGGTGAGCCGCCGGAGACGGTCTCGGCAGTGATGCACACCTACGCCGGCGACGAGGTCGAGCACTATCTGGATCTGCGGCTCGGCTTCGGGGGTGGGGTGCTGTCCCGGATCGAGATCTTCCGGGAGAATGTGCTCGATCTGCCCAAGTGGGCCGTCTTCGGAGAGCAGGGCACGATCATGTGTGATGACTTCACCTCGCTGCGCCTGGAGCGGGCGGACGGGACAACTCAGCATTACGGTGACTTGGCGCCGTTGCAGTCCTGTGATGAGTTCTACCACCAATTGGCCGCGGCAATACGTGGGCACGGTCCGGTGCCGGTGGATCCTAGGGAAGCGGCTCACACCGTCGCCGTCCTGGAAGCGGCCCATGCCTCCGCCCGCGCAGGCGGAGACCTCGTCCGCCTCGAGACTGTTGATGGCGCGCAGTAGGGTGCCTGCGTGAACACACCAACGGGAAGGACGACGACGGTCCCGCGAACCATGCGTGCCGCGGTGCTGCACCGGGCGCGGGAACTGCACCTGGAGGAGTGGCCGGTTCCGGCTCCGGGTCCGCGCGAGGTCCTCATCCGCGTCCATACGGTGGGTTTGTGCGGCTCCGACGTGCACTTCTACGAGCACGGTCGGGTCGGTGATCTGGAGGTGCTCGAGCCGCTGGTGCTCGGCCACGAGGCCGCGGGCACGATCGTTGCCACCGGTGAGCAGGTTGGCGGGCCCGACTCACTGATCGGGCGCCGGGTGGCGATCGAGCCGCAGCGGCCGTGCCGGTACTGCTGGCACTGTCGAACCGGCCAGTACAACCTGTGCCCGCAGATGCAGTTCCTCTCCGCACCACCGGTGCACGGGTGCTTCGCCGAGTACGTCACCGTGCCGGCGGACCTCGCCCATCCGGTGCCGGAGCGATACTCCGACGACGCGGTGGCGTTGCTGGAGCCGCTGTCGGTGGGGATCGCCGCAGCGCGGAAGACCGCCGTGGTCCCGGGATCGCGCGTTCTCGTGGCAGGCGCCGGACCGATCGGGGTGCTGTGTGCAGCCGCGGCCCGGGGCTTCGGGGCTACCGACGTCGTGGTGGCCGATCCGGTGCAGCCGCGCCGCGAGGTCGCGCAGGACATGGGCGCCACCGAGGTCTTCGACCCGCTCACGGAGACGGCTCCCGAAGGGGCCTTCGACGCCTTCATCGACGCCTCTGGTGCGCCGGGCGTGCTCGCTGCTGGGTTGCGTGCCCTCCGCGGCGGCGGGCGTGCGGTCCTGGTGGGGATGGCAGCCGAGGAGGTGGCGCTGAATGTGTTCCTGGTGCAGAGCCGGGAACTGAAGATCGAGGGGCTGTTCCGGTACACCGATACATGGCCGGCCGCTATCGCTCTGGCAGCCGACCTCGACCTTGACCGGTTGGTCTCGGCCCGGTTCCCCCTGGAGGCGCTGGGTGAGGCGATCCGTCGTAACGGTGAGGCCGAGGTGATGAAGGTCCTCGTCGACGTCGCCCCGTCCTGACCGGCCGCTTCCGGCCCTACGCGGGCGCTCCGGGGTCGATCAGGCGATGTCGACGACCAGATGGTTGTCGCCCACTTCGGTGCAGGTGGCGCTGTAACCACCGACCTCCACGGTCTCGCCCTCGGTACACGTTGCCGCCTGCCCGTTGATGGAGAAGTCGGCGCTCTGACCGTCCGAGCCCTGCAGTTCCACGGTGTACCCGGCCGGTTCGGTGCTGGCACCCGAACCGCTCAGGGTGATGGAGCAGGCGCTGTTCTGGCAGTTGTACTGGGTGGTGGTGCAGGCGCTGACGAGAGTTCCGGCGCCGAGTGCGACGAGAAGGGCGGCGATGATACGTGGTGTCTTCATGGACACCACTGTGCTGCCACCTGGACGGTTACGGAATGGGTAGAGGAGCCCATCGAAGGTCCGGTCCTCGGGCCGGAGCCGCCCACGTCCACGGCCGATGTCAGTGGCCGGTGGGAAAATATGCACGACGGCGCAACTCGGGTCCGGCCGGGCCCGGCCCGGTGTGGAGGTGATTGAGGATGGACTCTCCGGGTCTGGTGCGGACACGCCGGGCGCGGGGTGTGTCGGAGGTTGTGGACACCGCGCGTTCCTGTGCACACCGCGGTGGACCCACAGATTCCTTGGATGAGGCTCCTCCTCCTGTGGATGTGGACCATAGGGGGTCGATCGTTGCCATCTCAACGTTGTGCACAAGGCGGCGCACACGCTATCCACAGGTTCGCCGTCGTCGTCCACAGGAAACCCCGCAGGGGGTGTGGAGGACACGCCGCGTGCGCGACGCGCCCGTCGGCACGACACAACACCTAGGGTCCACGTAAGTTCCGCACCACTAGGTATAGTGGTCGAGCGAACAACATCCATGTAGTTACGTGCTCGTGATTTGTGTGGCGGAACCGCCAGACCCTCAGACCAGCGGGCAGCATTCGAAGAAGGGGAAACGGCATGAGCATCACCGTTTACAGCAAGCCGGCATGTGTGCAGTGCGACGCCACGTACCGGTCGCTGAACAAGCACGGCCTGGACTACACCATCGTGGACATCAGCCTCGACGCCGAGGCGCTGGAGACGGTGAAGGCGCTGGGCTACCAGCAGGCACCGGTCGTCTTCGCCGACGGTGATCACTGGTCCGGGTTCCGGCCCGACAAGATCAAGTCCCTCGTGGCCCGGGTACCACAGGCCGCCACGGCCTGAGGCCGCCACCCACAGACCGCCCGTCGGACTCAGCCGGCCGGGCGGTTCTGTTATCCATCACCTGAACAACGGCACCGCAACTACACAACCGGGAAGCGCCGGCACCTGAGACGGGAGCCGATTCCGGACAACTCGACTACTGGAACAACTGAGGACGCGCATGGCGTCCATGAGGGATGGGAACAACTGTGGCAGCGACACTGACGCGCGAGGAGATCGAGCTCGCCGAGCCCGCGATGGACTATCACGCGTTGAACGCGATGCTGAACCTGTACGACGCCGACGGGAACATCCAGTTCGACAAGGACCGTGAGGCGGCGCGGGCGTACTTCCTGCAGCACGTCAACCAGAACACCGTCTTCTTCCACAACCTGCGCGAGAAACTCGACTACCTGATCGAGAACGGCTACTACGAGACCGAGATACTGGACGCCTACTCCTTCGAGTTCGTCCAGGACCTGTTCGACTACGCCTACTCCAAGAAGTTCCGGTTCAAGACCTTCCTCGGGGCGTTCAAGTACTACACCTCCTACACGCTGAAGACCTTCGACGGGAAGCGCTACCTGGAGCGGTTCGAGGACCGGGTCGTCATGGTGGCCCTGACGCTGGCCGCCGGCAATGAGGACTTCGCCCGCGAGATGGTCGATGAGATCGTGGCCGGCCGATTCCAGCCGGCCACGCCCACGTTCCTGAACTCGGGCAAGAAGCAGCGCGGGGAGCCGGTCTCCTGCTTCCTGCTGCGCATCGAGGACAACATGGAGTCGATCTCCCGGGCGATCAACTCCTCGCTGCAGTTGTCCAAGCGCGGCGGCGGCGTGGCGTTGCTGCTGAGCAACATTCGCGAGTACGGGGCCCCGATCAAGAAGATCGAGAACCAGTCCTCCGGGGTGATCCCGGTGATGAAGCTGTTGGAGGACTCCTTCTCCTACGCCAACCAGCTCGGGGCCCGCCAGGGCGCAGGGGCGGTGTATCTGCACGCCCACCACCCCGACATCATGCGATTCCTGGACACCAAGCGGGAGAACGCCGACGAGAAGATCCGGATCAAGACCCTCTCCCTCGGCGTGGTGATCCCGGACATCACCTTCGAGCTGGCGAAGAAGAACGAGGACATGTACCTGTTCTCGCCCTATGACGTGGAGCGGGTGTACGGCAAGCCGTTCGCCGAGATCAACGTCACCGAGGAGTACCGCAAACTCGTCGACGACGGCCGGATCCGCAAGAAGAAGATCAAGGCCCGTGAGTTCTTCCAGACCCTGGCCGAGATCCAGTTCGAGTCCGGTTACCCCTACATCATGTTCGAGGACACGGTGAACAAGGCGAACCCGATCGCCGGCAAGATCACCCACTCCAACCTGTGCAGCGAGATCCTGCAGGTCTCCACCGCGTCCACCTACAACGAGGACCTGTCCTACGCCCACGTCGGCAAAGACATCTCCTGCAACCTGGGTTCGTTGAACATCGCGATGGCGATGGACTCCCCGGACTTCGGCAAGACCGTGGGAACGGCGATCAGGGCCCTGACCGCGGTGTCGGACCAGACCCACATCAACTCGGTGCCCTCGATCGAGTTGGGCAACAACGAATCCCACGCCATCGGCCTGGGCCAGATGAACCTGCACGGCTACCTGGCACGGGAGCGGATCCACTACGGCTCGGAGGAGGGGGTGGACTTCACCAACATCTACTTCTACACCGTGGCCTTCCACGCGATCACCGAGTCCAACAAACTCGCGATCGAGCGCGGCCAGGCGTTCAAGGGCTTCCCCGACTCCACCTATGCCTCCGGGGAGTACTTCGACAAGTACACCGACCAGGCGTGGGAGCCGGCCACCGAGCGCGTGCGTCAACTCTTCACCGAGGCCGGGGTGCACATCCCGACCCAGGACGACTGGCGCGAACTCAAGGCTTCGGTGATGGCCCACGGGATCTACAACCAGAACCTGCAGGCAGTGCCCCCGACCGGGTCGATCTCCTACATCAACAACGCCACCTCCTCGATCCACCCGATCGCCGCGCCGGTGGAGATCCGCAAGGAGGGCAAGATCGGGCGGGTCTACTACCCGGCCCCGCACATGACCAACGACAACGTCGAGTACTTCGCCGATGCCTACGAGGTCGGCTACGAGAAGATCATCGACACCTACGCCGCGGCCACCCAGCACGTGGACCAGGGCCTGTCCCTGACGCTGTTCTTCAAGGACTCCGTCACCACCCGGGACCTGAACCGCGCGCAGATCTACGCCTGGCGCAAGGGGATCAAGACCTTGTACTACATCCGGCTGCGTCAGATGGCGCTGACCGGCACCGAGGTGGAGGGCTGCGTCAGTTGCACGCTGTGACCACCTGACCCGTGACCAGCGGTGAGTGGCCGACGCACTCGGCCACTCGCCGTCGGGCCCCACACCACACATGACCCACACCCGAAGGCGACGAAGGAACCCCAGATGACGATCGAGCAGCCGGCCGGACCGCCGGCAGGGACGGCCTGATCACGATGGCCGGCATCGTCTACTTCTCCTCGGTGTCCAACAACACTCACCGGTTCGTGCAACGACTGGGGGTGCCGGCGCTGCGCATTCCGCTACGCCCCACCGATGAGTTCCTGCACGTGGGGGACACCGAGTACATCCTCATCACGCCCACCTACGGGCACGGGACCCAGCGCGGGGCCGTGCCCAAGCAGGTCATCAAGTTCCTCAACGACGAGCACAACCGCTCCCTGTGCCGCGGTGTGGTCTCGGGTGGCAACACCAACTTCGGCGCCGGATTCTGCATCGCCGGCGACATCATCGCCCGCAAGTTGGGCGTGCCGCACCTGCACCGATTCGAACTGCTCGGCACCCCATCGGACATCGACGCCGTTCACCAAGCATTGGAGACAACCCTTGAGCACGCTTACGCCTGAGTCCTCCACCCTCAGCGACAATCCGCTCATCAGCCCGATCCACGCGATCAACTGGAACCGGGTCGAGGACCCCAAGGACCTGGAGGTCTGGGAGCGGCTGACGTCGAACTTCTGGCTGCCGGAGAAGGTGCCGCTGTCCAACGACATCCAGTCCTGGGCCACCCTGACCGATGACGAGAAGGCGATGACCACCCGGGTGCTGACCGGGTTGACGTTGCTGGACACCATCCAGGGCACCCAGGGTGCGGTCAGCCTGATCCCCGATGTGATCACCCCGCACGAGGAGGCGGTGCTGTCCAACATCGTGTTCATGGAGCAGGTGCACGCGAAGAGTTACTCCTCGATCTTCTCCACCCTGATCTCCACCAACGAGATCGATGCCGCGTTCCGCTGGTCGGTGGAGAACGAGCACCTGCAGCGCAAGGCCCAGACGATCGTGGCGCACTACCGGGGCGCCGACCCGTACAAGCGCAAGATCGCTTCGGTGATGCTGGAATCGTTCCTGTTCTACTCCGGCTTCTACGCTCCGATGTACTGGTCCTCCCGGGCCAAACTCACCAACACCGCCGATCTCATTCGGTTGATCATCCGCGATGAGGCCGTGCACGGGTACTACATCGGGTACAAGTACCAGAAGAACCTGGAGCGACTCTCGGCCGACCATCAGGATGAACTGAAGGGCTACACCTTCGAGATGCTCCAGGACCTGTTCGAGGTTGAGGAGGCCTACACCCGGGACCTGTACGACCCGCTGGGCCTGACCGAGGACGTGATGGCCTTCATGCGCTACAACGCGAACAAGACCCTGATGAACCTGGGCTACGAGGCGCTGTTCCCGGCCGATGCCACTGCGGTGAACCCGGCGATCCTGTCCGCACTGTCCCCGAACGCCGATGAGAACCACGACTTCTTCTCCGGCTCCGGGTCCTCCTACGTGATCGGCAAGGCTGAGGAGACCGAGGACGACGACTGGGACTTCTAGACCCGGATTGTCCGGACCAGGCGTAGGCCGGTCCGGGCAATCCGTTCCACCCGCCGCGGGTGGTGATAGCGCAAGGGGAAGTGCGCCGTCGCCGCCCGCGGCGTTTTGACGTGCTCCGGCGGGGCGCTGCCCCTGCAGTTGTTAGACGTCTGCCGACCCTTCGCGATAGATCTTGGCCTTGTCGATCTTTCCCCCGACGAGGTCGAACACGGCGACGAGGGCCGCGCTCTTCGATTCGCCGCCATGGGTCCAGGTCTCGGTCATCTCCGCAACGACCGTGTTCCCGCCGTCGATCGTGCGTCTGAGCGTGAGACGCGGCCTGATGGAACGCATCGCTCCTTCGAAGAAGGACCGGAGTCCGCCATCGAGCACGGTGTAGTCACCGGTGACCCACGTGGCCGTGGGGGTGAAATCAGCGAGAAGGCGATCGGCATCGCCGGCGTTGAAGGCGTCGATGTGCCGGTGAAGCAACTCCTCTGCGAAGGCCATCGGTCAATCATGGCCGATGAGGCTGCCGGTCGGGACCTGCGGCGCTCGCGGTGGTGGAGGACGGCCTACACGCCGGGCGCTGAGTTCGCTGATCCCGACGCTTTCCTTACGAGTTGAGCGATCAGTTTCTCTTCGGCGACGTCGAGGGGGCCGGTGATCGCGTATGACGTCGGCCACATGACCCCGTCGTCGAGGTGAGACGCCTCCTCGAACCCCAGGCTGTTGTATCGGGTGCCGTATTTGGCGGCAGAGTGGAAGAACACCACCACCTTGCCTTCGGCGTTCGTCCAAGCCGGCTGTCCGTACCAGGTTTTCGGCCGGAGGTCCGGCGCGACCTCGGAGACGATGACATGGATGCGTTCGGCGATGACCCGCTGGTCCTCCGGCATCGCCTCGATACTCTTCAGCAGATCCTCCAACGCGGCCGCAGCCTTCTTGCCTCCCTTCTCTGCGCGCAGTTCTGCGGCGCGCTCCTTGATCGCAGCAAACTCGACGTCAGTGAACCCACCGGATGCGTTGTCTGTCATCAGTACTCCTCTCGTGGCTGATCGGGCCCACGCTAGAGCGATGCACTGGGGTCCGCTTCTCGAATCCTGAGCGATGGCGCCAGCCTAGCGTGGGTCGGCGTACCGCTCCGCAAGTTCCGCCGCTCGCTATCCGAGGGCAGCCCGCAGTGATGTCGGACGGATGACTTCAGCAGCGGTGCCCAACTGCCAGAGGGCCCATGCAGCGTGTCGGAGATCCTCGAAGGTCACGTCGAGGAGAACCCAGCCGTCTGCCTTGGTGGCTAGCAGGTAGGTGCGGCCGCGACGGTGACCAGGCCGAGCGGGTCGACGGTGTGCCGGCGTGGCTCCTTGTCCCACGGTGGTTACCCAACCACGGAGCGTCCGCAGTCGCAACGATTGGAGTGGCAATGGAACGAACAGCAGTCAGCGGGTCGCCTAGTGCTTGCCACTCCGAATCAACCGGGCTCAAGTGGCTCGTGCACCCGCATCGACCGGCTCCTGGACATCGGTGGCACCCGGCTTCCACGCGACGCGTGCCAGGACGGCCGCTGTGATGGCAATTGCGGCGAGGACGAGTGCGATTGCGGGGAGGCCGAGGTGGGCGCCGAGGCTACCGGCGAGCGGGTAGGTGAGGATGAAGCAGGCGTGGGACAGGGAGAACTGAGCGGCGAAGACAGCGGGGCGGGTGGCCTGGGTCGATGCGCGTCGCAGCAGCCGGGCCGAGGGGGTGAGTACCGAGGAGGTGGCTGCGCCCAGGACGAACCACAACAACAGCAGTGCCGCCCAGGCTTGGGGTGCCAGGGCGATCAACGCCGAGGCTGCAGCCAGGCCCAGGGGCAGCAGAGCGCTTCCGGTGAGCATGACGCGACGGTCGGGAATGCGGTCCAGGGTTCGGGGCAGGGCCAGCGCCACCAGCATCGATCCGGCACCGTAGGCGGCCAACAGGACCGCGACCTCGGCGTCGGAGCGCCCAAGGACACCGCGCACGAGGACCACGGTGTTGACCAGGACCATCGCGGTGGCGCAGGCAACCACGATGTTCATCGCCATGAGGCTGCGCAGTTGATCACGCTTGGCGAAGACCCGCACACCGCGGGTCAGCCGTTCGCCGAAGGCACCCGCCGCATCGGGGATGGACGGCGGGAATCGGGTGGCCAGCACGAGAAGTGCGGAGCCGAGAAATCCTGCGACCGTGGCCAGGAAGAGGTTGTGGTAACCGACCAGTGTCAGCAGTGCGGCGGCAATGACCGGGCTGAGGAGTGCCTCGAGATCGTAGGCCAGGCGGGAGAGGGACAGCGCCCGGGTGTACTGGGCCTCATCGGGCAGGATCTCGGGAATGACGGCCTGGAACGTGGGAGTGAAGGTGGCCGAGGCCGCCTGGAGAACGAAGATCAAGACGTAGATCTGCCAGACCTGGTCCACGAACGGCAGGCAGAGCGCGGTGAGGGCGCGCACGAGATCGGCCCCGACCATCAGCGTCTTCCGCGGGACCTTGTGGGCGATCGCCGAGACGAGCGGCGCGACGCCGACGTAGGCCAGCATCTTGATCGTCAGCGCGGTTCCCAGGACGACGCCGGCCTGCACACCTGCCAGGTCGAAGGCGAGCAGCCCCAGAGCGACGGTCAGCAGTCCGGTGCCCAGGAGAGCGATGACCTGGGCGCGGAAGAGTCTGGCGTAAGCAGCGTTGCGCAGGACCTCAAGCATCGGAAATCCCATGCCCGGGCTGCGCGGAGGGACGACGGTGATGGGCCGGGTGTATGTCCACGGCGTGCTCGGCTTGATAGACAGCATCCGCGACGAGTTGACGGGCATGCTCATTCGCGAGCCGGTAGAAGACCCGGGTGCCGTCGTGCCGGGTTGTCACCATGCGCGCCAAGCGCATCTTGGCCAGATGCTGCGACACTGCGGCCGAGGACTTGCCGACGATCTCGGCCAACTCCTTCACTGCCAACTCGCCATCCCATAGAGCCAGGATGATCCGCACCCGCGTGGCATCGGCAAGCATCGCGAAGACCTCGACCGCCAGTTCGACGTAGGGACTGTCCGAGGCTACTCGCTTAGTTGCGCACATGCGCATAGAGTAACCGACCGCCTTGTGAGCACAGGCCTGGCCGATGGAGTTCACCCCGGCATTGGCGACTTGCTCGACGATAGTCCTATCCGGGAGCGCGTAGGTGGGACCAGGCTGTGCATCGGCGGAGGGCCTTCAAGCAGCCCGCCAATGGCTTCCGAACCCTTGATAACACCGCAACTGCAGCATCGCCGTCGGACGCTTTAACGGATCGCGGCACGACGCGCGGGACCGGAGGAACTCAATTACCGACTATGGGACTTTTTGGAAATTGCGTCCCGTATATGTGGACTCTGTTGCTAGCGTCTTGCCACCTTCCCGATCGAATGGCCCCCACGCAGATGACCAGAGTTGCTCCTGCCCCGGCGCTCGCAGCCCAGAGCGCCACCGCGGTTGCCCGCCCGGTGCCGCAGAATCGGCGCTCTCGGGTGCGTCTACGCAACATCATTGCGTTCGCACTGCTCGCCGGGCCGAACATCGCCATCTTGCTGATCTTCACCTATCGACCGCTGCTGCTCAGCTTCTACTACTCGATGCTGCAGTGGAACCTCGGCTCCAGCGTCGCCCGGTTCATCGGCTTCGGCAACTACGTTGAATGGTTGGGCGACCCGCGTACGCCCACCGTGGTGACCACAACCGCCGTCTTCGGACTGACCACCGTGGGCGGTGGCCTGGTGCTCGGCCTACTCCTCGCGCTGCTGCTGAACCAGAAACTGATGGGTCGGGGGGTCGCCCGGACCGTGGCCTTCGCGCCCTACGTCCTCTCCGGCATCGCCGTCGGCATGCTCTGGCTGTACATATTCAACCCCCGGTACGGGTTGCTCTCGGTGTTCCTGGACTGGATCGGTGTGACATCGCCGGAGTGGTACTCCACAACACCCTGGGCCCTGGTGATGATCATCATCGTCTACCTGTGGAAGAACATGGGCTACGTCGCCCTGATCTACCTGGCCGGCCTGCAGGCGGTGCCCCAGGACCTGCGGGATGCCGCGGCGATCGATGGGGCGAGCCGGTTCCGCACGTTCTGGTCGGTGGTCTTCCCGCTCCTCGGTCCGGTGACCTTCTTCCTGCTGATCACCACGATGCTGAGTTCGCTGCAGTCCTTCGACCTGATCCGCGCGATGACTGACGGCGGGCCGCTGGGCAGCACGACCACGCTGATGTACCAGATCTACGTCGAAGGCTTCCAGACCGGACGGGCCGGCTACGCCTCAGCGGCCGCGACGATCCTGTTCATCGTCCTGCTGGTGATCACGGCGATTCAACTCAAGTTCGTGGAGCGGAAGGTGCACTACTCATGACCGACACGCTCACCGCATCCGAACCCGAGGACAGGACCCAAGCACCGGTCGAGCACGCCGGCCAGCGCAGGACGTCCGCCCGTGCCCGCCTGTTGCGGGTCCCGATCAGATTCGGCCTCTACGGCACCATGATCGCCGCGGCGCTGGTGATGTCGGTACCGCTGATCTGGATGCTCCTGGCCAGCTTCAAGGCCCCGAACGAGTTGTACTCCATGCCCCTCATCTGGCTGCCGGAGAACTGGAACTTCGACAACTTCCGGATGGTCGCCAGTTCCATCCCGATCGGCCGGATGTTCCTGAACAGCGTCTTCATCACCATCGTCGGTGCGGGGCTGAAAGTCCTGCTCGGACTCTGCTGCGCATACGCCCTGGTGTTCGTGGACATTCCGTTCCGCAAGGCCTTCTTCATCCTGGTGCTCTTCGCCCTGCTGATTCCGGGCCAGATCACGATCATCCCGAACTACACCTTGATCGCCGATCTGGGTTGGCTGAACAGCTATCAGGGGATCATCGTGCCCGGACTGGCCAGCGCCTTCGGCACCTTCCTGTTCCGCCAGCACTTCCTGTCCCTGCCGATCTCGGTGCTGGAGGCCGCAGAGGTCGACGGCGCCGGTCACTTCCGGAGGCTCTGGCGGTTCGTGGTGCCGATGTCGGTGCCGACCATCGCCGCCGTGAGCCTCGTGTCGATCGTGGGCGAGTGGAATGAATACCTCTGGCCCATGCTCGTGGTCGACAACCCCAACACCATGCCGCTTCCGGTCGGACTGACCCTGCTGCAACGCGTCGAGGGACTCCAGAACTGGGGCGTGCTGATGGCCGCCACGACTCTCGTCACGCTGCCGATCCTGCTCGTCTTCCTGATATTGCAACGCCGACTCGTGGCCGGCCTCACCGCCGGCGCCGTCACTGGCTGATAGCACCCACCCACAAGGAGCACCCACATGTCCAAGAACTCTCGCCGATCCTCCCGCTTGTGGACGCCACCCGACGACGGGAGGCTCTGGCAGCCCAGCCGGCGAAACGTGCTGGCCCTGGGCGGCGTCGCCGCCGCGAGCGGCTTGCTAGCCGCCTGTGCTGGCCCCAGCGTGGGCGGTGACACCGGTCGTGAGGAACACGAGGAGACCGAGTGGGACGGCGTCGAGCCGGCCGAGCGGATCACCTGGTGGTCCAACCACCCCGGAAACACCCTCGAGTGGGAACAGTCCGTTATCGATGCGTTCACCGCTGAGCACGGCATCGAGGTGGACCTGGTCACCGCCGGAGCGAACTACGACGAAATCGCCCAGCGGTTCCAGGCCGCGGCGGGCACCGACGAGGTGCCCGAACTCGTCGGAGCCAGTGACGTGTGGTGGTTCCGCTACTTCGTCAACGGCCAGATCCTGCCGATCGACGGCGTATTCGAGCACCTCGGCGTGGACATCGGCGACTATGTCGAGACGTTCTGGGAGGACTACGCCTACGAGGGGCAGCATTACGCAGCCCCCTACGCCCGATCAACGCCGCTGTTCTACTACAACACCGAGTTGTGGGAGCAGGCCGGCCTGCCCGACCGCGGTCCGGAGACCTGGGCCGAACTGCAGGAATGGTCCGAGGCGCTGTGGGATGTGGTGCCCTCCAACGGGGCACCGATGGGTACCGGTATCGGTCCCTCGTGGGCGGCCTGGTGGTACTCCAACCTCAGTTGGGGGATGGGCGCTCAGATGAGCGAGGAGTGGGAGGTCACCCTGGACACCGAGGAGTCCCTGGCCGCAGGGAACTTCGTGCGGGACATGTTCACCGGCGACGACTACTTCGCAGACTTCGGCTCCGACACCAACGCCGACTTCCAGTCCGGCGTGTTCGCCTCGTTGATCGGCTCCACCGGTTCGCTGACCGCACATCTGGAGGCTGCCGACTTCGAGGTCGGAGCCGCCTTCCTGCCCGGCGGCCCGGTCGACGGGCCGAACGTACCCACCGGCGGGACCGGCGTGGCCATCGCCTCGGAGCGTACCCCCGAGCAGCAACTGGCTGCGGCGATGTTCCTCGCCTTCCTCACCGACGCCGATAATACCGCCGCCTACTCCTCTGAGACCGGCTACATGCCGGTGCGGACTTCGGCGATCGAGGGCGAGACCATGGCGGCGCTGTACGAGGAGACGCCGCAGTTCCGCACCTCGGTGGACCAACTGGAACGCACCCGGACCCAGGACTGGGTCCGGGTGTTCACCCCCGGTGGTGACCAGATCATTACCGACGGCATGGAGCAGCTGATTCTCGAAGGCGCGAACGCCGAGGACGTCTGGCCCACTGTGACCCGTCAGTTGGAGCGGGCCTACGAGGAGAATGTTGAGCCGTACCTGTGACACCGCTCGTGATCGCTCACCGGGGCAACTCCTCGGTGGCGCCGGAGAACACGATGCCGGCACTCGCGGCCAGCGTCGGCGCGGACATGATCGAGATCGACCTGCGTCCAACTGGGGACGGGGAGCCGCTGCTCATCCATGACGCGACGTTGCACCGCACGAGTAACGCGAGCGGCGCGGTGGCGGACATGGATGCCATCGAGATCGCCCGGGTGGATGCGGGGTCGTGGTTCGACCCCGCATTCGCCGGGACGCCGATGCCGCTGTTGGGTGAGGTACTGGCTCTGATGAAACGCCGCCCTGGTCTGGACCTACTCCTGGAACTCAAGGCCCCGTGGGATCAGCAGTCACTGGTGCGGGTCCTCACCCAGATCGGCGATGCCGGCCTGGGTGAGCGGGTCCTCGTGCAGAGCGCTGCGGTGAATCTGCTGCAGATGGTGCGCGAACTGGCGCCTGATCTGCGCCGTGGGTATCTGACCTCCACCTATGACGCCCAGGTTCGCGATCTGTGCGCCGACCTGGGCGTGGTGGCCTGCAATCCCCGGTTCAGCCTGCTGCTGGAGCAACCGGATGTGCTCGCGGAGATCCACGCTGCGGGGCAGCAGGTGATGGCCTGGACGGCGAACGAGCCCTCGGAGTGGGCTTCGTTGGTGGACCTCGGTGTGGACGGCATCATCACCGACCGTCCAGATCGCCTGGCCGGGTGGTTGGCCGCACACAACCGTTGAGGGGCTCTATCGCTCCACGCTGTCGCGCCGATGCCGTGGAATCGCCGATGTCTTGGAACCTGCGATCTCTCAGAGACCGTCGCGGTCGTGCCAATGCTGCTGCCACCGCCAGTCGATGGGGTCCGATGCGCGCTGGTAGCGAATGTCCGTGGACAGCCGCATCCGCCCGTCGGTCCTGACGTTGTCCAGCGCGGCGTGTATCACGTGGGCAGAGTGCACGACGACGTCCCCGGCGGCGTAGTCGGTGACCAACCATCGGGAGTCGTATTCATCGGCGAGTGCCGGGAGGTCGGCGGTGATCGAAGCAGCCGGGCGCTTCAGCCGCCTTTCGGCCTCCTCGGCCATGATCGCGTGATGAGTGCCTTCCAGATAGATCAATCCACCGAGGTCCACGGGACAGTCGCCGAGCGGGATCCACATCGAGAGCACCCGATCGGTGCCCTCTCGCAGATACACCAGGTCGTAATGGGCCTGGGTCGCGGTCCCGATACCGTTCTCGCCAGGCTGAGTATGCCGCAGGATCCTGCGCTTGTGCAGGTGGGTGTCGGCACCGAGGAACCATTCGAACCAATCCCGCACAGCCGGATGGGTGCACAGCGCCTCGTACTCCTGGGACGAGACGATCTCCCCGAAGAGCGCCTGGCGGTACAGTCCGGGGTCGATACCGTCCCCGGAAGCGATGCCCTCGATCGGCTCGGTTCCCTCACGGACGAGTCCGCTGTCTGCTAGCCGGGAGAAGTAGTACTGCCGGAAGGCCAGCACATCCGCGGCAGGGATCTGATTGCGCAGCAGGAGATATCCCTGATCACGAATCCGGTCCCAGAGGGCATCTCGGTTCTGGAGTTCGTGGTCGGGGGTTTCCTGCAGCCGGCCGAGCCGGTTCGACCCGGGGGCCAACGTGTAGCCGTTCGAGGTGAGCATGGTGGCACGCTAGCCGTGCTACGACGTCGGGGATATAGAGGATCGACGAAGAGGACTTGGACTATGCTGGCCGTTCCATGGCCCCTCATCGCGAGCCCAATTGGGCCGCCTACCTGAGTGTCTCCCGCGCCCTGCGCGATGGTTCGCTGAGTTGTCGAGGAGCGGGCGAGCAGACTGGCTTCTTGCGACATACCAGGGCTCGTCGGCGCTTGGCGACGCACGCCTTGGTGTTCGTTACTGAGGGCTCAGGGCAGTTCGCAGGCACGGACGGCAGGCGGCACAGCGTCCAGGCGCCGGCGGTTATGTGGCTTTTTCCGGGTGTTCCTCATGACTACGGACCGGACCGCCAGGGATGGCGTGAGCACTGGGTGCTCTTCGAGGGAATCAGCGCACGTGCCATGGAGAGCGTGGGCGCCTGGTCCCAGTCCGTTCCGGTAGCTCCTGCCCGGACCGGCTTGCACGAGGACATTGCCCCGTCCTTCGCCAAACTCCGTTCGGTGTTGGCGACGCCGAACGAGCGGGCCGCGCTGATCGCCGCGACCACGACGCATCACCTGATCGGAGTGGCCGCCGAGGCAGTGGTCTCGGTGAAGTCCCGGGCGGATTCTGTCATTGAGACGATGATGGCATCGGCGTTCGTACAGATGTCAGTGGTCGAGCGTGCCCAGCAGCTGGGGCTGACCGAGGATGCCCTGCGCGCTCACGTCCTGGAGGCAACTGGCCTGAGTCCGCATGAGTTCATCATCCAGGTCAGGATCTCCCGGGCCCAGGTCCTGCTGGCCGAGACTCCGATGAGCGTCTCGGCGGTAGCGCGCCAGGTGGGCTATGACGATCCCGGCTACTTCTCCCGGTTGTTCCGGTGCCGGGTCGGGGTGCCGCCGCTGACTTTCCGACGTCAAGAAGCTCGGGACTCCCCCGCGATGGTGCCACGCGCTCAGAACTGACATGGGTGCTCGTTCGTCAGGGTTGGCCCGGGAAGAGGAGATCGGCCGGAACGCCGACCGCCTCGGTCGATGTCCGCCAGGGTGGTTCGGTCCGCGCGCCGGCCCCAGCCCCGCGGTCAGAGGTTGGCCGGTCGACGGCCAGCCCTTGCATCCAGCCCGACTGGAGGACCCACCCGAAGGTCGAACTACCGGCGCCCACAGTGGAGCGGTGCTGGGCGAAGGCCCGTGACTGCTGCCACTTCCGGACCCGCCGGCGCCGCTGGGAGCATGGGGTCATGACCGATGCCGGCCCCCATGCCTCCGCACCTGCAAAGCCCGAGCAACCCCCACGTTCCCTGGTGGGACCGGCCTTGATCGGCGTGTGCGTGCTGCACACGGTGGTCGCCGTGGTGGTCGGCGGATCTGAACTGACCGATGCCGCACGGCAGGGATGGGCGGGGGCCTTCACCGGAGAGCGGGCGGTGGTCCAATGGTTCCTGATGACCGGGTTGGTGGGCCTGGTAGCCGGTGTGGCGATCACGGTGCTCGAACGCGCCGGGCCGCTGCCGTGGTCCGTGAGCCTCACGCTGCTGGTGGTCGCCCTGATCGGGGTGAGCATGGCGCCCACGTCCGGGTTCGTGCTCGTGGGGTTGGTAGGATTGCTCGCCGTCATCCGGTCCGCCTCCACCCGGCGCCGCTGGGGCGGGTGAGTATCCCTCACCTGTCGAAGTCAGCATTGTTCGGCTCAACCGGCTGCTTCAGCCGAGCAATGCTGGCTTCGGCGACGGTTGTGCGTGAGGTGCCCTGCGGTGGGCAACGGGATTGAGCGCGGCGGGGCCGGATGCGAGGGCCTACCCAGCCTGGAGCCGCGGTCCGGCGACACCGACGAGCGTGTCCACGGGTACTGGTACTCCGAACTGCGCGACGTCGGTCCGATCGACGGCGCGAGGGGCGAGGCCATCCACGACGAACACGACCAGCCCGTGGCCTATGTCGCCGCACCCGGTGACACCATGTCCGCAATCGCAGCCCGATTCTGCATCGACCATTACCCCTACCTCGAGTGGATCAACGCCATCCGCCGTGGTGAAGGCACGTCGATCACGGACACCGGCTCGATGCCCGTCTATGCCGGGGACACCCTCAACCTCGATCCGTACACCATCGCCACGGTCGGAGATGAGAACGGCGTCGTACGCGACAACGCCATCGACTTCCACATACCACCGCAGCACTGAGCAGTTGCTCGGACCCGACTCCTGGAGCGCACGAGCCGCCGTCAGCCGAGTGCGATGATGAACCGCGTGCGGTGGTGAGCCGCATCCCTCACGTGCTCGCGCGGACCACCAGTTCCACCGGCATCGTCACCGACTTCGGCCCCGCGCCGTCGATGATGTCCAGCAACAGGGTGACCATCTCGGTGCTGATCTGGGCGAAAGGTTGATGCATCGTGGTCAGCGGGGGGTCGAGCGTGCCCGCCATGCCGGAGTCGTCGAAGCCTCCCACTGCCACGTCGTCGGGCACCACCTTGCCGGCCCTGCGCAGAGTGGTCAGTGCCCCGGCGGCCATCAGGTCCGAGGCGGCGAAGACCGCATCCAGATCCGGGGCTTGCTGCAGCAGTTGGGCCATCGCCGCCGAACCGGATTCGGCCGAGTAGTCCCCGTGCGCCACCAGCGCCTCATCGAAGTCATCGCCCAGTTCCTCGGTGTACCCGGCCAGGCGGAACTTGCCACCGGGGGTGTCCAGCGGACCGGTGATGGTGGCGATCCGGCGCCGTCCCCGCTCGCGCAGGTGGCGCACCATGGTCCTGGCGCCACCCACCTCATCGACGGCAACCGAGGGCACCCGGTCCTCCGCCCCGAGCGGCACTCCGCAGGCCACCATCGGGACGTTGAGCGCCACCAGGGAGTCCAGTAGTGGCTCCTGCTCATGGGAGGAGATCAGCAGCACCCCGTCCACGTGCCCGGCCCCCACGTACTGGGCCACGTGCTCCCGCTCGGCGTCGGTGGAGGCCACCAGCAGCACCAGCGTCATGCCCCGGCTGGACAGCGCCTCGGCGGCACCGCGCAGCAGCACCGCGAACGTCGGGTCGGTGAACAACAACTGCTGCGGTTCGGTGAGCAGGAACGTCACCGAGTTCGCTCGGCCGGTGACCAGGCTGCGAGCATGCTGGTTCGCCCGGTAGCCGGTCACCCGGATGGCCCGCTCCACCGCCGCCCGGGCTTGCGGGGAGACCCAGTGCCCGCCGTTGATCACGCGCGACACGGTCCCTCGCGAGACGCCCGCCTCGGCGGCGACGTCGCGAATCGTAGGACGACGGTGCACGGTCACAGAACGGACTTTAGACCCGTTCTCACCCCGAGATCAGGCAAAACTCACCTGGTGAGACTGTGCGCGGTCACAGTTTGGTTACGGCACGATACTCGCGGGTTACAACCCTGGTGATCGCCGCTAGGCTGTGCACGATCCCAGTTGACGCCGGCGCTTCTGTTTCTCGGGGGCGCCGGTGACCCCGAGTTGATGGAGCGTGCATGATCACCAGCCCGTGGAAGGGCATTCCGACGGTGGCGTTCGGCGGGGACTACAACCCCGAGCAGTGGCCGCGGAAGACCTGGGAGGACGATGTCGCCCTGATGCGTCAGGCCGGGGTGAACATGGTCAGCCTGGGAATGTTCTCCTGGGTGTTCATGGAGCCGCAGGAGGGCGTCTTCGACTTCGGCTGGCTCGATGACCTGCTGGACCTGCTGCACGCCGGGGGCATCTCGGTGGACCTGGCCACCCCGACCGCCTCCCCGCCGGCCTGGTTCTACCATGCCTATCCCCAGGCCCGGGTGCGCACCCGGGACGGAGTGCCGCTGGGACCGGGCTCGCGGGGGATGGCCTCGCCCAACGCCCCGGAGTACCGCACCGCCGCGGTGCGGATCGCCACGGAACTGGCCAAGCGGTACGCCGACCACCCGGCGGTGGTGATGTGGCACGTGCACAACGAGTACGGAGCGCCGGTCGGAGCCGACTACTCCGACAACGCCGCCCGGGAGTTCCGCCTCTGGTTGCAGCAGCGCTACACCGACCTGGACGGGCTGAACAGGGCCTGGGGCACGGCGTTCTGGGGTCAGGCCTACTCCGACTGGTCCCACGTCAACCCGCCCGGACCCACGCCGTCGGTGGGCAACCCGTCCCAGAGCCTGGACTTCGCCCGCTTCACCGACCACCAGCTGCGCCAGTGCTACATCGCCGAGCGTGACGCGATCAGGGCACACGCGCGCCAGCCGATCACCACCAACTTCATGGCGAACGAATGCCCCACCACGGACCTGTTCGCCTGGGCCGAGGAAGTGGACATCGTCTCCAACGACCACTACCTGACCGCCGCCGACCCGCAAGGCCACATCGGCCTGGCCCTGGCCGCGGACCTGACCCGCTCGGTGGGTGGTGGCAAGCCGTGGATCATGATGGAGCACTCCACCTCCGCAGTGAACTGGCAACCGCGCAACGTGGCCAAACGGCCCGGCGAGATGGCCCGCAACTCCCTGGGTCACCTGGCCCGCGGGGCCGATGCGATCTGCTTCTTCCAGTGGCGGGCCTCCCGCTTCGGCGCCGAGAAGTTCCACTCCGCGATGCTCCCGCACGCCGGCACCGACTCGCGGATCTGGCGCGAGGTGCGCCGGCTCGGCACCACGCTGGGCCAACTGGGCGAGATTGCCGGTTCCACCGTGCGGGCCGAGGCCGCGATCCTGTGGGACACCGAGTCGCACTGGGCCCAGTCCCTGGAGTGGCGCCCGAGCGTGGACGTGGACGCCAAGGAGCGCATCCGCGCCTACTACGAACGCCTCTGGCGCGACGGGATCACCACCGACTTCGCCCACCCGGAGTCCGATCTGAGCGCCTACAGACTCGTGGTGGCCCCGGCCTCCTACCTGCTCACCGACGCGGCAGCGGCGAATCTGACCCGTTACGTCGCCCAAGGCGGCACACTGGTCGTGTCGTTCTTCTCCGGAGTGGTCGATGAGCACGACGCGGTCCACGAGGGCGGGTTCGGTACACCGTTGCGGGAGGCATTGGGGGTCAGCGTGGAGGAGTTCCTGCCGATGCGTTCCGGTGAGCGGGCCGCGCTCAGCTGGCCCGAACCGGACGGCGGTGTGCGCGAACTGCCCGTGGACACCTGGCAGGAAGCGGTCATCACCCACGGCGCGCAGGTGCTGGCCACCTTCGCCAGCGGCCCGGCGGCCGAGCCCGGCTACTTCCAGGACCGTGACGCCGGCGCCGGTACCCCGGCCGCCGCAGCGCCCGACGGCGACTCCGCACCCGGCAGCGCCGGTGGCGCCGCCGCAGGGGACGGCCGGGCAGGCACCGAGGCGGCCAGCCACGGCATGCCGGCGATCACCCGGCACAGCCACGGCTCCGGCACCGGCTGGTACGTGGCGACCAAACTGGACGTGGAGCACCTGGCCCCGGTCCTGGGTGCCGCCTACGCGGACGCCGGACTGTCGCCGTCGACCCTTCCCGAGCAGGTGGAAGTGGTGCGCCGGCACGGTAGCGGCAGCGACTACGTCGTCATCCTCAACCACTCCCACGTCGGGGCCACCGTGCCGTTCGAGTCCGGTGCGCATGATCTGCTCACCGATGCCCCGTTGTCCGGTCCGCTGGACCTACCCGCCGGCGGTCACGCCGTCGTGCGCGTCCCCGTTCCCGACTCACCCGAGGTCGACTGACCCCCGGGTGCCCCTCCATCCCCTACCCGCCACGGCCCGTCACCGGACCGGCCCGGCTTTCACAAGTGAAGGAATGATCACATGCGCAGAACAGCAATCCCGATCGCGATGCTCGCCTCGGCGGCCCTACTGGTGGGCTGCGGCAACGGCGACACGAACGGTGAGCCGGCCGAACCCGAGGAGACCGAAGCCCCGGTCGAGGAGGAAACCGAGGAAGAAGAGGCTCCGGCCGCCGACGGTTCCCTGCTCATCTGGGTGGATGAGAACCGCCAGCCGGCCGTGGAGTCCGCTGCCGCCTCCTTCACCGATGAGACCGGCATCGAGGTGGAACTCGTGGTGAAGAACTTCGAGGACATCCGCGCCGACTTCCTGGCCCAGGTTCCCACCGGGGAGGGCCCCGACATCACCGTCGGCGCCCACGACTGGCTCGGGTCCTTCATCGTCAACGGTGTGGTGGACTCGGTCGACCTGGCCGGCAACGAGGGCCAGTTCGAGGACGTCGCGATCGAGGGCTTCAGCTATGACGGCCAGCTCTACGGCCTGCCCTACGCCCTGGAGGCCATCGCCCTGATCCGCAACACCGAACTGGCCCCGGACCCGGTCCCGGCGGACTTCGACGAGATGATCGAGCTGGGCCGTGAGATCGGCACCAACTACCCGTTCGTGATCAACACCGGCGGGGCCGACGGCGACGCCTACAACTACTACGCCATGCAGACCTCCTTCGGGGCCCCGGTGTTCGAGCAGAACCCCGACGGCTCCTACACCAATGAGGTGGGCATGGGCGGTGACGGCGGCTACGCCTTCGCCGAGTGGCTCGGTGAGCGCGCCGACGAGGGAGTCTTCTCCACCGACTGGACCTACGACATCGCGGTGCAGGAGTTCGCCGACGGCAACGCCCCGTTCACCATCAACGGCCCGTGGGCGATCGCCGACTTCACCGGCGCTGGTGTGGACGTGGCCGTGGACCCGATCCCCTCGGCCGGCGGCGAGACCGCCGCGCCGTTCGTGGGCGTGCAGGGCTTCTACGTCTCGGCACAGAGCGAGAACGCCCTGGTGGCCAACGACTTCCTGGTCAACTTCATCGCAACCCCGGAGGCGATGACGGCGCTGCACGAGGCCGACCCGCGCATCCCGGCCTTCACCGAGGTGGCCGAGCAGGTCGCCGAGGATGAGGTCGTGGCCGGCTTCCTGGCCTCCTCCCAGAACGGTGCGCCGATGCCCTCCATCCCGGAGATGGCTGAGGTGTGGGACCACTGGAACGCCGCTCAGGCCGCGATCATCTCCGGGTCCGATGACCCCGAGGTGGCCTGGGAGCGGATGCTGACCAACCTCGAGGACACCCTCGGCTGATCAGACCACCCGCCGGGCCGGCACCACCACCCGCACGCCGGCCCGGCGGGCCCTTCCCTTTAGCGCCCCGTAACGGAGACGTCGATGTCCCAGTTTTCCCAGCCCCCCACCGCGGGGGCGCCGCCCGGTGAGACCGTACCCGAGCCACCGGGGCCCGCCTCGTCGAAGGTGCGCACGGCCCACGCCAAGGAGTGGAACTCCCCGGTGGGGTACGCGGTGAAACTGGCCCTGATGGCGTTGGTGAACGCCTTCGGGGTCTACCTGCTCTGGTCCGCCTACACCGAGGGCTCCTGGGGGATCTTCACCGGTTCGCTCATCCTGGTGGTGGCGGCGAACTGGGTCTACTTCTCCCGCCGCACGCTGCCGCTGAAGTACATCGCGCCCGGCCTGGTATTCCTCATCGTGTTCCAGTTGTTCACGATGGTCTACACCGGGTACGTGGCCTTCACCAACTACGGCACCGGCCACAACGCCACCAAGGCCCAGGCCGTGGACGCCCTGCTGATCCAGGACGAGCGGCGGGCGCCGGAGTCCCCCTCCTACCCCCTGACCGTGTTGGAGGCCGACGGCGAACTCGGCTTCGCCATCTACGACGACGGCGTGGCCCGGGTGGGCACGGCCGAGGAACCCCTGGCGGAGGAGCCGGAGGCCACCGTCACCGACGAGCGGGTGACGGCGGTACCGGGCTGGGAGGTGGTGGAGCGAGCCCGGATCCTCAGTGAACTGCAGAACGAGGTGGTGGCGCTGCGGGTGCCGGTCTCACAGGAGGCCACCGACGGGTCGATCCGCACCCGGGACGGTTCCACCGGCGCGGTCTACACCTCGGTGCTGGACTGGGATCCCGATGCCGACGTCATGACCAACACCGAGACCGGTGTGGCCTACACCCCCAACGACCGGGGTCAGTTCCAGGCCGAGGACGGATCGGTGCTGCCGGTGGGCTGGCGAGTGGGGGTGGGGTTCGAGAACTTCACCACCGCCTTCACCGACACCAACTACTCCGGCCCGTTCGTGAAGATCCTGGCCTGGACCTTCTCCTTCGCGGTGCTGACCGTGCTGAGCAGCTTCCTGATGGGGCTGGTGCTGGCGGCGATCTTCGACGACACCCGGATCCGCGGCCGCAGGGTGTGGCGGACGTTGTTCATCCTGCCCTACGCCTTCCCGGCGTTCCTGTCCGCCCTGCTGTGGCGGGGAATGCTGAACTCCAACCCCGACTACGGGATCATCAACCAGATCTTCTTCTTCGGCACCCGGGTGGAGTGGCTCACCGACCCGTGGCTGGCCAAACTGGCGATCCTGGGGGTGAACCTGTGGCTGAGTTTCCCGTACTGGCTATTGGTCTGTACCGGGGCGTTGCAGTCACTGCCCAGTGACGTGACCGAAGCGGCCACGTTGGACGGGGCCGGCCGGTTGCGCACCTGGCGCTCGGTGCTGCTGCCGTTGCTGCTGATCTCCACCGCGCCACTGCTGATCGCCTCGTTCGCGTTCAGTTTCAACAACTTCACGCTGATCTACATGCTCACCGGCGGTGGTCCCAGGTTCACCGACACCACCGCCGTGCTGGGCCACACCGACATCCTGATCACGATGGTCTACCAGATCTCCGGCGTGGCCGGCGGGCGCGCTGACTTCGGTCTGGCCAGTGCGCTGTCGATCGTGATCTTCCTGATCGTGGGAGGCATCTCCGCCCTGGCCTTCCGGCAGACCCGCAAGCTCGAGGAGATCATGTGATGTCCACTCCTTCGATTTCTCGTGAAAGACCGCTCGGCTCCGGCCGGGGCAGGGGTGCGGATTCGACCCCGACCGGCCCGCGGCGCGCGCGGTGGTGGGCCGAGGTCGGCTGGAAGTACCCGCTGGGCGCGATCGTGGTGTTCTACGCCGCGTTCCCGCTGGTGTACGTGCTCTCCGCCGCGGTGGCCACCACCGGCACCCTGACCGGGTCCACCTCGTTGTTCACCACCTTCACCCTGGACAACTTCACCGCGCTGGGTGGGACCCGGTTCTGGGATTGGGCCGTCAACAGCCTGATCATCGGCGTCTCGGTGGCCCTCGGCTCGGTGCTGATGGGGGCCGCGGCGGCCTATGCCTTCTCCCGGTTCTCCTTCACCGGCCGGCGGCTCTCCCTGACTATGTTGCTGATCGCGCAGATGTTCCCGCAGATGCTGGCGTTCGTGGCGATCTTCCTGCTGCTGATCGGGCTGGGCAGGGTGGTACCGCAACTGGGGCTGAACTCGCTCGTCGCGCTGATCTGTGTGTACCTGGGCGGTGCCCTGGGCTCGAACACCTTCCTGATGTACGGGTTCTTCAACACCATCCCCAGGGACCTGGACGAGGCCGCCAAGATCGACGGCGCCACCCATTCCCAGACCTACTGGAGCATCATCCTGCGCCTGGCCACCCCGATCCTGGCGGTGGTGGCGCTGCTGAGTTTCATCGCCACGTTCGGGGAGTTCATCCTGGCCCGGATCATCCTGACCTCCGAGGGCAACTGGACCCTCGCGGTGGGGATGTACACCTGGGTCTCGGAGCAACTCAACGCCAACTGGGGCCTGTTCGCCGCCGGTGCGGTGATCGCGGCCCTGCCGGTGCTGCTGCTGTTCCTGTTCCTGCAGAAGTACATCGTGGGCGGGCTGACCGCCGGCTCCGTGAAGGGTTGATCGCCCACCCCGTCAAAGGCTGATCGCACACCCCGTGCTCCGGCCTTCCGGCTCAGAACATCGACGTTCAACAGAAGGGATCGATCGTGGCTCACCTCGATCGCGAATCATCTGACCCCACCCGACTCCGGGGCGTGGCCGTCCTGGCCGCGGCGGGCGCCCTGCTCGCAGCACCCCTGGCCGCCGGTGCCGCGGCTCCCCCGGGGACGGCCGCCGCCGCGCCCACGAGCACCTCGGTGGCCCCACCGGCCGCGACCTCCCAGGATGGACCGGTGGAGTCCACCATTCACGTCGACCCCGTCGCCGGCCTGCCCGAGGACTTCATCAACGGCGTGGACATCTCCTCGATCCTGTCCCTGGAGGAGTCCGGCGTGACCTTCCATGACGCAGCCGGGGCCGGTGCCGACATCTTCGAACTCCTCGCCGCGCACGATGTGAACTACGTGCGGATTCGGGTCTGGAACGACCCCTTCGATGCCGATGGCAACGGCTACGGCGGTGGCAACGTCGGCGTCGACCGCGCCATCACGATCGGCCAGCGGGCCACGGCCGCGGGCATGCGCGTGCTGGTGAACTTCCACTACTCCGACTTCTGGGCCGACCCGGCCAAGCAGATGGCGCCCAAGGCCTGGCAGGGCTTCGACGGTGACGTGGAGCAAACCGCCGCGGCGGTGCACGACTTCACCACCGGGGCCCTCGAGGCGTTCGAGGAAGCCGGTGTGGACGTCGGCATGGTGCAGGTCGGCAATGAGACCAACAACGGCGTCGCTGGCGTCACCGGCCTGGACAACCTCGCCCGGGTCCTTGCCGCCGGAGCCGAGGCCACCCGGCAGGTGCTGCCCGATGCCCTGATCGCGGTGCACTTCACCAACCCCGAGACCGAGGGCCGCTATGCGGCAGCGGCTGCGGCACTGCAGGCGGCGGACGTGGACTACGACGTCTTCGCCAGCTCCTACTACTCCTTCTGGCACGGCAGCCTGACCAACCTCACCAACGTGCTGAACGAGATCCGCACCGAGTACGGCAAGGACGTACTCGTCGTCGAGACCTCCTGGGCCTACACCCCCGACGACGGCGACGGTCACCCGAACTCGGTCAACTCCGACACCTACGACTACCCGCTCACCGAACAGGGTCAGGCCGATGCGATCCGCGACGTGATCGAGGCAACCGTGAACGCTCAGGGGATCGGCGTCTTCTACTGGGAACCGGCCTGGCTGCCGGTGGGCCCGCCCGATCAGTGGGAGGCCAACGCCGCACTGTGGGAGGCCCACGGTTCGGGCTGGGCCACCAGTCACGCCAGCGACTACGACCCCGCCGACGCCGGCCAGTACTACGGCGGCACCTCCTGGGACAACCAGGCCCTGTTCGACTTCGACGGCCACCCGCTGGAGACCCTGAACATCTTCACCTACGCCCGCACCGGCGCCACCGCACCCAGGGAGGTCACCGCCGTCGAGCCGGTGGAACTCATCATCGGCGTCGGTGATCCGGTCGAACTGCCCGAGACGGTGCGCGTGCGGTTCAACGACCGCAGCACCGAGGACCAGGGCGTCACCTGGGCAGACGCCTCCCACATCGCCGGCCCGGGTACCTACACGGTCGAGGGCACCACCGAGACCGGGTTGTCGGTGACCGCCACGGTGATCGTGGAACTGGTCAACTACGTGCTCAACCCCAGCTTCGAGGACCCCGACACCTCGATGTGGATCATCGAGGGCACCGGGGCGCAGATCACCGGGACGTCCAACACCAACGCCGGCGAGCGGGCGGTGGACTTCTGGCACGGCAGCGACTACACCTTCACCATCACCCAGCACCTCCGGGACCTGCCACCCGGGCAGTACGCCCTCTCGGCCGTCACCCAGGGCGATGACGCCGCCGGTGCCGACATGGCACTGTCCGCGACCACTTCCGCGGGGGAGTGGAGCGAGCCGCTGGCGTTGGCCGGGTGGCAGAACTACCGCACCACCGTGGTGGAACAGATCGAGGTATCCGACGACGGCGAGGCCACCATCCAGGCATCGTTCAGTCTGCCCGGGGGTGCTTGGGGAACCTTCGACGACGTGCGGCTGGTCCCTGCCGACGCCGAGGAGGGACCGGCCGATCCGCTCGAGGCGGTCATCGCGTTGCGGGATGCGCTGGCGGAGTACCGGGACGCCGGGGCGGTCGATGGCCCGATCGCACACCGGTTGACGAACGCCACGAACCAGGCTCAGCAGCACCTGGAGAGGGGGCGGACAGAGCCCGCAGAGCAGGCGCTGACCCGGCTCATCCGGCACCTGGACAGTCCGAAGCCACCCGACACCCTGACCGAGGAGGCGAGGGTCGACCTGCGTGAGCGGGCCGTGGCGATCCTGGACCTGCTCTGAGCGCGGGCAACGCCGCTGGGCTACCTAGCCTAGCGTTGCGCCGAGCATGGGTAGCAGGTCGGGCACGGCGCGCAGGTCGGTCTGGATGATCAATGTGGTCAGCGCGGTCTCGGACCAGGTGCGTAACTGGCTGCGCACCTGGTCCGGGGTTCCGACCAGGCCCACGTCCTGGACCAGTTCCAGCGGGATCGCCGCTGCCGCTCCGGCCTTGTCGCCGCCGGCGTAGCGGCGCTGCACCTCATCGCACTCGGCCTCATAGCCCATCCGGGCGATGGCCTGGCGGTGGAAGTTCGTGCTCTCCGAGCCCATACCGCCGATGTACAGCGCCAGGTGCGGGCGTACCCGGTCCGCGGCAGCCTCGGCGTCACCGGCGATCGAGACCGGCACCGAGGCGCTCACCTCGAACTCCTCGGCCGGGCGCAGGTCACCGGCGCGCCGGGCGAACCCGGTGGCCAGCAACTCGGTGTACTCATCGTTCAGCCGCGGGGAGAAGAACGCGGGTAACCACCCGTCGGCGATCTCGGCGGCCAGTGCGGTGTTCTTCGGGCCCTGGGCGGCCAGGTGGATCGGCAGGTCCGCGCGCAGCGGGTGCACGGTGGAGCGCAGCGCCTTGCCCTGCCCCGTTCCGCCGGGATGGGGGAGCTGGTAGTGAGCGCCGTCGAAGGTCACCGGTGCCTCGCGGCGCAGCACCTGCCGGATGATGTCCACATACTCCCGGGTGCGCTCCAGGGGGCGGGGATACTGCTGGCCGTACCAGCCCTCCACCACCTGCGGGCCGGAAGCGCCCACCCCGAGGATGAACCGCCCGCCACTGAGGTGGTCCAGCGTCAGCGCCGCCATCGCGGTGGCCGTGGGGGTGCGCGCGGACATCTGCGCGATCGCGGTCCCCAAGCGGACCCGGGAGGTGGCCGCTCCCCACCAGGCCAGCGGCGTGAACGCATCGGAACCGTAGGCCTCCGCGGTCCACACCGAATCGAGTCCGGCGTCATCGGCAGCCCGCACCGCCTCCGCCGCCCCCTCCGGTGGGCCGGCCGGCCAATATCCCAGATGCACTCCGAATCGCATCTACCCATCCTGCCGCACGCGGGCAGCCGGCAGTCCGATCTCCCGAGCCCGAACTTCCGCGATCGATCGGCTCATCCCCGGCGCCTTGCGCTACCTCGAGGTGGCGATGGCGGCGGCCACGTCCGCGACGATCCAGGCCGGCGAGGCCCCGCCGGGGATGATGCCCTGATCGGCGGCGACCCGCAGCCGCAACTGATCCGGCGCCAGGCCGAGCAGGGGAGCGGGGTACTGGGGCCCGGAACCCTCCTCGCCCTCCGGCGCCAGGTCACCGTCCGCCCAGACGATCAGGTGCAGCGCCCCGGCCAATCCCTCCGCGGCCACCAACTCCACCCGATCGACCGCGAAGCCGGCCCGCTCGGCACTGATCCGCGCGACCGCCTGGCCGTACCAGTCCTCCTCCGCACCGACCTCGCCATGGATCAGGGTGAGCGGTGCGCGCTCGGGGGATGCGCCGTCGTCGGCCGCGCCTGTTCCGGCGGCCGTGTCTTCCAGCGCGCCGGTTCCGACGCCTGTGCCGGCCAGCGCGCCCAGCGTCCCGTCGGGCAGCACCGGCACGATGGTGAGCCGCTCGACGGCGCCGGGTTCGGGGTGAGCAGAGATCTGGCGGTAGCGCATCAGGCTTCCACGTGCGGGAGGACCTCGTCGGCGATGAGCGCGATGTGCTCGAGGTCGGACAGATCCATGATCTGCAGGTAGAAGCGCTCGGCACCGACGGCGGCGAAGGCGCGGATACGTTCGATCACCTCCGGGACGGTCCCGGCCAGGCCGTTCTCCCGCAACTCCGCCGGTTCGCGGCCGATCGCCCCGGCCCGGCGGGTGAACTCGGCCTCATCACGGCCCACCACGGTGATCAGCGCGGTGGAGTAGACCAGGTCGTCGGGGTCCCGTCCGGCGTCGGTGCAGGCGGCGCGGACCCGGCCGTACATCTCCGGCAGGTCGGCCAGCGTCGGGAAGCCCGCGTTGTACTCGGTGCCGAAGCGGGCCGCCAGCGCCGGGGTGCGCCGGGGTCCGCCGCCACCGATGATCACCGGCATCGGGGACTGCACCGGCTTGGGCAGGGCGGGGGAGTCGGAGATCTGGTAGTGCTCGCCGTCGAAGTTGTACCGCTGACCGACCGGGGTCTGCCACAGCCCGGTGATCAGTTCGAGTTGCTCGGTGAGCAGACCGAAGCGTTTGGCTGGGAACGGGATCGCGTAGGCGCTGTGCTCCTCCGCGTACCAACCGGTGCCCAGCCCCAGTTCCACCCGGCCTCCGGACATCGCGTCCACTTGTGCCACCTGGATGGCCAGCACCCCGGGGTAGCGGAACGTGGCCGAGGAGACCAGGGTGCCCAGGCGGATCGAGGAGGTCTCCCTGGCCAGGCCGGCCAGCGTGGTCCAGGCGTCGGTGGGGCCAGGCAGTCCGTCACCCTTGCCCATGGCCATG
This sequence comes from Pseudactinotalea sp. Z1739, assembly GCF_049725055.1. Next base: position 183,703 of record NZ_JBMPQA010000004.1, on the reverse strand, counting down.
TAGTGGTCGGAGCGGAAGAACCCGTTGAAGCCCAGACGCTCGGCGGTGCGGGCCATGTCGAGTTGGTCGGCGTAGGAGGCGCCTTGCTGGGGCTCGATGAAGATGCGGAAGTCCATGGTGTACCACCCTGCCATGCCTCGGGTGGGCGCGGGGAGGGGGGAGGCTGTCTCAGGACGAGGCGTCGTAGCCGGTGCTCGAGACATCCTCCTGAACTCCGGGCAGCATCCGCGCCGGCAACTCCGCGACGACGACCACCACGACGTCCTCGAGTTTCCAGTCCAGGTCGATGATCGCCTCCCGTGCCCGGGTCATCTCCGCAAGGGTGGGCGTGTGGCCCTGGACCGGTACCACGAACGACTCCACGTGGAACACATGGCCCTGGTCGCGTACCCGGGACTGGGCGGCCTGGACCCAGGGCAGCGCGGACAGGGTCTCATCGATCTCCGGGAGCAACGGATGCGGGCCGCTGCCGTCATAGGTCTCCACGCGGGCGTCCATGAGGGCGGCGGTGGCGACCCGAACGTTACGCACCCCATCGCGCAGGATGTTGCCGGCGATGAACAGCGCCGATGCCGTGTCGGCCCACCACAGTCCCGCGCCGAGCCCGATGATCCCGGCGATGGCGCCCAGCGTGGTCATCCAGTCGGCCTTGTTCATCTCGGCATCGGCGTACAGCACGCGATCGTGCAGGTGCCGGGCCAGGGGCATCTTCGCCCGACCGAGTAGAACCGGCGGCAGGGCGGTGTAGGCGAGCACGGCGATCATCAGCCACCCCGACCACACCACCTGCCCGCCTATCTCCACCAGGCCCACCGAGGCGCGATGGCCGGAGAGCAACCCGGCGGCGGAATCGACGAGCAGGAAGGCCCCCAGACCGAACAGGGCGGTCGCGGCCACCAGGTGCCCCACGCCGACGGCCCGGTGGTACCCGTACGGGTGGCGCGGGCTGGGACGGTGCTTGGTGGCGCGGACGGCGAAGAGGAAGGCGATCGGCGGGATGAAGGAGAGCGTGTTCTCCACCACCGCGGCCTGCATCGCCTTGGAGTCCCCCATGGTCAGCAGCAGCAGGGCCACCGCCGTGGCGAAGAATCCGATGGTGATCCACGCCAGGCGAACCGCCCGGCGCAGCGCCGCCTGCACCTGCGGGGGCAACTCGGTGTGTCCGAAACGTGCCATCAGCGCGCCGCCAGCAGGAACCGCTCGAGGGTGACCAGGAAGGCGTTCTCGCCCGCCGGTACGGCCATCACGCGGGGGATCTGCGCGCCGTCGTCGGCTGATTCGGTGTAGGGGCGGGTGAAGCCGGCCATCTCCCGCCAGGGCGAGTCCGCGGTGAGGCCCCCGATCACCAGGTGGAGATCACCACGCTCCAGTTGCCCGATCAGCGCTTCCTCCCCGCCCGGCACCCACACGACCTCGGCATCGAGTGTGGCAGCGAACTCGGTCACGAGTTCTACCTCGGTGCCCGCGGGGTCCCCGTCGGCTCCCTCGGGCAGGTCGGTCCACGGCGGGTTCGGGGAGACGCCGACCAGCAGGGTGCCCCCGGTGACGCGGTCGAGTGTGCCGTCAGGGTCGGCCGGCACGGCGCTGCAGGCACCTAGCGCCAGGATCAGGAGCATGGCCGCGACCGCGATCCTTCTCATCGGGCCCAGTCAACTCCCTGCGGGCGGTTTCGCATCTTGAGGCCGCGATGGTGGCCCGGCCCGGGCATGACGACGTCCCGTGGTCCAGCCCGAATGGGCCGGAAAGGCACTGGACGAGGGTGCCCCTTCCACGGGACGTCGCGGTGACTGCCGGGTATTCGCCAGCGCTATCGCGGGCGAACCCGCGTCGGGTCCGTTGCTACGGGCTGCTAGCGGGCAGCCACCTCACGAGTCCTATAAGAAATCACTTCTCGGACCACCTCCTTTCCCGTGTGGGTTTCTACTGTAAGCACGACGGCGGGAGTTGGGGAAGGCTTTATCGCCCGGCGAACACTGGGCTCGCCCGGGCCTTGCTGTGGCTACCCCGGTCTACTCGGGCGCCGCAGCGCCCGTGGGGGTGGGCGCCGATGCAACCCGGTAGTTACCCGGCGCGAACCTGATCCGAGCAGGCTGCGCGCCCGGTGGATGTGCTCGGCTGGGCAGGCAGGGTGCGCTGTGGGCCCCGGGGCCCACGTGTGTGGGCACGGGCGGTTAGTCTCGGATGCATGACGCAACTGGTGGGCGCCCACGCCGGGCAGGACGATCCGATCGGGTACGCACGCGAGGTCGGGGCAGATCTGGTGCAGATCTTCCTCGGCGACCCGCAGAAGTGGTCGGCTCCGAGTGCGCCGCACCCCGACGGGGCCGACGGGCTTCGCCGGGCCGCGCAGCAGGCCGGCATCGCCCTGGTGGTGCACGCCCCGTACGTGCTCAACGTGGCCAGCCTGAACAACCGGATCCGGATCCCCAGCCGCAAACTCCTGGCCAAGGTGATGGACCTGGCCGGGCAGATCGAGGCGATCGGGGTGGTGGTGCACGGCGGGCACGTGCGGGCCGAGGACGATCCGGAGGTGGGCTTCGACAACTGGCGCAAGGCGATCGAACAGACGCCCAAGCCGGTGCCGATCCTGATCGAGAACACCGCGGGCGGCAACCACTCGATGGCGCGGGGGGTGGAGCGGATCGCACGGCTGTGGGAGTCCGTGAGCGCGGCCGAGGGGAGCGAGCAGGTGGGGTTCTGCCTGGACACCGCCCACGCGTTCGCCGGTGGCGAGGAACTCGACGGGCTCACCGACCGGATCCGGGCCATCACCGGCCGCATCGACCTGGTGCACCTGAACAACTCGCTGGGCGCCTTCAACTCCGGGCAGGACCGCCACGCCGGCATCCACGCGGCCGACGGTCTGATCGAGCCCGGTGCGCTCGGCACCCTGGCCGCGGCCGCGAAGTCCCCGGTGGTACTGGAGACCCCCGGCGCGGGCCATGCCGAGGAACTCACCTGGGTGCGTGAGCAGGTGCGGTGAGCACCCCCGACGGCGCCGCTTCGGCCCCCTAGCGCGCACCACCGGCTGGGGCGGCCCCGGGCGCCCACCCTGGCAGGCGATCGCGGCGGTGCCGTGCCAGACTCAGGGCCGCAGACCGATGGAACCGAGGCCATGAGCACCACACACAGATCGGCGGAGAGTTCCGCCAGGCGTGTCCGGACCAGTCCGACGATGAAGGTCGTGGCCCGCATTGGCTATGCCGCGACCGGGCTGCTCCATCTGGTGCTCGGCTGGATCGTGATCCGGATGGGCACGGCCGATTCGTCGGGGGAGGATGCCGACCAGAGCGGCGCGCTGACCGAGATCGCCTCCCAACCCTTCGGGCGACTTGCCCTCGCGGTGGTGGCGGCCGGCCTCGCCGCGTTGGTGATCTGGCGAGTCCTGACCATCGTCCGGGGTGGGCCGGCACGCGAGCGGCTCAAGGCCGCGGGCAAAGCCGCCGTGCACCTGGTGCTCGCGGTGCTCGCCGCCCGGTACGCCGTCGGCCTGGGCGAAGGAGGCCAGGACGAGGAAGGTCTGACCCGGCAGGTGATGAGTTACCCAGCGGGCCGGATCGCGATCGCCGCCGTCGGCGCCGGTCTCCTCATCGCCGGCATCGTGCACGTCTACATCGGCTGGACCAAGCGTTTCCAGCAGGACCTGCGTGCGAGCAGGCGACCGGAGATATCCCGGGCGGTGAGGAGTCTGGGCCGCGCGGGCTACTGGGCCAAAGGGGCGGCGCTGGCGGTGCTCGGGGTGTTGTTCGGCATCGCAGCCTGGACCGCGGACCCGGAGGAGGCCGGCGGGTTGGATGAGGCGTTCGCTGCCATCGGGGCGCAGCCCTACGGGTCCGTACTGCTCATCATCACCGGCGTCGGGCTGGTCTGCTATGGGTTGTTCTGCTTCGCCCAGTCCCGGTACGTGCGGCTCTGATCAGTCGCCGATGGCCTCGTTCGCCGCCTGCTGGGCCTGGCGCAGGGCCTGGGGCACCTCGATGCGGCCGGCGAACATGTCCTGGAACACCGGGCTGATCTCGTTCGATCCACCGCTCGCCCGGGGGCCGAGCGGTGCGGGCGTGGTGCCTTCCTCGACGGCGTCGAGGAACACCTGCACGTCGACATCCTGACCGGCCCAGTACTGCACGTAGGCCTCCTGGGCCTCCACCACCCCGGGGATGCCCGCTCCGCTCTCGCCCAACGGTCGCTGACCCTGTGCCGAACCGAGCCAGCGAAGCACCTCGATCGTCGCCTCGGAGTCGGCTGCGTGGGCGTTACCCACCGCGGCCACCCCGTGCACCACACTGATGCGCCCGCGCGGTCCCTCGACCTTCGGCGCCAGGTCCCAGTCGAAACCGGCATCGACCAGGTGCGCCAGTGCGGAGGGTCCGGCCTGGAACAGCGCCAGTTCCTCCCGCAGGAACAACTCGCGGGAGAAGGCGGGGTCGTTGTTGGTGTCCTCGGCCGCGGGGGCCACCTGATGGGTCTGGATCAGGTCCACCACGTATCCGAACGCGGCCTCCCCCGGCGGGGTGGCGAAGGTGTACCTGCCGGACCCGTCCTGGAACCGGCCCCCGTTCTCCGCCAGGAAACTCAGCCAGATCGCCTGCGCGTCGTGCTGGGCGTTGAATCCGAACCGGACGACGTCCTCCGCGTCGAAGCCCGGCTCGTCGGCGGTGCTCCCCTCGGCGTCGACCGTGAGCGCCTGGGCCGCCCCCACCAACGTGTCCGCGGCTCCGGTGGGGTCCCAGCGCAGGCTCGTCGGATCGACACCGGCCTCCTCGACCAGGTCGGTGTTGTAGTACAGCGCGGTCGACTCCCACAGTTGCGGCACCCCCCACTGGGTGCAGTCCCGGCGGTACAGGTCGGCCACCGGCTCCGTCCAGGCGTCGTGGTCGCCACCGATCGCCTCGTCCAGGTTGATCATCTGGCCGGTGTCGGCGTGCGCGCCGAAGTTGGCGGTGTTGGTCCAGAACACATCGGCCATGGTGCCAGCCTCGAGGTCCTCCGGTAGCCGATCCCAGTAGTCCTCCCAGGCCACCACCTGCACGTCCACGGTGATCTCCGGGTGCTGTTCGGTGAAGGCCTCGAAGGACTCCTCGTAGGCGGCCGCGACGGTGTCGTCCCAGATGCGGAAGGTCACGGTTGCCTCGGCGTCCTCGGAGTTCGGCGCGTCCTCCGGGATGCCTGAGCAGGCCGCCAGGGCCAGGACTGTCCCGCCCAGCAGCGCGGGCAGGGCGAGCACGGTGCGACGACGGCGCGAGGTTGTCCTCATCGAGGCTCACAGCCATCCACGGCGCTGAGCGGTGCGGGCGGCTTCCACCCGGGTGGTGGTGCCGGTCTTGCCGATCGCCGAGGACAGGTAGTTGCGCACCGTCCCGGTGGACAGGTGCACGTGCGCGGCGATGGTGGCGATCGGGGCTCCCTCCAGGGCCTCGCGCAGCACGTCCTTCTCCCGGTCCGTCAGCGGGTTCGGGCCGCCGGAGAGGGACTCGGCGGCCAGCGTCGGGTCCACCACCCGAAGACCGGCATGAACCCGACGGACCGCCTCGGCCAACTCGGTGGCCGGGGTGTCCTTGACGACGAATCCGCTGGCACCGTTGTCCATCGCCCGGCGCAGGTAGCCGGGCCGGTCGAAGGTGGTCACGATCAGCGAGCGCACCCCCGGGGTCTGCTGGTGCAACTGTCCGGCCACCGCGATGCCGTCCATGCCCGGCATCTCGATGTCCAACAGGCACACCTGCGCGCGGTGCCGGCGGACGGCGTCGAGCACCTCATCGCCCCGGCCCACCTCGGCCACCACCTGCAGGTCCTTCTCCAGGTTCAGCAGGGCGGCCAGGGCCCCGCGTACCAGCGCCTGATCGTCGGCCAGGAGCAGCCGGATGGGTCCATCACCCATGGGTGGTCGCTCGCGCTTCGGGTTGGTCGGTGGCGGTGGCGGTGGCGGTGGCGGTGGCGGTCCCGGCGGACCGGTTCCCACCGGTTCCTGCCTGCTCGCCTGCCGTGCGGGCGCTCTCGGGTGGGTCGGCGTCGGGGTCCAGGGTGGCCGTCACCTCGGTGCCACGACCTCCGGCGCCGGTTGTGATGGACAGCGTGCCGCATCCGATGCGCTCGGCGACCCCGCGCAACCCGTGGCCGGTCGCACCTTCGGGAACCCCCACGCCGTCGTCGGTCACCCGGATCCAGGAACTGCCCAGCAACACCTGGCACCGGGTGGCGGCCGAGTGACGCACCACGTTGGTGACCAGTTCTCGCAGTACCCAGGCCAGCACGATCCGGTGCCGCGGGTCCACGGCGCTGGTGTCGGTGGGCAGTTCCGCGGTGATACCGGCCCCGGACAGGGCCGCACCGGCGCGTTCCAGCTCATCGTCCAGCCGGGCCACGCGCAACCCGGCCACGGTGGCGCGCACCTCGGCCAGGGCCTCGCGGGTCAGGGCCTGGATCTGGGCTAGTTCGTGCTGAGCCTGCTCGGGGTTGACCTCGATCAGTCGTTCGGCCAGTTCGGCCTTGACCGTGATGACGGTCAGGGAGTGACCGAGCACGTCGTGCACGTCCCGGGCCACCCGGTCGCGTTCGGCCGCGAGTTGGCGTTCGTCCTCCAGCGCCCGGTGGGCGGTCTGGCGTTCCTCCAGCACCCGGACCAGGCCGTTGCCCACCCCCACCCCGAGGATGATCGCCACGAAGAACCACATCGAATCGAACTCGCCGATCATCGCCGGCCAGATGATGGCCGTTGCCAGCGCGAGGACCATCACGACGCCGGCCCAGCGCAGCGGCAGGGTGAAGGCGCTCAGGGCGACCAGGAACACCACCAGGCTGAGCACCCAGGGCCCGAGCACGGGGACTACTGCCAGGATCAGCAGCGTCAGCACGCTCAGGTGTGTCACGCCCACCCGGGTGGCCTGGGCTGCAGTTTCGGTACAGCCGAGGCGTACGAAGCCGGCGACGTAAACGGCGGCGTAGAGCAGCACCCCACCGATCGCGAGCACCCGCACCAGTAGGGAGTGGTCGCTCTGATAGACGGCGATGATGGGGAAGGCCAGGAAGAGCAGCCAGATGGTGGCCATCACCCAGCCGAACCGGTCCCACGGGTTCGTCCCGAGGTCGGCGTCGTCGGCTCCGGGCACCGACGAACCATCGCCGGTGCGCTCGGCGATGCTGGTCGCGGGCTCGGTGTGCCGGTCGCCCTGGTCGGAAGTCATCGTTGACGTCGATCCTGCCATGGATGTCTCGTCGTCGGCAGGAGTCGGATCGACGCCGACCGCTCCAACTCGGTCTCCCTCGCCGGGTTCATCACGACCCCCTCACTGCCGGGCGCGGCCGCCGCGCACCAGGGCGATCGCGATCAGGCCGAGGATGAGGGTCCAAGCAACAACGTTGGTCAGCGGGACCCACAGCGGTTCGTGGACCGGGTCGCCGTTCATCGTGGCCAGCCACCCCTCGGTGAGCGGGTAGCGGGCCAGGGCGGCGTACCCGTACAGCGGGGTGAACTTGGCGATGGCCAGCAACGCCCCGGACAGGGGCATGAACATGTTGCCCAGGAACGCCAGCACAACCGTGGAGCCACTGGCCACCGCGATGGCGGACTCGGACTTGATCGCCAGGCCCCACACCAGGCCCCACAGGGCGAACAGGGCGGCGCCGGGGATCACGATCAGGGCACTGAGCACCCACGCCCGGGCCGAACCCTCGGCGCCGGTCAGGGCGCCGAGGCCGTAGATCAGGGCGATCGGCAACGCCGCGATCACCACCGCCACGAGTGCCTTGGTGCCCACGTAGATGGAGTCACGCAGTGGCGTCAGGCCGAGTTGGCGGCCCCAACCCTGCATCCGTTCCACCGCGGTCTGCCCACCGATCGAAGTGGTCGCCACCACCGCCCCGTAAGCGGCCATCGCGATCATGATCGACATCGCCACGTTGCCGTTACCCGCCGGTTCACCGCTGAACTCCATCGCGGCACCGAAGATCAGGTAGAAGAACGCCGGCAGCACCACGATGAAGAAGATGCCCATGAACTCGCGGAACTGACGCTTCAGTTCCAGTCCCAGGATGGTGACGTTCATCGGTCCTCCTCATGGTCGGTCTCGCTCTGCTCCACCGGCGCGGCGCCGGTCAGCGCCACGAAGGCGCTCTCCAGGTTCGCGCTGGCGATCTCCAGGCCACTGGCGCCCACCTCGCTGAGCAGGGCCAGAGCGGCGGCGTCGGTATTGCTGGCCCGCAGGTAGGCCCGCCGCCCGTTGCGGCGGACATCGGTGATGACGTCCAGCGCGGCGATGTCGTCGAGCAGGTCCTGGGCACCGTGTTCGGGTAGGTCCACCGACAGGGTGCGCCCGGAGTTGCGTTCCCGGATCTCACTGGTGGCGCCGTCGGCCACGATCTTCCCGCCGGAGATCATCACGATCCGCTCGGCGAAGTTCTCCGCCTCCTCCAGATAGTGGGTCGCGAAGACCACCGAACGCCCCGCGCGGGCCTCGGTACGCATGGTGTCCCAGAACTCCCGCCGTGCCGTCACGTCCATTCCCGCGGTGGGCTCGTCCAGGATCAGCAGTTCCGGGTCGGGCAGCAGCGCGAGGGCGAACCGCAACCGTTGCTGCTCTCCGCCGGAGCATGTGGAAACCTTCCGGTTGGCCAACTCGTTCAGCCCGGCCCGGTCGAGCACCTCCTGCACCGGGCGGGGTGCGGTGAAGGTGGAGGCGACGTAGCGCACCGTCTCGGCCACCGTCAGGTCCCGGAGCAGGCCACCGGTCTGCAGTAGCGCGGAGACCTTTCCGGCCAGGACCGCCTCACGGGGGGCCAGCCCCATCACCGCGACGCTGCCGGCGTCGGGTGGGACCAGGCCCAGCACGATGTCCAGCGTGGTGGTCTTGCCGGCCCCGTTCGGTCCGAGGAAGGCCACGATCTCGCCATGGCCGATGGTCAGGTCGACCCCGTCGACGGCGTGGATGCGCCCGTCCTTGCCGGGGAAGCTCTTGCGCAGGCCCCGGACGGCGATAGCCGGTGGTCTCGGTGCGAGGGCGGCACCGCGATCGGCGACGACCGCGTTCTGGGTAGTTGAGGGGTGCATGGTGACAAGAGTGCTCGGCCTGGACCCTCACCGGTCAGACCCTGCTGTCACCTGCTCCCGATGACATCGGTCATAGCCGCTGCCGGGATCGGCCAGACTAGAGGCCATGTTCACTACGCGCCCCGAGCTCCTCGGCACCTTCGGCATGGTCGGCTCCACCCACTGGCTGGCTTCCAGCACCGGCATGGCGGTGCTGGAGGACGGCGGGAACGCCTACGACGCCGCCGTGGCGGCGGGGTTCGTGCTGCACGTGGTGGAGCCGCACCTGAACGGGGTCGGCGGGGAGATGCCCCTGATCGGGCACGAAGGCGCCACCGGCCGCACGTTCGTGGTCTCCGGGCAGGGGGTGTCTCCGGCCGCGGCCACCGCCGGCGCCTTCACCGACCTGGGCCTGGACGTGGTGCCCGGCACCGGCCTGCTGGCGGCCACGGTGCCCGGCAGCTTCGGTGCCTGGATGCACATCCTGGCCGCCTACGGCACCAAGTCGCTGCGCGAGGTACTGCGCTACGCCATCGGCTACGCCGCCCACGGCCACCCCGTGCTGCCCGGCGCGGCCGCCGCGATCAAGGCCGTGGCGCCGGTGTTCACCGAGCACTGGGGCACCTCGGCCGAGGTCTACCTGCCCGGCGGCGCCGCCCCGCGGGCCGGTGCCCTGGTCACCAACGCCGTCCTGGCCGCCACGCTGGAACGCATCGTCACCGAGGCCGAAGCCGCCTCCCGCAACCGTGAGGTGCAGATCGAGGCTGCCCGGCGCGCCTTCTACTCCGGTTTCGTGGCCGAGGCGATCGACGCCTTCGCCGCCACCAAGCAGTGGGACGGGAGCGGCGAACCGCACGCCGGCCTGCTCACCGGCGCGGACCTGGACTCCTGGGTGGCCACCGAGGAGGATCCGCTGCTGCTGGACGTGGCCGGTGCCACGGTTGCCAAGACCGGGCCGTGGGGCCAGGGCCCGGTGATGTTGCAGCAGTTGGCGATGCTGGACGCCCTCGACATCGGCTCGGCCGAACTGGGCTCGGCGGAGATGGTGCACACCGTGACCGAGGTGGCCAAGTTGGCCTTCGCCGACCGGGAGGCCTACTACGGCGACCCCGACCACGTGCGGGTCCCGATCCAGGACCTGCTCAGCCCCGCCTACGCCGCGCAGCGGGCGACGTTGGTCGGTCCCGAAGCCAGTACCGACTTCCGGCCCGGCTCACCCGGTGGCACCACGCCGCACCTGGGGCAGGCGGTGCTTGCGGCGATGGCCGCTGATGCCGGGCACGACGCCGGCGTGCGGTTGCCCGGTCAGGGTGAGCCCACGCTGGACGGTGGGACCGCCTCCGCCGGCCCGGTCGCCGGCGCCGACATCGAGGGCGCCGAGCGCGCCGGTCGGGGCGACACCTGCCATCTCGACGTGGTGGACCGGTGGGGCAACGCGGTCTCGGCCACCCCCTCGGGCGGGTGGCTGCAGTCCTCCCCGGTCGTTCCCGGGCTCGGCTTCGCCCTGGGCACCAGGGCGCAGATGTTCTGGTTGGAGCAGGGCCTTCCGGCCAGCATCGCCCCACGCCGGCGCCCGCGTACCACCCTGTCGCCGGGGATGGTGCTGCGCGAGCACGGGCCGATGGCTTTCGGTACCCCCGGCGGGGACCAGCAGGACCAGTGGACCATCCCGTTCCTGATCGCCCACCTGTTCGGCGGCCACAACCTGCAGGCCTCGATCGATGCTCCGAGTTGGCACACCACGCACCTGCCCTCCTCATTCTACCCGCGCCAGGCCGAGATGGCCGGGCTGCACGTGGAGTCACGTCTGGGCGAGCAGGTGCTGGCCGAACTGCGCCGCCGTGGGCACCGCGTCACCGACGCCGGACCCTGGTCGCTCGGCTTCATCAGTGCCGCCGGCCGGCGCGCCGACGGTCTACTGCACGCGGGCGCGAACCCCCGGCGGATGCAGGGCTACGCCGTCGGACGCTGACCCCCGGCAGCGAGCGCCTCGCGCACGGCGTGGTAAGCGGGTTTGGGCTGGTAGTCGCCGTGCAGGAGCAGCGCGCCGCCGGTGCCGGGGAACCAGCCAGGCACCCAGGACTGCTCATCCAGCACGCCCCAGGGGGTGAGTGACTCACAACCGGGCACATCCAGGGCGATCCGGGTGATCCGGGCGTACCAGTCGGCCTGCTGATCCAGGTGTTCCTCGCTGAGGCCGCCTTCACCCGTCACCGGGCCGCGGACATCGAGTTCGGTGATCGCGGTGCGCAGGCCCAGGTCAGCGAACCGTTTCAGGTTCTGGGGCAGGTCCTCGGGGAAGGGCGCGGACATGTCCAGGTGCCCCTGCACACCGAACCCGTGCACCGGCACACCCTGTGACCGCAGGTCCCGGAGCAACGCGTACCAGGCGTCGGACTTCGCGCCGTGACGTTCGACGTCGAAGTCGTTGCCGAACAGCAACGCGTCCGGGTCCGCATCGTGGGCCCAGGTGAACGCGTCGGCGATGATCTCCGGCCCGAGTGCGCCCAGCCACGGGTTCTGCTCGGTACGCAACCGGCCGTCGTCGTCGAGGATCTCGTTGACCACGTCCCAGTGCTGGATGCGACCGGCATAACGACCCACCACGGTCTGGATGTGCGTGCGCAGGAGCCGCCGCAACTCCTCCGGGCTGTGGTCCCCGCCGGTGATCCAACCCGGGTTCTGGTTGTGCCACAGCAGCGTGTGTCCGCGCACGTGCTGGCCGTGCTCGGCGGCGAAGTCGACGATCGCGTCGGCCGCGGCGAAGTCGAACTCGCCGGGCGCGGGTTGGAGCCACTCCCACTTCGTCTGGTTCTCCGGGGTCAGCGAGGAGAACTCGGCGGCCAGCACCTGCCGGTACCGGGCGGCGGTGAGCAGCGGCATCGTCGTGGCGGTGCGGCCGTACCCGGCCACCGCGGCGCCGATCCGGAGCCGGTCGGGCGCATGGGCGCGCAGCCCACCCTGGCTCTGCTCGTCGGCGCGCTGGTGCCCGGCGGGTGAGCCGGTGGGGATGTTCATTCGTGATTACCTTCCGTGCGGCGTTGTTCATACCGGTGCCCCGGGCCGCGTGCGAACCGGCCCGGGGCACTGGTGGTGGGTGGTTCAGCCGAGCATGGTGCGGCACTCGGCCAGTGCCGGGTGATTATTCCACCGGGCGTGACCACCGGGATTGGTCTGCACCAGGGTCTGCTGCACGGCGCAGAAGGCGGGCTTGCGCTCGTAATCGCCCTCCAGCAGCAGGGCGCCGCCCTGACCCTCGAACGTGGCAGGCACCCAGGAGTGCTCATCCAGTACACCCCACACGGTGAAGGAGGTGCAGCCGGTCACGTTCAGGCAGGCCTGCAGGCCCTGGCTGTACCAGTCGGCCTGTTGCTCCAGCAGTTCCGGGCTCAACCGACCCTCGTCGTCGACGTAACCGCGCACGTCCATCTCGGTGATCGCGGTCTGCAGACCCAGGGCGTCGAAGCGCTCGAGGTTCTCCTGCAGTCGGCCGTCGAAGCCGTACATCAGGCCGAGATGGCCCTGGATGCCGAAACCGTGCACCGGGACACCCTCGGCGAGCAGGTCCTGGATCAGGTCGTAATAGGCGTCCGCCTTCTCGTTGGTGCCCTCGACGTTGTAGTCGTTGAAGAACAGCAGGGCGTCCGGGTCCGCCTCGTGGGCCCAGTGGAAGACGTCAGCGATGACCTCCGGGCCCAGTTCGCGCAGCCAGATGTTGTCCTGCATGCGCAGTTCGGCGTTGTCGTCGAAGATCTCGTTCGCGACGTCCCACTGCTGGACCTGCCCGGCGTAGCGGTCCACCACGGTGTGGATGTGGGTGCGCAGGATGTCGCGCAGTTCCTCCGCGGTGAAGTCGCCCTCCTCCAACCAGGCCGGGTTCTGGCTGTGCCACATGAGGGCGTGCCCGCGCACGTGCTGGCCGTTGTCGGCGGCGAAGGCGACCACCTCATCGGCCGCGGCGAAGTCGAAGGTGTCGGCATCGGGCCGCAGGGCGTCCCATTTCATCTGGTTCTCGGGGGTGAGGGAGGAGAACTGCGCCGCCAGGAAGTCCCGGTACTCGGCGTCGTTGGGGAACGGCTCGGGATAGTCCTGGTTCCCGTGATGCCCGCCTCCGGCGGCCGCGGTGCCGATTCGCAGATCGTCCGGGGCCCACGAGCGCAGGGTGTCCTGTTCGGCGAGGCCGGGTGGGAGTTCGCCCTCCTGTCCGGGCGGCCCGGCGTGTCCGGGCGGGCTTGCCACGGCCGGTGCCGCCAGGGCGGCGGTGCACAGTCCCGCGCCGAGGATGGCGGCGGCCCGCTTGATGGATGTCATCGTCATCGATCTCTCCTTTTCTACCCGCCGGTGTAGTCGAGGCGCACTCCGCGGCGGTGGACGGAGTGGCCGGTCAGTCCCTCTGGTGGGTTACGGGCATCACCCCTTCACTGCGCCCTGCAGACCGGAGACGATCCGCTTCTCCATCGCCAGGAAGAACACCAGTGCCGGGATCATCGCCAGGGTGGTGAAGGCGAGTACACCGGCGGTGTCCTGGGCGTGCTCGGTGGAGAAGTTCGCCACCCCCAGCGGCAGGGTCTGTGCGCTGGGGGAGGACAGGATCAGCAGCGGTAGCAAGTAGGCGTTCCAGGAGGCCACGAACGCCAGCACTCCCACGGTGACCAGACCGGGGCCGGACAGCGGCAGCAGGATCCGCCAGAAGAACCCGATCCGGGAGGCACCGTCGATCAGCGCGGCCTCCTCGAGTTCCACCGGCAGGGCACGCAGGAACGGGCGCAGGATGACCACCGTCATCGGCAGCGCGAAGGCCGCTTGGGGCAGCGCCACCCCGAGGACGGAGTTGGTCAGTCCCATGTCCCGGATCATCAGGAACAGCGGGATGATCGCCACCGTCAACGGGAACAGCAGGCCGAGGGTGAAGATCAGGAAGAGGATCTCCCGGCCGGCGAAGGTGTACCGCGCCAGTGGGTAGGCGGCCATCACTCCGGCCACGCACACCACCACCGTGGTCACCAGTGCGATCACGGTGGAGTTCATCGCCAGGCGCCAGAAGGTACCGGAGGTGATCACGTCGATGTAGTTGGTGAACACCCACGGGTCCGGCATGCCCACCGGGTTCATCGCGAGTTGGGCGTTGGTGCGGAAGCCACCGAGCGCGGCGTAGAGGACCGGGCCCACGGTCATGGCCACCACCACCAGCGCGATGGCGTACACGATCGGGTTGCCGCCGGCGAAGGCGTTGGAGCTCCGTCGACGACGACGGGTGGCCGGCTCGTCCAGGACGGCCGGCTTCTCGGACGGGACCACGGGCGCGCTCATCGCTTCTTCCTTCTCGGCTTCGGTGCGTCAGTGGTGTCGCGGCGCAGGACGAACACCTGGTACAGCGCGGCCAGGGTCAGGGAGATCGCGAACAGCAGCACCGCCACCGCCGAGGCGTAGCCGTACAGGCTGCGGTTGGTGCCCTGGTCGATCAGGTACACCGCCATGGTGACGGTGGCGTTCGCCGGCCCGCCGCCGGTCAGGATCCATACCATGTCGAACAGTTGCAGGGACCCGATCATGGACAGGAAGGCCCAGGTGCGGATGGTGGGACCGAGCAGCGGGATGGTGATCTTGAACTGCACCTTCCACCAGGAGGCGCCGTCGATCTGTGCGGCCTCGTACAACTCGGGGGGCACACCCTGCAGGCCGGCTAGCATCAGGATCACCGCCAGGCCGAGGTACTTCCAGGTGAGCACCCCCATCACGGTCCACAGCGCGATCTCGGTGTCCGCCAGCCACAACTGGGTCCACTCACCCAGGCCGACCGTCTCCAGCAGGTCGTTGACCATGCCGCGGGGCTGCAGCAGCAGGAACCAGACCACCCCGGCCACGACCTCGGCGAGCACGTAGGGGATGAAGATGATCACCCGGAGGAGCGACTGGCCCCACATCTGCCGGTTCAGCAGCAGCGCGATCCCCAGGCCCAGGGGCAACTGGATCAGCACCGACAACACCACGATGGTCAGGTTGTTGACCACCGCGTCGGTGAACACGCTGTGACTCAGCGCCCGGGCGTAGTTCTCCAGCCCGATCCAGTTCTCCAGCGGTCCCAGGCCGTTCCACCGGTAGAAGGAGTACCGCACCGCCTGGGCCACCGGGAAGGCGATGAAGACGGCCACCAGGGCCAGGGCCGGGGCGGTGAAGAAGGCGATCTCGGCGCGCTTGCGCCACGAGGACCGTGGCCTGCGCTGCGGTGCGGACCGGCCCTTCCGGGTGCGGGAGGCCCCGCCGGGCCCGCCAGGTTCAGAACCTGGGCGGCCCGGCGGGGCGGAAACCGGTTGTGCCATCGGGTATTACTCGTTGGCGGCGGCGTCGACCATCGCGTCGACCACGTCCTGCGGGGAACCCTGTCCCGCAAAGATGTCCACGACGGCTTCGTTCATCGCGCCACCGATGTTCTCACCGAAGGCGGTGTCGAAGTACAGCTGCACCAGCGAGGCCTCGTCCCGGGTGGTGAGCAGCTCGGCCAGGGCCTCATCCGAGACCGAGTCACTGGCCGCTGGGTTGGTGGGCAGGCCCATGTCGTTCTCGGCGAAGCCGATCTGGATCTCGTCGCTGAGCAGGTAGGCCACGAAGTCCACTGCGGCGTCCGGGGCGTCGGCGTTCAGGCCCCAGGCGTCACCGCCGCCGAGGACTGCGCCCTGGTCTCCTTCGCCACCGTCGATGGCGGGGAAGCCGAACCAGCCCAGGTTGAACGGGATGGTGTTGTCATCCATCAGGCCCTGCATCACACCCGGCTCCCAGTGCCCGGCCAGCTCCATCGCCACCTGCTCGGTGGCCAGCAGGCCGGATGCGCTGGTGGGGCCGGTCTGGGCCGGGGTGGCCAGGAAGCCCTCGTTGAACGGCTCGGTCTCGATCAACTCCTGCAGGTGCTCCCCGGCACTGACCCAGCAGGCGTCGGAGAAGTCGTGCTGCTCCACCGCGGCCACCACGGACTCCTCGGCGCAGGCGCGCAGGGCGTAGTAGTAGTAATAGTGCGCTGCCGGCCAGCCCTCGCCCGCACCCACCGAGACCGGCTCGATGTCGGCTGCCTTGAGTGCGTCCACCGTGTCGTTGAACTCGTCCATCGTGGTGGGCGTCTCGGAGATCCCGGCCTCCTCGAACAGGTCCTGGTTGTACCAGAAGCCCACCACGCCGGAGGTGAAGGGGATGGCGTAGACACGCTCGTCCACGGTGTAGCCACCGGTGTAGGCCTCCACCACGCCGATGGTGTCCGCGGCGTCGTCGGTCAGGTCGCGCAGCAGGCCGGCCTCGGCGTGTGAGGCGGTCTCCCCACCACCGCGCTCCATGAAGATGTCCGGGTGGTCGCCGGTCTGGAAGGCCGCGTCCAACCGGGTGAGCATGTCGTCGTGGGCGATCGCGGTGATCTCGATGGTCACCCCCGGGTTGTCCGCCATGAAGTCCTCGGCGGCCTGCTCGTAGAAGGACTGGCCCGGATCATTGTTGGAGTTGTGCCACCACGTGATGGTGACCTCCTCACCGTCGGCCGCACCGTTCTGCGTGCCATTGCTGCCCGGGTCGGTGTCTCCGTTCGTACCGTTGTCGCCGCCACAGGCGGCGAGAACCAGCGCGGTCAAACTTGCTGCGGCGATCGTTGTCGCTACTCGACGTCGTGACATGTCTCCTCCAAGGTCGTCCTTGACGTGGCTTGAATGTTTGCAGGTTGAACAAAGACTCGTCAATCGATTTCGATAACGATTTATAGACAAAGCGAGATTCAGTCCGGAGCGCGCTAGGTTGTAGGAATGACGATTGCGCGGCGAGTGACGATCGCTGATGTGGCACGGGTGGCGGGTGTCTCCACCGCCACGGTGTCGAAGGTGATCAATGACCGCTACGGGGTAGCGGCCGCCACCGGCGCGCATGTGCGTGGGGTGATCGAGGATCTGGGCTACGTCTCCAGCCTGGGTGCGCGCAGCCTGCGCAGCCTGCGCACCAATGTGCTGGGCATCCTGGTGGCCGACTTCGAGCCGTTCAGCACCGAGTTGCTCAAGGGTGCCTCCCGGGCGGTGCACGACACCGGCTATGAACTGCTCGCCTACTCGGTGGGCCGGGCCGGTCAGGAGACCGCGGGCTGGGAGCGGCGCTCGCTCAGCCAACTGCACGGCACCTTGATCGACGGGGCGATCCTGTGTACCCCCACGATCGTGGAGGTTCCTGCGGGAGTGGCGGTGGTGGCGGTGGACCCCCACACCGGGCCGACGGCGCTGCCCACCGTGGACTCCGACAGTTTCGGCGGGGCGAAGGCCGCCACCGAGCACCTCCTCGGGCTGGGCCACCGGCGCATTGCCTTCATCGGCGGGCGTGATGACCTGAACTCCTCCAGGGAGCGCGAGCGTGGGTACCGTGCCGCCATGCAGGGCGCCGGGTTGGAGGTCGACGACGCACTGGTGCGCTTCGGTGACTACACCGGGGAGCCGGCCGCAGGCGCGGTGGCGGAGATGCTGGCGGAGCAGAATCCGCCCACGGCGGTCTTTGCCGCGAACGACCTGTCCGCGATGGGTGTTCTGGAGGCGGCTGCCGAGGCCGGCTTGCGGGTGCCGGAGGATCTGTCGATCGTCGGCTTCGACAACATCCCGGAGTCGGCCCTGACCACCCCGGCGCTGACCACGGTGGAACAGCCCATCCAACAGATGGGTGAGCGGGCCCTGACGATGTTGATCGACCTGCTCGCGGGCCGGCAGACCGAGGCGCATGTGCGGCTGCCCACGCGACTGGTGGAGCGCGGCAGCTGCGGGCCGGTGCGCTGACTACCCGACCACCTGCACTAGGTGCGTAGTTGCGGCACCGGCTCCACCCGGTGCACCCCACGCGGCCGGTAGCCCAGGTCGGCGGATTGGCCGACCAGGTCGGCCAGCAGCCAGATGATGCTCAGCCACATCTCGGTGCCCTGCAGGCCGGGCCGGTTGCCCGCCGCGCCCTGGTCGGCTGCTCCGGGAGCGGCGAAGGCGAAGCCGGAGCCGTGGTGCCAGGTGCCCAGGGCGTCGCCGAGCAGCCGGTGAGCCAGCGCGGTGATCTCGCCGCGTCGGTGTGGGGTTTGCCGCCCGGCCAGCCACAACGGGTGGGCTACGTCCAGCACGTTGCAGGCGTTCTGCCGCTCCGGTGTGAAGTAGCGCTCGCCGCCGGCGTGGCGCAGCACCGTGTCGATCACGGCTTCGGGGTAGGGGACCGGCAGCCCGAACTGGGCGAAGGTGCCGCGGGTGAGCCGGTAGTAGCCGTTCACCACCAGCAGCGGTTCCTGGTCGCGCAGGCTGCCCCACATCCCGGTGCCCGGGTCGACGTGCCGGTGCAGCCAGCCGAACAGCGCATCGGCCAGGGTCTGATCGGCCCTGCCGCGCGGCAGGTCCCAGCGCAGCCCGGTCGCCAGCGCGTCGACGCCGTCGCCGGCGTTCCAGGCGTTGGTCCGCCAGGGCAGGGCGCCGACCTGTTCGCGTAGTTGCGCCGGGGTCAGTGCCGACGACGGCGTGGGGTGCGGCAG
Organism: Pseudactinotalea sp. Z1739; assembly: GCF_049725055.1. The sequence continues at coordinate 165,170 of NZ_JBMPQA010000004.1, read as the reverse complement.
GTGTGCGCCGAGCAGGTCGAGGGCGTACCCCACGCTCAGGACGTGGTAGCGCGGGCCGGCGTCACCCTCCTCCTGGGTGCCGTCGGGCCGCAGTTCGGGGATCTGGCCGCCCGGGCGCTGCCAGGAGGTCAGTCGCTGGATCTGGTCCGCTTCGTCGAGTTGGTCCGGGGCGCGGCCGAGCAGCAGGTCGGCGATCTCGATCGCGTCGCACTGGGCCCGTACGGTGACTCCGGTGCCGGGGCGGTCCCGGAACAGGCCCAGGTCGGTATCGAAGGCGCGCTCCAGCAACTCCCGCGCCTGCGCACGGGCGCGGTCGGCGAACGTTCGCAGCTCTCCGGCCGGATCCGGTTCGGCGCTTCCCGCGTCCGCGGGCCTGGTGTCGGCCGGTCCGGTGCGTGCCGGTTCGGCTCCGGTGCGCCCCTGCCCGGCCCCCGCCGGTGCGCCCTGCCCGGCCCCCGCCGGTGCGCCCAGCCCGGCTGCCGTCGTCGTCGGCCCCTCGGGGGGCACCCGCCACCGGATCAGGCGTGCCGGGTTCCCGCCCACCACCGCTCCGTCCGGAACGTCCTTGGTGACCACGGCGCCGGCGGCGATGACGCTCTTGTCCCCGACGTTGATGCCGTCCAGCAGCACCGCGTGTGAGCCGATCCAGACGTCGTCGCCGATGGTGATGCCGCGGGCGGTCAACGGCTGGCGGAAGATGAACTCCTCGGGGTCGTCCATGGTGTGGTTGAAGGCCAGGATCGAGGTGTGTGCGCCGATGCGCACCCCGGTTCCGGCCCGGACGCTCCCGCGCACCACGGTGAAGGCGTTGATCGAGCAGTCCGGACCGAACGCCACCTCGTCGGTGAGGTAGGCGTGGGCGGCCACGTAGGTGCGATCGCCGAGGTCGAGCCGCTCGGCCTGGACCGAGGCCAGCGGGCTCAGGTAGGCGTCGGTGCCGATCCGCCAGCCCGGATTCTGCTGCCGCAACCGGTGCTGGTGGTCGGCCTGGGCCCGGCGCTGGTCATCGGTGGCGCGGCCGGGGAACAACCAGGGCGAGTAGTCGTGATCGGCGGGGGTCGCGGATGCGGATCCGGGCGCGGCCGGCGATGCGAGTGTGGGCGTGGACTCGGCCTCGGTCTCGTCCTGGCTGGTGTCTGCGCTGTTCACCTGTGCTCCCGCTGGATCTGCCGTGGGGTACCAGCCTAGGGGAGCGGTCGGGTGGAGTCCCGGGCCACCAGGTGGGTGGCGAGTTGGATGTGGTGGGAGGCCGGTGGGTGCCCCTCCATCAGGTCCAGCAGTGTGCGCACCCCCGCGGGGACCGGGGTGTGGTCAACGCAGCGAACCCCGCGTACCGTCACCGACCAGGGGATCACCCGAACAACCGACCGGAGGAAACCGTCAATGTCTGCTGTGCTGCACGTCGCCACCACCGGCTCCGACCGGGACGACGGCTCGGCCTCCGCCCCGCTGCGCACCATCAACCACGCCGCCCAGATCGCCCAGCCGGGTGACACCGTGCTCGTCCACGGTGGTGTGTACCGGGAGTGGGTACGCCCGGCCCACGGTGGCCGCAGCGACCGGCGCCGGATCACCTACCAGGCCGCCGATGGTGAGCAGGTGGTGATCAAGGGCTCCGAGCAGATCACCGGCTGGGAGCGCGACGGGGGCACGGTGTGGCGCGCAACCATCGACAACAGCCTCTTCGGTGAGTTCAACCCGTTCGCCGAAACCGTCTCCGGGGACTGGGTCCTCTACCCCGCCGGGGCTCCGCCCAAGCACCTGGGCGAGGTGTACCTGAACGGGCGCAGTTTCTACGAGGTCCACTCCCGCGCCGAGGTGGCCGACCCACCCCTGCGCACCTCCGCCGTCGACCACTGGACCGACACCACCGACCACATCCGCGACCCGGAGCAGACCCGCTTCGTGTGGTACGCCGAGGTCGGGCGGGACAGCACCACCGTCTGGGCGAACTTCCAGGACGCGGACCCCAACCAGGCCCTGGTCGAGGTGAACGTGCGCCCGGCGGTGTTCCTGCCCGACCGACCGCACGTGGACTACATCACAGTGCGCGGTTTCGAACTGGCCCAGGCCGCCACCCCCTGGACCCCGCCGACGGCCGACCAGCCCGGCCTGATCGGCCCGAACTGGGCCAAGGGCTGGGTGATCGAGAACAACATCATCCACGACGCCAAGTGCTCGGCGATCTCCATCGGCAAGGAGGCCTCCACCGGGCACAACTTCGCCACCACCCGCCGGGACAAACCGGGCTATCAGTACCAGATCGAGTCGGTCTTCACCGCCCGCCAGTACGGCTGGGACCGCGAGCACATCGGCTCCCACGTGATCCGCGGCAACACCATCTACGACTGCGGACAGAACGGCATCGTGGGCCACCTGGGTTGTGTCTTCTCCACCATCGAGGACAACCACATCCACAACATCGCGATCAAGCGGGAGTTCTTCGGCCACGAGATCGGCGGCATCAAACTGCACGCCCCGATCGACGTGCAGATCAGCCGGAACCGGATCCACGACTGCACCCTGGCGATCTGGCTGGACTGGCAGACCCAGGGCACCCGGGTCAACCACAACATCCTGTACGCCAACAAGCGCGACCTGTTCATCGAGGTCAGCCACGGCCCCTACCTGGTGGACCACAACCTGCTGGCCTCCCCGGTCGCGATCGAGTCGATGAGCCAGGGCGGCGCGTACGTGCACAACCTGGTGGGCGGGTCGGTGCGGATCGAGCAGGAGATGGAACGGGCCACGCCCTACCACCTGCCGCACAGCACCCAGGTGGCCGGCTACGCCTTCATCCAGGCCGGCGACGACCGGTGGCTCGGCAACATCTTCCTCGGCGGCGACATCGCCGATGCCTACGGCCCCGACACGATCCTCGCCGACCCGAACGCCGGATACGGGCTGGCCGGCTACAACGGCTATCCGGGCAGTTTCGCCGAGTACATCCAGCGCGTGCACAGCCGGTTCCCGAACGGGGACCACCGCCGCTTCAACGGTGTGCCACAGGCGGTCTACGCACGAGAGAACCTCTACCTCGCCGGGGCCCGGCCCTTCGAGGGGGAGGACTCCGCGCGGGTGCTCGCCGGGGCGGCGAGCCTGCAGATCCACGACGACGGCGATGCCGGCTACCTGCACCTCCTCCTGCCGGAGGGGTCGGGGGAGGCAGGGCTGGGCGTGATCACCAGCGAGGACCTGCCGCGGGTGCGGCTCGTCGATGCCGAGTTCGACCAGCCCGACGGCAGCCCGGTGGTGCTCGGCTCGGACCTGCTCGGCCGGGACAGGACCGCCGGCGCCCGCTACCCGGCGGGACCGTTCGCTGAACCCGCCGAGGGCGAGTCCCGCCGTCGGCTGTGGTGAGTCGTCTGTGGTGAGTCCGGGTGAAGCGATTCCGGCGCCGGTGACATAGGCCGGGCGGAGGTGATCGGCGATGGCGAACAGAGGACATCGTGTGGCGGCGCTGGTGCTCGGGCTTCTGCTCGGCCTGAGTGCCTGTGGGGCGGGCAGCACTGACCCCGGGGAGGATCCCGACACAACCGTGCCCGAGAGCCCCACCGCCCCGGATGAGGACGACGGCGCGGGTGACGACGACGGCGCGGGTGAGGATGACGGCGCGGACGCTTCTGATGACCCACGCGTGCAGGACGCGCGGGCGGACCTGGCCGAGCGCACCGGCGCCGACCCGGGGGACATCGAGGTGATCGAGCAGCGGTCGGTGACGTGGCCGGATGGGTCGATCGGGTGCCCGGAGGAGGGCATGTCCTACATCCAGGTGTTGACCGAGGGTGACCTGCTCGTCCTGGCCGCCGACGGTGTCGAGCACCGCTACCACGCCGCCGCCGAGGAGGACTTCTTCCACTGCGCCGACCCCCAGGACCCGCTGCCGGAAGACTCCGAACACTGATCGCTTGACTTCGCGGATCCTGGACCGAGTGCGCGCAAGCGTCGGCCCGCAGTCGATCCATGTGCCGCGAAGTCAGCGCCGGCTGCGGGCCCCTACAGGTAAATGAGTCACAACGATAGACTCCAGACGGTGCTGGGTAACATCTGCACCGGAGCAACGCCGACAAGGGCGGGACCCGCCCGAATCAGAGGGAGTTCACTGTGGAACGTTCGTTCAATACCGTTGCCGTGCTCGGGATCGGGAAGGTCGGTGAACTCGTTGCCGATCTGCTGATGCGTTCGGGGTTCAGCGTGGTGGGGTACGACTCTCGTCCGCGGGCGGACCTGGGCTTCGCGGTCAAGCAGCTCGACGTCACCGACTCCCACCGTTTGCGCGAGGCGCTGGGCACGGCCGACGCGGTGCTGACGTGCCTGCCCTATCAGCACAACATCGCCGTGGCCGAGGCCGCCCGGCAGGTGGGTGTGCACTACTTCGACCTCACCGAGGACGTCCCGACCACGAACCGGGTGCGTGACCTCGCCCAGGACTCCACCGCCATCTTCGCCCCCCAGTGCGGCCTGGCCCCGGGGTTGATCGGCATCATCGGTGCGTCCATGGCGGCGGTTTTCGAGGAGATCCGCTCCATCGAGCTCAAGGTGGGTGCGCTGCCGCAGAACCCCACCGGCCTGCTCGGCTATGCGTTCAACTGGTCCTCCCTGGGGGTGGTGAACGAGTACCTGAACGACTGTGAGGTGGTGCGCGGCGGCCGCCGCCAGATGGTCCCGGCGATGACCGCGAAGGAACGCGTGGTGATCGGGGGCGTGGAGTTCGAGGCGGCCCTGACCTCCGGCGGGCTGGGCACGATGTGCCAGACCTACGAGGGCCGGGTGCAACGGCTGGATTACAAGACGCTGCGCTACCCGGGCCACTTCAAGCAGATGCAGTTCCTCTTCGACGAGTTGCACCTGCGCGACCGGCGCGAACTGGCCGATGAGATCCTCGTCAACGCCAAGCCGCCAGTCAACGACGATGTGGTGCATCTGCACGCCGCGGTGGAGGGTGTGCGTGAGGGGACGCTGCAACGCCTCAACGACGTGCGCGCCTTCCGGCCCATCGAGATCGGCGGGCGCACCTGGCGGGCGATCTCCTGGATCACCTCCGCCTCAGCGGTGTCCATGGTGGAATTGGCCGCCACGGGACGATTGCCGAATACCGGCTTCATCCGCCAGGAGGACATCGCCCTGTCCGACCTGGTGGACACCCAGGCGGGTTCGCTGATCACCACCCACGGAACCACCTCCCGCGGAAAGGACCTGTCATGACGGATCTGGCCACACTGGCGCAGCAGACACTGGCGCGACTGGGGGCGCAGGACCCCTTCCACGACGACGGCGACCTGATCGTGCGCACCCCGATCGACGGCAGCGAACTGGGCCGGCTGCGCAGCCACACCCCAGCGGACGTCGACGATCTCATCACCACCGCTCAGGAGGCCTTCACAGCCTGGCGCACCGTCCCGGCCCCCGAGCGCGGCGCCCTGGTGCGCGAGTGGGGGAACCTGCTGCGCGAGCACAAGGACGACCTGGGCACCCTGGTCACCCTGGAGGCGGGCAAGATCCCCAGCGAGGGCGCCGGTGAGGTGCAGGAGATGATCGACATCTGTGACCTCGCCACCGGGCTGTCCCGCCAACTCTTCGGGCTGACCATCGCCTCCGAGCGCCCCGGGCACCGGATGATGGAGCAGTGGCACCCACTCGGCGTGGTCGGGGTGATCACCGCCTTCAACTTCCCCGTGGCCGTGTTCTCCTGGAACGCCGCACTGGCGCTGACCTGCGGTGACCCAGTGATCTGGAAGCCCTCGGAGAAGACGCCGCTGACGGCGTTGGGCACCCTGGCGCTGCTGGAGCAGGCAGCCCGGCGCGTGGGGGCACCGGCCGGGCTCGGCGCGGTGCTGCTGGGGGACGCAGCGGTCGGGCAGGTGATGGTCGACGACGAGCGGGTGCCGCTGATCTCGGCCACCGGCTCCACCGCGATGGGCAAGAAGGTCGCCCCCCGCGTGGCCGCCCGCCTGGGCCGCACCCTGCTGGAACTGGGCGGGAACAACGCCGCGATCGTGGCCCCGAGCGCCGACCTGGACCTGACCGTGCGCGGGGTGGTGTTCTCCGCCGTCGGAACCGCCGGGCAGCGGTGCACCACCCTGCGCCGCCTGATCGTGCACGCCGACGTCAAGGACGAACTGGTCGGGCGGTTGAAGTCGGCGTATGAGACGCTCCCGATCGGCTCCCCGCTGGACGGGGGCACGCTGGTGGGCCCGCTGCTGGAGGAGGTTTCGGCGGAGCGGTTCACCGCCGCGATCGACCGGGCCACCGCGGACGGCGGCACGCTGATCACCGGCGGCGAGCGCGTGCCCGGGCCCGGGTCCGGGGTGTACGTGCAGCCGGCGATCGTGGACATGCCCGCCCAGACCGAGATCGTGCGCACCGAGACCTTCGCGCCGCTGTTGTACGTGCTCACCTACACCGACTTCGACGAGGCCATCGCGCTGCACAACGGCGTCACCCAAGGGCTGTCCTCCTCGATCTTCACCCGCGATGTGCTGGAGGCGGAGACGTTCCTGTCCGCGACCGGCTCGGACACCGGGATCGCCAACGTCAATATCGGGCCTTCCGGGGCGGAGATCGGTGGTGCCTTCGGTGGGGAGAAGGACACCGGTGGCGGGCGCGAGTCCGGGTCCGATGCGTGGAAGATCTACATGCGCCGGACCACCAACACAGTCAACTACTCACGCGAACTCCCGCTGGCCCAGGGGGTGGAGTTCGGATGAGCACCTCCTCGCAACGACCGGCGTCGATGACCCCTGATGAGTTGTTCGCGATCGACTCCCTCCTGTCGGAGGAGGAGAAGGAGGTCCGGGGCACCGTTCGGGCCATGATGGACAAGCACGTGCTGCCCGACGTGGCGCAGTGGTACGAGGACGGGCAACTACCGGCCCGGGAACTGGCCCGGACCCTGGGCGAGGTGGGCCTGCTGGGCATGCACCTGCAGGGCTATGGGTGCGCGGGCATGTCCGCCACCGCCTACGGGCTGGCGTGCCTGGAACTGGAGGCCGCGGACTCGGGGATCCGATCGTTGGTCAGCGTGCAGGGCTCCCTGGCCATGTTCGCCATCCACGCCTTCGGATCGGAGGAGCAGAAGGAGCACTGGCTGCCGCGGATGGCCACCGGCGAGGCGATCGGGTGCTTCGGCCTGACCGAACCCGACCACGGCTCCGACCCTGCCGGGATGCGCACCACCGCCCGCCGCGACGGCAGCGACTGGGTGCTCAACGGCACCAAGATGTGGATCACCAACGGCTCCATCGCGGACGTGGCCGTGGTGTGGGCGCGTACCGAGGAGGGCATCCGCGGATTCGCCGTCCCCACCGACACCCCCGGCTTCAGTGCCCCGGAGATCGAACGGAAGATGTCCCTGCGCGCCTCGGTCACCTCCGAACTGGTACTGCAGGACGTGCGGTTGCCCGCCGCGGCGATGCTGCCGGAAGCCCGGGGGCTGTCCGGGCCGTTGCGCTGCCTGAACGAGGCCCGGTTCGGGATCGTGTTCGGGGCGCTGGGTTCGGCCCGCACCTGCCTGCTCACCGCCCTGGAGTACGCGGGCACGCGGGAGCAGTTCGACCGGCCGATCGCCGGGTTCCAACTCACCCAGGCCAAGTTCGCGGACATGACCCTGGAGTACGGCAAGGGCGTGCTGCTGGCACTGCATCTGGGCCGGCGCAAGGACGCCGGGGATCTGGCGCACCAGCAGGTGAGCCTGGGCAAGTTGAACAACGTGCGCGAATCGCTGGAGATCGCCCGGACCTGTCGCACCATCCTCGGTGCGAGTGGGATCAGCGCCGAGTACCCGGTGATGCGGCACGCGAACAACCTGGAGTCGGTGCTGACCTATGAGGGCACCAGCGAGATGCACGCCCTGGTGATCGGGCAGGCCCTCACGGGTATCGCCGCGTTCCGTTGAGGTGCCCGTGATGCAGGGTCCGGATGAGCACTTCGTCGAGCGGGTCCGGCAGATGGCCGGTTCCGCCGGACCGGCCGGGGTGTCCGGTGTTGCCGCGCCGGCCGGGCTAGCCGGTGCAGCGGGGTCAGCCGCTCCAGCCGGTCCGGGGCTGCCGGCGGCTGAGGCCCTGGAACTGTTCGAGGTCCAGATCGCCTCCCGCCACCTGGATCTGGTGGCCCGCGAACTGCGGGCACGGAACCAGGGGTTCTACACCATCGGGTCCGCAGGCCACGAGGGCAACGCCGCCGTGGCCGCCGCGCTGCGCCCCACCGACCCGGCCATGCTGCACTACCGGTCCGGGGCGTTCTATCTCCAGCGCGCCCGCCAGGTGCCCGGCATCGACGGTGAGCGCGACATCCTGCTCGGGCTGGTCGGTGCCGCTGGTGAGCCGATAGCCGGCGGCCGGCACAAGGTGTTCGGGCGCGGGGAGTTGCACGTGGTCCCGCAGACCTCCACGATCGCCTCGCACGCCCCCCGGGCGATGGGCACCGCCTTCTCCATCTCCCTGGCCGCGAAGCTGGGCGTGCCCACGCCGTGGCCCACCGACGCGGTGGTGGCCGCCAGCTTCGGGGATGCCTCGATGAACCACTCCACCGCCGCCGGCGCGGTGAACGCCGCTCTCCAGGTGGCCCACCGCGGCCTGCCGATGCCGTTGCTGATCGTGTGCGAGGACAACGGTCTGGGTCTGAGCGTGCCGAACCCGCCCGGGTGGATCGCCGCCGCCTACGCCGGTCGAACCGGGCTGCGCTACCTCGAGGCGGACGGGGCGAACCTGCCCGAGGCGCTCGCAGCGGCACGGGACGCGGCCGAGTACGTGCGTCGTCGTCGTCGGCCCGCGTTCCTCCACCTACGCACGGTGCGCCTGATGGGACACGCCGGCTCGGACGTGGAGAGTGCCTACCGCCCGCCGTCGGCCATCGCCGCGGACCTGGACCGGGATCCGTTGCTGGGCACGGCCCGGTGGCTGGTGCAGGCCGGGGTGTTGCGGCCCGATGAGGTGCTGGACCGGTACGAGGCCGCCCGGGAGCGTGTGCGGCGGATGGCCCGGGAGGTGGCCGCGCTGCCCCGGTTGGCCGGCCGGGAGCAGGTGATGGGCCCACTGGCGCCGCGCCGGCCGGCGGAGGTGGCGCGGGTGGTGCCGCGGGCAGGTGATGACGCGGCGCGCTCGGCGGTGTTCGGCCGCTCGCTACCGGAGGAGGGGTCCGGGCGGACGCTGGCGCAGTCGATCAACGCCGCGCTGCACGATGTGCTGGCGGCGCACCCGGGTGCGCTGGTGTTCGGTGAGGACGTGGCCCGCAAGGGCGGGGTGTACGGGGTGACCCGGGGTCTGCGCAAGGCCTTCGGGCCGGCGCGGGTGTTCGACACGATCCTGGATGAGCAGACCATCCTCGGGGTCGCTCTGGGGGCGGGGCTGAGCGGTCTGCTGCCGATCCCGGAGATCCAGTACCTGGCCTACCTGCACAACGCCGAGGACCAGTTGCGCGGTGAGGCCGCCACGCTGCAGTTCTTCTCCACCGGCGCCTACCGCAACCCGATGGTGGTGCGGATCGCCGGGTACGGGTACCAGAAGGGCTTCGGGGGCCACTTCCACAACGACAACTCGGTGGCGGTGCTGCGCGACATCCCGGGCCTGGTGGTGGCCTCGCCGGCGCGGGCCGAAGACGCGGCGGCCATGCTGCGCACCCTGGTGGCCGCCGGGTTGTCCGATGGCACGGTGAGCGCGTTCGTGGAGCCGATCGCGCTCTATCACACCCGGGATCTGCACACCGAGGGCGATGGGCTGTGGACCGACCCCTATCCGGGCCCGGACCGGTGGGCGGAGGCGCACGTGCCGATCGGGTCGGCCCGCTGCTACGGGGACGGTGCGGACCTGACCCTGGTGTCCTGGGCGAACGGGCTGCACATGAGCCTGCGGGTGGCCCGGCAACTGGAGGCCCGCGGGGTGCGGGCCCGGGTGCTGGACCTGCGCTGGTTGGCGCCGCTGCCGGAGGAGGATCTGTTGGCGGCTGCCGAGGCCACCGGCACGGTGCTCGTGGTCGATGAGACCCGCCGCTCCGGGGGAGTCGCCGAGGCGGTCGTGGCCGCGTTGATCGACGGAGGTTTCACCGGCCGGATCGCGCGGGTGACCAGCGCGGACAGTTTCGTCCCGCTCGGCGATGCCGCCCTGGACGTGCTGCTTGACGAGGACACCATCCTGCAGCGGGCCCTGGAGTTGACCCGGCCCTGACGTACTTCCCCGGCGAAACCGGTCGGACGGGCCCCAAAACCGGCCGGCTCGGGGGCTAGGAGAGCATTCGCTGGATCCGGGGGAGGAGTTCCTCCAGGCGGGCCGCGTCGCGGATCACGATCACCGCCGGGTCGGGCTCGCTCGCTGGGGCACCGTGCGTACCGCCGTCGGCATCTCCGCCGGCTGCATCCGCCGGGCCGGGGCCCTCGCTGACCGTGCGGCCGATCTGCTGCCCGCCGACGGCCACGTCGCCGTGCTCGCCGTACCACACGAGCATGGAGTCCAGTTCGGCGATCACCTCGCGGAACCAGGGCAGGGCCTCCTCGGCGCTGATCGAGCCGCGCAGCCAGGCCCGCAGCACGTGGTTGTGTGCGGTCACCACCGCGTTGGCGGTGAGTTCGGCCCGCAACAGCGAGGTCAGGTCCCCGCCCCACCACTGGTGGATGAAGCGTTTGAACAGCCGCTCGTACTGGTGGATGCTGGCGCGCTCACGCTCCCGGAGTGCCTCGACCTGCCGGGTCAGGCCATAGCGTTGCCGGGCCCGCTCGCCCTCGCCCAGGTAATGGTTCAGCACCAGCCCGGAGGCCTCGGTCAGGGCCACCTTGCCGGTGCTCGGGGTGGCGGTGGCCAGGCGCGCCTCGATGGCGGCGAGCAGATGCTCGTGGGCGGGAAAGACCACCGACTCCTTGGTGCGGAACAACCGGAAGAACGTGGTCCGACCCACCCCGGCCCGGGCGGCGATGTCCTCGACGGTGGTGCCGTCGTACCCGCGTTCAGCGAAGAGCTGGAACGCCGCCTCGATGACCCGCTCACGTTGGGGGTTCGGCTCGCTCATCCATCCTCCTCATGCGCACTACCACGTGTAGTTGGAACATGGTACCGTCATTATGGAACTGCGTACCAGCGGCGCGCCGGACGATGACGACCAGGAGGAAGATCCGATGACTGACACGGCATTCGCAGCGAATCCGGCATTCGTGCTGCCAGAGGAGTACGTCGAACTCCGCGCGGCACTGCGCGACATCTGTGAGACCAAGATCGCCCCGCACGCCGCGAAGGTGGATGAGAGCAGCGAGTTCCCCGCGGAGGCGCGGGAGGCGCTCACCGCCACCGACTTCATGGCACCGCACATCCCGGAGGCCTACGGCGGTCAGGGCGCCGATGCGCTGGCGGCCTGCATCGTGGTGGAGGAGGTGGCGCGTGTGGACGCCTCGGCCTCGCTGATCCCGGGCGTGAACAAACTCGGCACCCTCGCGCTCATCCTGGGCGGCTCGGAGGAGTTGAAGCAGAAGTACCTGCCGCCGGTGGCCAGTGGTGAGGCGATGTTCTCTTACTGCCTGTCCGAACCGGACGCCGGTTCCGACGCGGCCTCGATGAAGACCACCGCGGTCAAGCAGGAGGACGGCAGTTGGGTTCTGAACGGGGTCAAGCGCTGGATCACCAACGCCGGCGTCTCGGACTACTACACCGTGCTGGCCGTCACCGACCCCACCTCCCGGAATCAGCGCCACTCGGCGTTCGTGGTGGAGAAGTCCGATGAGGGTGTCTCCTTCGGTGCCCCGGAGAAGAAGATGGGCATCAAGGGCTCGCCCACCCGCGAGGTGTACCTGGAAAACGTGCACATCCCGGCGGACCGGATCATCGGGCCGGAGGGCGCCGGCTTCGTGCTGGCCATGCGGGTGCTGGATCACACCCGGGTGGGGATCGCCGCCCAGGCCGTGGGGATCGCCCAGGGCGCTCTTGACCTGGCCCTGGGCTACGTCCAGGAGCGCCAGCAGTTCGGCCGCGCGATCGCGGAGTTCCAGGGTCTGCAGTTTATGCTCGCCGACATGGGCATGAAGGTCGAAGCGGCCCGCCAGCTCACCTACGCCGCTGCGGGCAAGTCCGAGAGCGAGGCTCCCGACCTGCCCTTCTTCGGGGCCGCCGCCAAGGCCTTCGCCTCCGATGTGGCGATGGAGGTGACCACCGACGCGGTGCAGTTGCTCGGTGGCTACGGGTACACGCGGGACTATCCTGTGGAGCGGATGATGCGCGATGCCAAGATCACCCAGATTTACGAAGGCACCAACCAGATCCAGCGGGTGGTCATGGCCAGGGAGTTGCTGAAGAAGTCCAGGAGATGAGCGTCGCCGCGCTCCCGCGGGAGCGCGGTGGGTTCAACCGGTACCGGACTGAACCGAGGTGGCCCGCCGCGCGCCGCGCCAGCGGAAGCGCAGGAGCACGGTGACGGTCACCCAGCACATGCATGAGGTCGAGGAATGGATGGATGGAGCCAATGAAGATTGTCGTTCTGATCAAGAACGTTCCGGACACCTGGGGTGAACGCAGGCTCGACCCCCAGACCGGGCGGGTGGACCGCGGAGCCAGCGAGGCGGTGATAGACGAGGTCGGCGAGCGGGCCATCGAGGCCGCCCTCGTCTACAAGGACGGCGCCGACGCCGAGGTCGTGGTGATGACGATGGGGCCCGAGGCGGCCAAGGAGTCGCTGCGCAAGGGTCTGGCGATGGGCGCCGACTCCGCCGTGCACATCAAGGACGACGGCCTGGTCGGTTCGGACATGGTGCGCACCAGCGGAGTGCTCGCAGCGGCGATCAAGCAGGTCGGCTTCGACCTGGTGATCGCCGGCGACGTGTCCACCGACGGTGGCGGTGGCGTGGTCCCGGCGATGGTGGCCGAAGCGCTGGGTGTGCCGCACCTGACCCACCTGGACTCGGTGAGCATCACCGCGCAGGGCGTCTCCGGTGAGCGCGAGGCGACCGGCGGCGTGGCCGAGGTGCGCGCGGACCTGCCGGCAGTGGTCTCGGTGACCGAGCGCACCCCGGAGGGCCGGTTCCCGAACTTCCGCGGCATCATGAGGGCCCGCAAGAAGCCCACCCAGGCGCTGTCCCTGGGCGACATCGCCGGGCTGCCCGAGCAGGCGGTCACCCGCACCTCGGTGCTGTCCGCCGCCCAACGCCCGGCCCGGGAGGCCGGCGTCAAGGTGGTCGATGAGGGCGACGGCGGGCAGAAGCTGTTCGAGTACCTGTCCCAAGAGAACCTGGTCTGAGGGAGGATCCATGGCGAACGTTCTTGTATTGGTAGACCTCTCCCCGACCGGGGACGTCGCAGCATCGGCCGGGCCGTTGCTGAAGGCCGCTGCCGATCTGGGCACCCCCGTCGCGGTGGTGGCCGCGGCGCCGGGGGCCGGCGACGCGCTGGTGGCACGACTCGGGTCCCTGGGTGCCGCCCATGTGCACCTTGCCGAGTCCGACGGGGTCGGTTCGGTCCTGGTGGGCCCGATGGTGGCGGCGCTGGAGCAGGCCGCCGGCCAGTACGACCCGGCGGTGGTCCTGGTGCCCGATGCGCTGGAGCCCCGCGAGGCGGGTGCCCGGTTCGCGATGCGCACCGGTGCCGGCCTGGCGGTGGACGTGACCGGGCTGCGTACCCAGAACGAGCAACTGGTGCTCACGCACTCGGTCTTCGGTGGCGAGTGGGACGTGGAGTCCACCATCGAGGGCCCACTGGCGGTGATCGCCGTGCGTGAGGGCGCGATCTCCGGCGCCGCGCCGGCCGCCGAGCCGGCGGTGACCCGCGGGTCGGTCGAGGCCGGCCACGGGGCGCCGGTGGCGAACCTGCGTGAGGCCACCGCGGCGACCGAGCGCCCCGACCTGCGCGCCGCCGACGTGGTGGTGGCCGGTGGCCGCGGCGTCGGATCGAAGGAGAACTTCGCCCTGGTGGAGCAGTTGGCCGACGCACTCGGCGCCGCCGTGGGTGCCTCCCGTGCGGCGGTCGATGCCGGCTACGTGGCGAACTCGGCGCAGGTCGGCCAGACCGGGACCACCGTGTCCCCGAAGCTGTATATCGCGCTGGGCATCTCCGGTGCGATCCAGCACCGTTCGGGCATGCAGACCTCCAAGACGATCGTGGCGGTCGACAGCGACCCGGAGTCGGGCATCTTCGAACTAGCCGACTTCGGTGTGGTGGGCGACCTGTTCGAGGTGGTCCCGCAGTTCCTGGAGGCGTTGGAGCGTCACCGCACGCAGTGACGGCGCCGGCGCGCGTTCGGAAGTCAGCGCGGAATGCGAAGCAGGCGGCATGATGGTGGGCCGGTGGGTCAGCGAGGGCGACTCACCGGCCCGTGGCCCAGGAGGAGAACACGATGAGCACGACCGGTCGGCAACGCAGCCGGGGCAAGCAGTTGGCGATCGCGATCCCGGCTGCCCTGGTGGTGCTGGTGGTGGTGGTGCTGCTGGCCCGGTGGCTGCGGGGGATGGAGGGGGTGGAGTCCTTCATCGCCACGTACGGCGGGGATGCTCCCCAGCCGGAGACCGCTCCGGTGGGTATCCCGGGCTGGGTGGGCTGGCAGCACTTCCTGAACATGTTCCTGATCGTGCTGATCATCCGCACCGGGTGGTTGATCCGCACCACCCAGCGTCCCAAGGCGCACTGGACGGCGAAGAAACCCGGGTTCCTGTGGGGTAAGCGCCCGCAGCGCATCAGCATGGACAAGTGGCTGCACGTGAGCCTGGATGTGCTCTGGGTCCTCAACGGCCTGGTGTTCGCGGTGCTGATCTTCGCCACCGGGCACTGGATGCGGATCGTGCCCACCAGCCTCGAGATCTTCCCCAACGCGCTGTCGGCCGCGCTGCAGTACCTGTCCCTGGATATCCCCAGCCACAGTGGGTGGGCGGCCTATAACGGGCTGCAGGTGCTGGCCTACTTCATCACGGTGTTCATCGCTGCGCCGCTGGCGGCGATCACCGGGGCGCGGATATCTCCGGCGTGGAAGCCGGAGTGGCGCGCGAGCAGACTGGTGCCGATCGAAGCGGCTCGCAAGGTTCACTTCGCGGTGATGGTGTACTTCGTGTTCTTCATCATCGTGCACGTCACGCTGGTGCTGACCACCGGTGTGCTGCAGAACCTGAACGTGATGTACGCCGCCCGTGACGAGGTCAGCTGGGTGGGCTTGGGCGTCTTCGCCGCCTCACTGGTGGTCACCGTCATCGGTTGGGTCCTGGCCCGGCCGGTGTTCCTGTCCCCGATCGCCTCCATGAGCGGCAAGGTCACCCGCTGAGGCTGATGGCCGACGACGTGGCGGGGCGATCGCGCGCAGCCGCACCCGGCCGCGGTCTGCCGTCGGGCGGCGCCTGCCCGGGCCCTGCGGTGGCGTGCGCACCGGAAGCGGGCCGGGCGTGACGAGGGCGTGGCGCGGTGGCGCTGCCGGCACCGGGGTCCGGGCGGTCCTGGCGCCGAATCCAGGGCCGATGACGCTGGAGGGCACCAACACCTGGGTGCTCCGGGCGCCCGGTCCTGCACCCGGTGGCGGCGCCGTCGTCGTCGACCCCGGGCCGGCCGGGGTGCCGCAGCACCTCGCTGTGGTGCACGAGGTGGCCGGGCCGGTGGCGCTGACGCTGCTGACCCACCATCACCGGGACCACACCGGCGCGGTCGCGGAGTGGACCGCGCTGACCGGTTCGGCGGTACGCGGGGCCGACTCGGACTCGCCGCTGCGGGAGGGGGAGCGGATCCAGGCGGCCGGGTGGAACCTGGAGGTGCTGGCCACCCCGGGCCACACGGCGGACTCGGTGTGCCTGCTGATCCCGGAGGAGGGTGTGCTGCTCACCGGCGACACGGTGCTGGGCCGGGGGACGTCGGTGGTTCCCTGGCCCGAGGGTCACCTCGGTGACTACCTCGACTCCCTGACCCGGCTGATCTCGCTGGCACGGGAGGGCGTGGTGCGCACGATCGCCCCCGGTCACGGCCCGGTGGTGACCGAGCCGCTGGACTTCCTCAACGCCTTGCTCGCGCACCGGCGTGAGCGGCTGGACCAGGTCAGCGCCGCGGTGCGCGCCGGTGCCCGCACCGCGAGCGAGGTGGTCACCGCCGTCTACGGCGACCTCGGGGAGACCCTGGCCCGGGCGGCGACGGCCACCGTGCGCGCCCAGTTGGCGCACCTGGGTCACGACCCCGCCTGACGCGGTCTCAGCGGAGCCGGGGGTTGTGGGTCAGCCGGCGGAGAGGTCGGTGGGCGCTGGGCCGCCAGCACGCCCAGCGCGCCGAGCAGCGCTCCGCTGGCGAGTCACCGCTCCGTGCCCGTCGTCTCGAGCCGATCATTGATCAGCGAGGCGATCGGGATCGCCGAGGTCGCCGCCGGCGAGGGTGCGTTACATAGATGGAGTTGACGCTGCGTGGAGCGAAACAGGAAGTCGTCCACGATCGACCCACTGCGTAGCAGGGCCTGGGCCCGGATCCCCGCCGGGTGTGGCTGGAGGTCGGTCAACTCTATGCTCGGGCAGTACTTGCGGACCAGTTCTAGGTACCGGCGGCGGAGGAGGGAGTTACCCATCTCAGTGATCCCTGTGCGTGCGTACTTGGCGGCGAAGCGCCACATGCCCGGGAAGAACGCGTAACTAGCCACGTCTGCCAGTTGAACCGAACCCCGCCGGTAGCCTTCGCGGGCGAGACCCAGGACGGCGTTGGGGCCCACGGTTACCCGTCCGTCGATGGTCGGGCTGAGGTGGATCCCCAGGAAGGGCAGTGCCGGGTCCGGTACGGGGTAGATCAAGTGGCGTACGACGTCGGAGCGTCGCGAGGGCAACTGGTAGTACTCACCGCGGAAGGGCACGATCCGGAAGTCCACTTCCAACCCGCCCATGCGGGCCAGCCGGTCGGCCTGCAAGCCGGCGCAGGCCACCAGGCGCTCGCCGCGGTACTCCCCGGTCTGAGTAGTGACGACGACGACGTCGGGTCGTTCAGCGATCTGCTGCACCTGGGCGCCGGTCACCACCCGGCCGCCCAATTCGATGATCTGGTCCGCCATGGCGCGTGCAACCCGAGTGAAGTCCACGACGCCGGTGGTCGGTGAGACCAGGGCAGCCAGGCCGCGGACGTTCGGCTCCATCTCGGCCAACCGGCTGCCTTCGATCTCCTCGAGTTCCAGGCCGTTGGCCTTCGCACGTTGAGCCAGACCACGCATCCGGTCCACCTCAACTGGAGTAGTGGCGACCACGAGTTTGCCGATGGAGCGATAGTCGATGCCGCGCTCGTCGCAGAACCGGATGGTGTGTTCCCTTCCGGCCCTGCACAGTCGCGCCTTGAGCGATCCCGGCGAGTAGTACAACCCGGCGTGGATCACCCCAGAGTTGTGCCCGGTCTGGGCGGTGGTGACGTCGTCGGCCTTCTCCAGCACAACGACGTCCGAGCCAGGACGACGCAGCAGCGCCTCTCGCGCCGTGGCCAGGCCAACGATCCCACCGCCGACAACGATCATGTTCGCAGTCTCGCCGTGGGTGGGAGATGACACCATGGGAAGGAGGCTACAGTCACCGGACCTCGTTCCGTGCTCTCGCGGACCATGGCCGCGGGGATAGGGGATGTGGATGGGGTGGGTCAGCCGGCGGAGACGTCGGGTAGGCGGCGGGCCGCCAGCACGCCGAGGGCGCCGAGGCCGGCCAGGAACACCAGCGCCCAGTGCACTCCGAGGATGGACAGCGCCGAACTCAGGGCACCGGCGACCAGCAGGATGATGCCCATCGCCGAGTTCGACACGGCCACGTACTTGGTGCGCTGATCGCCCTCGGCCATGTCCACCAGGTAGGTCTTGCGCCCCACCCGCACCCCGGTATGGATGAGGGTGAGGGCGAAATAGGAGCCCACGAACAGTGCCACGCCCCACCCGCTGGCGCCGTCGAAACCCGGCAGCAGGGTGGCCACCACGATGGCGATCAGCAGTGCCGAGGCGATCCCGGCCCCGGCGGCCATCAGGTTGCGGCTGGAGCGGTCCGCCAGACGCCCGGCCACCGGCCCACCCAGGAGCGCCGACAGTCCCGAGGCGATGATGAAGCCTCCCAGGCCGCTGAGTTCCCCGGCCCCGGAGGTCATCGCCAGGGAGACCAGGAAGGGTGGGCTGAGGGCGGAGACCAGCAGCAGGCTGCGGACGATGACGAAACCTCGGAACGGCTTGTCCTCGCGCAGCAACGTCACCGAGGCCACCAGCCAACCCGGGCTCTTGGTGGTACCCGGCTCCGTGGTGGCGCCCTGCGCGTGCGACGCAGCCGCCTGGTTCGCGTCGTCGTCGGCTTCCTTGTCCGGCTTGTCGTAGGGCTCGCGGATGCCGGCGTAGACGAGCGCGGTCAGTACCCACAGCACCGCGCCGGCACCGAGCAGCCAGGCGATCTGCCCGGCGCCCAACTCCCCGCCGCCGAGGATCCGCAGCGCCGCCCCCAGCGTGATCGCCACGATTCCGGCGGCGGTGGTGGACAGGCCGTTGATCTGCCCGCGTTGACCCTTGGGCAGGGTGCGGCCCTGGACGTCCTTGGAGGACATCGACGTCAGCGAGCGCCCGAGGGAGAAGACGGCCAGGGCGGCCAGTATCGCCACCCCCGCACCGAGGCCGGAGCCGGTCGCGGCCACCAAGGCCATCGCGGCCACCGCGACCGCCTGCACCAGGGCACCGGTGACGAACACCAGCGTGCGCCTGCGCACCCGCAGCACGAGCGGGGTGAGCATCGCCTGCGGCAGCATCGAACCGGCCTCGCGGATCGGGACCAGGAGCCCGGTCAACGCCGGTGGCACCCCGATGGCCTGGAACAGCCACGGCAGCACGGTGGAAGCGTTGACGGTCTGGTCGCCGCTGCTCTGTAACGCGTGCGCACCGACGAGGCGGATCCCGTTGCGCGGTACGTCGGCGCGGACCTGGTCGTCCAGGTCGGCTTCGGCCTCCGGGTCGCGTGTGACCACCGCGCTGTACAGGCGATCGCTCCTGCTCATCCGGCGTAGCCTACGGCGGTTCCCCGGGCGCCGCGGCCTGGTGGGGCTCCACGCACGGTGGTGACCGAGCGGGATCGATCGTTGTATGCATCAGGATCAATCAATCTAGTCGAGAGCGCCGATTCCATGTCTGATGTATACAAGGGCGAGACGAATGGCTATCGTCGGAGCCATGCTCGCCAGCGAACGCGCCTACGTGCAGTTGCGCCAGGACATCATCTCCGGCCACCTGCCTCCGGGCACCGCGCTGGGTGAGGTCGACCAGGCCGGGCGGCTGGGGGTCTCACGCACACCGCTGCGCGAAGCCCTGAGACGACTGGGCGCCGAGGGGCTGTGCGTGGTCGGCAAGGGTCGCACCTACACCGTCTCGGCCATCTCGCCGGAGGACGTGCGGCACCTGTTCGAACTGCGCGAGGCGCTCGAGACCCAGGCGGCGCGGCTGGCGGCGCTGCGGGGGGAGCCCGCCGTGTTCACCGCCCTGGCCGATCGCTTCGCCGAGGCCGCCGAACTGCTCATCCCCCAGGATCCCGAGCATGCCGGCTACTACCGGCTGGTCGCGGACCTGGACGGCGCGCTCGATGCGGCGATGCACAGCCCCGCGATCCAGCGGGCCCTGGTCTCCCTGCGTTCGCAGGTGGCGCGCGCTCGCCGGCTCTCCCGCGATGACCACCAGCGGCTGGTGCAGGCGGCGCAGGAACACCGGATCATCGCCGAGGCGATCGCCGCCGGTGACGGCACGCTGGCCGCACAGGCCACCGCCATCCACCTGCGCGCGAGCCTGGCCAGCATCCTGATCGCCCTGGACAAGGAGGCCCCCGCGGCCACCAGCGCCTGACCTGCAGCACCGCTCGACCTCTAGCACCGCTCGACCACAGATGAGGAGCACCCCACATGAGTTCCGCGGACATGGTGACCCACGACGTCCGGGTCCACCCCAGCGCCGACGGGTTGGCCCGCGAGGACCAACTCGCCTGGAAGATCGCCGAGGTCGCCGCCGACCCCGTCGAGGTTCCCGATGAGGTCACCGACATGATCATCAACCGGGTCATCGACAACGCCGCCGTCGCGACCGCTTCGTTGACCCGCGCGCCGGCCGTGGCCTCCCGGGCCCAGGCCCGGGCCCACCCCTACAACCCCGGTGCCACCGTGTTCGGCCTGGACCAGTCCGAGCGCGTCAGCCCCGAGTGGGCCGCCTGGGCCAACGGTGTGGCCGTGCGCGAACTGGACTATCACGACACCTTCCTGGCCGCCGACTACTCCCACCCGGCCGACAACATCCCGGCGATCCTCGCCGTCGCCCAGCACCTGGCCGACTCCCGGGGTCTCACCGGCACAGAGCTCATCCGCGGCATCGCCACCGGCTATGAGATCCAGGTGAACCTGGTGCGGGCCATCTGCCTGCACGAGCACAAGATCGACCACGTCGCCCACCTGGGCCCCTCGGCCGCGGCCGGCATCGGCACCCTGCTCGGCCTGGATGCCACCACGATCTTCCAGGCCGTCGGCCAGGGCCTGCACACCACCACCGCCACCCGGCAGTCCCGCAAGGGCCAGATCTCCACCTGGAAGGCCCACGCCCCCGCCTTCGCCGGGAAGATGGCCGTGGAGGCCGTCGACCGGGCCATGCGCGGGCAGACCTCCCCCGAGCCGATCTACGAGGGCGAGGACGGCGTGATCGCCTGGATGCTGGACGGACCGCAGGCGCACTACCGGGTGCCGCTGCCGGCGGCCGGCGCACCGAAACGCGCCATCCTGGACACCTACACCAAGGAGCACTCCGCGGAGTACCAGTCCCAGGCGCTGATCGACCTGGCCCGCAAACTGCACAACGAGCGGCCCGAGCTCCGCGACCCTGACAGCGCTGCCAACATCGCAGGCATCGTGATTCATACCTCCCATCACACCCACTACGTGATCGGATCCGGCTCAGGCGACCCGGAGAAGTACGACCCCACCGCCTCCCGGGAGACCCTGGACCACTCCATCCCCTACATCTTCGCCGTCGCCCTGCAGGACGGCGCCTGGCACCACGCCCGTTCCTACGCCCCCGAACGCGCCGCCCGCGAGGACACCGTCGCGCTGTGGCACAAGATCACCACCGCAGAGGACCCCGAGTGGACCCGCCGCTACCACTCCAAGGACCCCGATGAGAAGGCCTTCGGTGGCCGGGTGGAGATCACCCTGACCGACGGCTCGACGATCGTGGAGGAGATCGCCGTCGCCGATGCCCACCCCTACGGCGCCCGCCCCTTCGGCCGGGAGCAGTACGTCGCCAAGTTCTCCCGCCTGGCGCAGGGTGTACTGGACGACGGCGAGATCGAGCGGTTCCTGGACGTCGCCCAGCGCTTGCCGCACCTGAGCGGAGCGGAGTTGGGCGAGTTGACCATCACCGCTCCGGCCGGTCTGCTGGCCGGCGTGAGCGCCCCGGGCGGGATCTTCTGATGTTGCACGCCTCCACACCGGCGCACGTCAAGCGCGCGCGCTTCCGCGAGCGGCTCGCCGGCGGCGACCTGCTCAGCTTCCCCGGTGCGTTCAACCCGCTGAGTGCCCAACTCATCCAGGACAAGGGCTTCGACGGCGTCTACATCTCCGGGGCGGTGCTCTCGGCCGACCTGGGCCTGCCCGACATCGGTCTGACCACCCTGACCGAGGTCGCGGGCAGGTCCCAGCAGATCGCCCGGGTCACCGACCTGCCGGCCCTGGTGGATGCCGACACCGGGTTCGGCGAGCCGATGAACGTGGCCCGCACCGTGCACGCCCTGGAGGACGCCGGGGTGGCGGGCCTGCACATCGAGGACCAGGTCAACCCCAAGCGGTGCGGGCACCTGGACGGTAAACAGGTGGTGGACGCCGCCACGGCCACCAAGCGGATCCGCGCCGCCGCCGATGCCCGCCGCGACGACAACCTGCTGATCATGGCCCGCACCGACATCCGCGCGGTCGAGGGTCTGGACGCGGCCAAGGACCGGGCCAAGGCCCTGGTGGACGCCGGGGCCGACGCCATCTTCCCCGAGGCGATGCGTGACCTGGCCGAGTTCGAGGCGGTGCGCGCCGCCGTCGACGTCCCGGTGCTGGCGAACATGACCGAGTTCGGCAAGTCCGAACTGTTCACCCGCGACCAACTCGCCGGTGCCGGGATCGCCATCGTCATCTACCCTGTGTCGCTACTGCGACTTGCCATGGGCGCGGCCGAACGGGGCCTGGAGACCCTGCAGGCGCAGGGCACCCTGGCCGGCGTCGTGGATCAGATGCAGCACCGTGCCCGCCTGTACGAACTCATCGACTACGAGGCCTACAACGCGTTCGACGCCTCGGTCTTCACCTACACACCCGCCCCGACCCCCGGTACCTCCCCCACAGGCACGGCCCCCGGCGATGCCGGGGACGAAGCCACAACGAAGGAGTGAACATGAGCAACGAAGCCCCCGAGATCAAGAAGGGCCTGGCCGGCGTCTACGTCGACGAGACCGCCATCTCCAAGGTCAACCCGGACACCAACTCCCTGCTGTACCGCGGCTACCCGGTGCAGGAACTGGCCGAGCAGTGCAGTTTCGAGCAGGTCGCCTACCTGCTCTGGCACGGCGAGATGCCCACCGAAGAGCAGTTGGCCGACTTCGAGCGCACCGAGCGCTCCCAGCGCGCCCTGGCCGACAACGTGCGGTCCGTGATCGACTCCATCCCGCACACCGCACACCCGATGGACGTGGTGCGCACCGCCGTCAGCGTCGTCGGTGCCAACGATCCCGACGCCGGGGACGATTCCGAGGCCGCCGACCTCACCAAGTCGGTGCGGCTGCTCGCCCAGCTGCCCGCCGTCGTCGCCTATGACCAGCGCCGTCGGCGCGGCGAGGACCTGGTGCCCCCGCGTGAGGACCTGGGGTACGCCGAGAACTTCCTGCACATGACCTTCGGATCGGTGCCCGCCGACGTCGTCGTCGATGCCTTCCGTGTCTCCCTCATCCTGTACGCCGAGCACTCCTTCAACGCCTCCACCTTCACCGCCCGGGTGGTCACCTCCACCCTGAGCGACCTGTACTCGGCGGTGGTGGCCGCGATCGGTGCGCTCAAGGGTCCGCTGCACGGCGGGGCGAACGAGGCGGTGATGAACGTGTTCGACGAGATCGGCGAAGCGGACAACGCCGAGGTGTGGTTGGAGCAGGCCCTGGCCGAGAAGCGCAAGATCATGGGCTTCGGTCACCGCGTGTACAAGAAGGGCGATTCGCGCGTGCCAAGCATGAAGGCAGCCCTGGACAGCCTGGTGGCGCACTACGACCGTCCGGACATCGCCGCGATGTATGACAACCTCGAGAACGCGATGACCTCCCGCAAGGACATCAAGCCGAACCTGGACTACCCCTCCGGCCCGGCGTACCACCTGATGGGCTTCGACACCGAGATCTTCACCCCGTTGTTCGTGGCCTCCCGGATCACCGGCTGGACCGCCCACATCATGGAGCAGCGGGCCTCCAACGCGCTGATCCGGCCGCTGAGCGCTTACAACGGCCCGGATGAGCGGCACCTGGGTTAGCCGCGACCGAAGGACACCGACGACGTCCACGCCACAACCGCATCGGGTCAGGCACAACCGCATCCGGGTCAGGCACAACACTGCCCAACGATGCCGGATTGTCCTGGCAAGGATGCCCATGTTCCCGGCGCCCGCGCGTGGCTAACGTGAGGCGGTACAGACGTTCGCCGGCGAAGGGATGCGGGGCGTGGCCAGGATCTCCCTGAACGAGGTGATCGAGACCGTCCTCGATCCGGACTCCTTCGAGCCGTGGGACGCACCGCCCACCCAGCCGGACTACGGGCCCGCCTACGCCGCCCAGCTCGCGCGGGCCACCCAGTGCAGCAGTGCCGACGAGGCGGTCGTGACCGGGCGGGCCGTCCTCGGTGGGTACCGGGTCGCCGTCATCGTCGGCGACTTCGACTTCCTCGCCGGGTCCCTCGGTGCCGCTGCCAGCGAGCGCATCACGCTGGCGTTCGAACGGGCCACGGCCGAAGGGTTGCCGGTGCTGGCCTCGCCGATGTCCGGCGGCACCCGGATGCAGGAGGGCACCCCGGCGTTCCTGCACATGATCAAGATCAGCCAGGCGGTGCTGGCCCACCGCGCCGCCGGGTTGCCCTACCTGGTCTACCTGCGCGACCCCACCACCGGGGGCGCACTGGCCTCGTGGGGGTCCCTGGGCCACCTCACGATCGCCCAGCCCGGAGCGCTCGTGGGCCTGCTCGGTCCCCGGGTGCGGGAGATCATGCTCGGCGAACCGCTGCCCGAGGGCGTGCAGCAGTCCGAGAGCCTGGCCCGCAAGGGTGTGATCGACGGGGTGGTGCCGCTGGGAGAACTGCGGACGACGGCGGTCAAGGCCCTGCGGGTGCTGACCTCGCCCCAGGAGCCGGTCGGGGAGCGTTTCGTCGATGCGACGATCGCGACCGACCGGGCCCCGTGGGACTCGGTGCAGGCGACTCGCAATCCGGACCGGCCCCGGCTGCACCACCTGTTGCAGCACGCGGCGGAGGTGTTCATTCCGCTGCGCGGCACCGGGACCGGGGAGTCGGACGGGACCATCACGGTGGGACTGGCCCGGTTCCCTGGGCTGTCCTGTGTGCTCATCGGCCAGGACCGCCGGCCCCGCCGGGACGCCTCGCTCAGCCCGGCGGCGCTGCGGGTGGCCCAACGCGGCTTCCACCTGGCCGAGGAGCTGGACCTGCCGCTGGTCACCGTGATCGACTCACCGGGCCCGGAGTTGACCACCGAGGCCGAGCACGGCGGGCTGGCCGGTGAGATCGCGCGCACGGTGGCGGCGCTGGCCACGGTGCGGGTGCCGGTGGTCTCCACGATCCTGGGCGAGGGCAACGGTGTGGCCGCCCTGGCCCTGCTGCCGGCCGATCGCACCGTGTGCGCCGAGAACGGCTGGGTGGCGCCGCTGCCGCCCGAGGGCGCCAGCGCGATCATCCACCGCACCGCGGACCGTGCGGCGGACATGGCGGCGGCGCACCGCATCCGGGCGGTGGACCTGCTCGAGGCTGGTGCCGTCGACGAGATCGTGCCCGAGCGACCCGACGCCGCCGAGGAGCCCGCCGCGTTCTGCCGCCGGCTGATCGCCTCGGCTACGGCGCACCTTGCTGAACTCATGGCGATGAGGACCGAGGAGCGCCTGCGGATTCGTCATGATCGGTACCGGTCGATGAGGTAGGCCAGGGGGTTGGTGGTGGTGCTGGCGGTGGCGCTCGCGGTGGTGCTGGGACTGCGGTGCGCGTGGTGGTCCTGGGACTGCGGTGCTGGTGGTGGCGCTCGGATGGCGACGCTGTCGAGGTGGCGCTGTGGGGCGCGAGGACGAGCGGTGGAACAGAACGTTCAAAACCCTTGATTCGAACGGGCGTTCGTAGTAATGTTGGGTTATGGCGGTACACCCCCTCCCCACCATCTCGCCCACCCAGGGCGTGCATGCGGCGCTGGATGAGTTGGCGCAGATGGATCCGGGTGGGCTGAGCGATGTGGGTCAGGCGCAGTTGCTGGTGGACCTCAAGCGGATCGAGTCGCGGGTGTGCGCCTACCGCCTCAAGGTGTTGGCGGCTGCGGAGAAGGCCAAGGCGGCCGAGCGTGCCGGGGATGCGGACACGGCATCATGGGCGGCGAAGCGCACCAATGAAGATGGCCGCGAGACCAGCCGGCAGACGAAGTTGGCCACTCGGATCAAGGACCGCAGTTCGACGCAGAAGGCGCTGGACGGGGGAGAGATCTCCCAGGAGCACGCCGAGACGATCGTCGGTGCGGGAGAGAAACTCCCGGCGGATCTCAGCGCCGCGGAACGCAAACGGATCGAGGATGACCTGGTTGAGAAGGCCAAGACGATGCCGCCCTCGGTGTTGCGGCAACGGGCTCGCCGAGCGTTGGAAGCCATCGAGAGGCAGCGTGATGAGGTCGACGCTCACGAAGAGGGCCAGGTGGCCGACGAGGAGGAGCGGGCCAGGGCGCGCACCAGGGTGACACTCCGGGATAACCAGGACGGAACGGTCACGGGCCACTTCACCGTGCCGGTGTTTCATGGGCACCTGTTGCGCAAGTTGCTCCAGACCATGACCGCACCGCGCCGGGAGAACCGCAAGGACCAGGACGGCGCAGCCAGCGGAGGCGTTGAGGATTGCGGGTCCGGCAGCCCGGCCGCCGTCGGGAGTAGCCCGGGTGGTACGGGTGGTGCTGGCGCATCTGGCGCATCTGGCGCATCTGGCGCATCTGGCGCATCTGGCGCATCTGGCGGTGCTGGCGGTGGGAGTGGCGCGGGTGGCGCGGGTAGTACAGGCGGCTCGGGTGTCGCGGGTAGGGCCGGAGGTGCCGGTGCGGGTGCCTCGGCGCAGGAGTCGGGCGATCTGGTCGGTCTGCCTGATCCGGGTCGGGTGGCCCAAGCCAGGCGGGCCGACTGGGCCCACGCCCACGGCCTGGCACTGTGTGAGTTGATCGAGCACCTGCCCACCGATCACCTGAGCCCCAAGACCGCCGCGACGATCGTGGTCACCCTCGATGAAGAGGTTCTGCGCGGGCGACTGGCAGCAGCCGGGCTGGACACCGGGGAGAAGATCTCGGCCGCCCAGGCGCGCCAACTGGCCTGCAACTCCGGTCTGGTTCCGGTGGTGCTGGGTGGGAAGTCGGTGCCGCTGGACCTGGGTCATAGCGCCCGGTTCTTCAGCGAATCCCAGCGCACCGCACTGTCGGTCCAACACACCGCCTGTGCCGCCGACGGATGTCAACGACCGTATGCGTGGTGCGAGTTGCATCATCTGAAACCGTGGGCCGACGGCGGGCGCACCGACCTGGACCAGGCAGTGCCGCTATGCCACCGACATCATCGACTCATCCACGATCATCGCTACCACCACACCCGCTCGCCAGGCGGCACGGTCACCTTCGCGATGCGCCAATAGGGCGCGGGCGTTGTGCGGGTGAGGTGTGGGACGCAGCCGGCCGTGCGGGAGATGAGTGTTGCGCGCGCCCGTGCGTGCGCGCGGGCGGTGCGTGCGTTGTGGTCTAGTCGCTGTGGTGGATGCGGCCATCGGTTCGGGACAGCGACTCGCCGCTGCCCTTCCACCGGTTGGCGATGATCTCCGCCGCGATGGACACCGCGGTCTCCTCCGGGGTGCGCCCGCCCAGGTCCAGGCCGATGGGGCTGTGGATCCTGGCGAGCTGGTCCTCGGTGGCCCCCGCTTCGCGGAGCCGGTCCATCCGGTCCTTGTGAGTGGTCCGTGAACCCATCGCGCCGATGTAGCACCGCTGCGGCAGATCGAGCGCGGCCTGCAGCACCGGGACGTCGAACTTCGGGTCGTGCGTCAGGATGCACACCACCGTGCGCTTATCCACGCGGCCCGCATCGATCTCGGCACGCAGGTACCGGTGCGGCCAGTCCACCACGATCTCGTCCACGTCGGGGAACCGGGCCCGGGTGGCGAACAGCGCCCGGGCGTCGCACAGGGTCACCCGGTAGCCCAGCATCGTGCCCTGCCGTGCCATCGCGGCAGCGAAGTCGATCGCCCCGAAAACCAGCATCCGGGGGCGGGGGGCGAAACTGTTCACGAATACTTCCATGCCCTCACCGCGGCGCTCCCCCTCCGGGCCGTAGGTGAGCACGGAAGTGGCGCCGGCCTCCAGCAGGCCGCGGGCGTCGTCGGTGATCGCGTGGTCGGCGAAGTCCGACCCGAGCGAACCGCTCACCTCGTCAGGACGCACCACCAGGCGCCGCCCGAGGCGAGCGGGGTCGGGGTGCGTGATGATCGTGGCGAGTGCGACCGGGCGCTCGGCCTCGATGTCGGCCGCCAGCGAGTCGAAGTCGGCGAAGGTGCCCTTCGAGACCGGTTCGACGAAGACGTCGATCACCCCGCCACAGGTGAGGCCGACGGCGTAGGCGTCGTCGTCGCTGATGCCGTAGCGCTGCAACATCGGGGTCCCGGCGCTGAGTACCTGGCCGCCGCGTTCGTAGACGTCCCCCTCGACGCAACCACCCGAGACCGAACCGAGCACGGTGTCATCAGCCAGCCGGAGCATGCTGGCTCCGGGCTCGCGCGGGGCGGAGCGGAAGGTCCGCACCACGGTGGCCAGGGCGGTGGTCTCCCCACGCGCCCAACGCTCGTGCAGTTCGGTCAGCACGTCGCGCATTGGTACCTCCGAGGGGCTTGATTCCAGGATATCCGCGGGCACGGCGCTCCGCTGCGGCTTGGACTGGCGTTGGTGGCTGTGTTGGCTGTGGTGGCGTTGATGGCTTTGGTGGCGTTGATGGCTTTGGTGGCGCCGGGGGGTTGGACTGGCGTTGGCGGCGCCGGGGGGTTGGACTGGCGTTGGTTGCGGTGGGCGGTTGGACTGGCGTTGGTTGCGGTGGGCGGTTGGACTGGCGTCGGAACTGGCCCGGCCGCCGCAGTAGCCGGGCAATGGCCGGCGTCCCAGCAATGCCGTAGGGCCGGGTCCGGGCTCGGTGGCCACGGGGTGGGCACCGGTTGAGGTGTCGATGCCGGATGGGCCGATGGGATGCCGGGATTGCGGGCCCGCCTTCGGGCTTGGCTCAGCCTCGCCGCCGGCCGTGGCGACTGGGCCGGCGGGGTGGCGGGCCCGGCTTTGGGCGTGGCTCAGCCTCGGCGCCGGCCAAGGAGCCCGCCGGCGATGACGCCGGCCAGGACCAGAGCGGCGCCGCCCAACGCGCCCTTGAGCAGGTCACCGCTCACTCCCGCGGCCGGTGCCGTCGGCGGACGCTCGAACACCCCGGGGCCGGACCCAGCGCCAGCGCCAGCGCCAGTGCCAGTGCTGGTGTCAGTGCCGTGCTGGCCCGAGGCTGCCGGCGCGGAAGCCTCGCCCGCCGGCGCCTGTGACTGCACAGCAGTATCGGGCCCGGCGTTGGCGATGTAGGAGTCCATGTTGCGGAAGAAATCCGCCGCCAGGCGCTTGCCGACGGTGGCCAGCATCCGCTGGCTGACCCCGCCGATCATGCCGCCGACAGTGGCGTCGGCGTCATACGTCAGCCGGGACCCGTCGTCGTCGGCCTCGACCTGCACGTCCACGCTGACCTCGATCGTGCCCGGCCCGCCCGACCCGGACGCCACCATCCGCAGCGAGCGGGGCTCGACCTTGTCCAGCAACTGAACCCGCCCGTCGTAGACACCCTTGATCGCCGCCACCCCGGCGTTCAGGGTCATCTTGTAGGTGTCGGTTCCGGTCTCCTCCAGGCGCTGACAGCCCGGGATCGTGTGGACCAGGGCGGCCGGGTCGTTGAACGCGGCCCACAACTGCTCCGGTCCCGCCTTCAGGGAAGCCTCGCCGGTGACCTTCACGCTGTCTCCTTCTCACTGGTAGCCGACCACGGGCGTGCCGTGGTTCCGGGCATGGTGTTGATGAGCGGCTGCTGGTCGGCGTCAGGGCCTGTGCCGCTACCGGTACCGGTGCCTGCGCCGCTGCCGCGGGTACGGAGCTCGTACAGCTCGCTGGGCGAGATCGGCATCCGGGTGATCGGGAAGGACTCGGCGTCCTCGATGGCCGCGGCGATCGCTGCCGAGGTCGGGATCACCCCGGCCTCCCCGGCCCCCTTGACGCCCAGCGGGTTCAACGGCGACGGCGTCTCCAGGTGGTCCACCTCGATCCTGGTGGGCAGTTCCGAGACGTAGGGCATCAGGAAGTCCATGTAGGAGGCGTTGGTCAACTGGCCGGCCTCGTCGTAGGACATGACCTCATACAGTGCGCCCCCGATGCCCTGCGCCACCCCGCCGTGGATCTGGCCCTCGACGATGCGGGGGTTGATCATCGGCCCGCAGTCATGCACGACGGCGTACTTCAGGATCGTGATCTCGGCCGTCTCGGGATCGGTCTCCACGATCACCGCGTGTGCCCCGGCGGCGAACGTGGAGTGCGTGGGGGAGTAGTAGTCGGTCTCATCCAGCCCCGGGGCCTGGCCCGGTGCGACCGGGGGCTTGTCGAAGTCGGCGCCACCGGCGAACTGGGTCGCCGCCTTGGACGCCTCGTCGAAGGCGTACCGCAGCGGGTTCGCCAGCACCGCCACCGTCCCCAGGGCCATTGCGGTGGCGGGGTCCCCCTTGACGCGAACCTGGCCGTCGACGATCTCCAGATCGCCCGGGTCGGCCTCCAGGGCGTCCGCGGCCACCTGGGTGATGCGGGTACGGACCTTGCGCGCAGCCAGCGCCACCGCGCTGCCGCTCATCACCGCACCCCGGGAGGCGAAGGTGCCCACCGAGTAGGCGAAC
This sequence comes from Pseudactinotalea sp. Z1739, assembly GCF_049725055.1. The sequence continues at coordinate 135,030 of NZ_JBMPQA010000004.1, read as the reverse complement.
CGCCGGGTGTCACCGGTGGTGACGGCGACGTCGGCGAAGGCCACGCCGAGCTCGTCGGCCACGATCTGGGCGAACACGGTCTGGTGACCCTGGCCCTGGCTGGTCAGGCCGGTGGCGACCTTCACCTTCCCCGAGGTCAGGATCTCCACGTGGGCACCCTCGTACGGACCCGGGCCCGTGCCCTCGACGTAGAAGCCCACACCGATGCCGACCCGGCGGCCCTGCTCGGCGGCCTTGGCGCGGTACTCGGCGAAGTCGTCCCAGCCGACCAGGTCGCGCAGTTTGCGAGCCAGTTCGGGGTAGTTGCCCGAGTCGTACCGCAGTGGCCGGCCGTCCTGGAACATCAGGTTGCCGAACTCCACCGGGAAGTCCTCCGGCTGCAGGAAGTTCGCCTCCCGCACCGCCATCCGGTCCTTGCCCAGGTACTGGGCGATCCGGTCCATGGTGCGCTCCATCGCGAACACCCCCTGCGGCCGGCCCGCGCCGCGGTAGGGGGTGACGATGACGGTGTTGGTGTACAGGCTGGTGAAGGTGACCCGGTAGCCGGCCGGTTTGTAGGGCCCGAGCAGCTGGGTGGAGGAGTTGATCGGCACGATCAGCCCGTAGGGGATGTAGGCGCCGTTGTCGTGCAGGATGTCCACCTCGAGGCCGAGCACCCGGCCGTCGTCGTCGAACCCGACCTGCACGTGCAGTCGCTGGGCCCGCTCGTGGGCGCTGGAGACGAAGTGCTCGCGCCGGTCCTCGGTCCACTTCACCGCCCTGCCCAGGCGCATCGACGCCCACGGGATGAGCAGTTCCTCGGGCCAGGGATGCATGATCTTCACCCCGAAGCCCCCGCCCACGTCCGGGGTGATGACGTCCACCTGGGAGGTGTCCAGGCCGAGTTTGGCGCTGACCGCACCCCGTACCCCGGTCGAGGTCTGGGTGGAGGTCCACACGGTGAGCTTGTCGTCGCCGGCGTCCCACCGGGCGTGCACCCCCTTGCCCTCGATGGGCATTGCCGCGCTGCGCTCGATGTCCCAGGTCAGCGACAGCCGGTGGGGTGCGTCCTCGATCTGCCCGGCCGCGTCCCCGTAGGACTGGGTGGAGACCGCCGCGGTGTTGCCCGGGACGTCCTCGTGCACCAGTTCGGCGGCCTCGACGGCACGGTCCAGACCGACCACCGCCGGCGCCGCCTCGTAGGTGACCCGGACCGCGGCAGCGGCGTCCTCGGCGACGTACCGGTCGCGGGCGACGATCATCGCCACCGCTTCCCCGACGTGGTTCACCCGGTCCTTGGCCAGCGGGTAGGGGTGGCGGGGGTGAGTCAGGTCCGGGTGCGGGATGAGCAGGGGCATCGGCTCGGCCAGCGCCCCGTCCAGGTCCTCATACGTGTAGACCGCGATGACACCGTCGACGTCGTAGGCCGGTTCCGGGTCGATGTCGGTGATCGTGGCGCGGGCGTGCGGGCTGCGCACGAACGCGGCGTGCAGGGTGTTCTCGTCGCCGATGTCGTCCACGTACCGTCCGTGGCCGCGCACCAGGCGCGGGTCTTCGACCCGCTTGACCGGCTCACCGAAGTTGCGGGTGCTCACGGCTGGGCCCCTTCGGTGGCGGCACGCGCGCCTCCGGCGGGGTCGCCGTCGTCGGGCGTGCTGGTGGCGGGGTTGCTCTGGTCGCTCCGGTCGGCGACGGCGGTGCTCGGCCTGCTGCCGCCGTGGCCGGCCTCGGCGGCGCTGTCCTGCACGCTGCCACCGGCGTCGCCGGTCTGGCCGGGGCCAGGGCTGCTGTCCGGCCTGCTGCCGCCGGTGTGGCCGGGCTCGGCACCGCTGTCCTGCCCGCGGGCCAGTTCGGCGGCGCGCATCACCGAGGCGACGATGTTGTGATACCCGGTGCAGCGGCACAGGTTCCCCCCGACGGCCTCGCGGGCCTCGTCCTCGGTGGGGTCGGGGTTCTCGGCGATGAACGCGGTGACGGTGGTCAGGAACCCCGGGGTGCAGAAGCCGCACTGCAGCCCGTGGCAGTCCACGAACCCCTGTTGCGCCGGGCTCAGCGACCCGTCGTCCGGGCTGAGGCCCTCCACGGTGGTGATCTCATGCCCGTCGGCGGTGACGCCCAGCATCAGGCAGCTGCGCACCGGTTCCCCGTCCAGCAGCACCGTGCACGCCCCGCACACCCCGTGCTCGCAGCCCACGTGGGTGCCGGTCAGGCCCAGGTCCACGCGCAGCACGTCGCTGAGGGTGCGCCGCACGGGGATCTCGGCCCGGCGTGGCACGCCGTTCACGGTCAGGCTCACCTGCATGGTCTGCTCGCTCATGCGACACGCTCCTTGGCCCGCATCGCCGATTGACGCGCGGCTCGTCGGGTCAGGACCCCGGCCAGGTGCAACCGGTAGTCGGCGCTGGCGTGCAGGTCCGGTTCGGTCTCGACAGTGTCGCGCACGTGCTCGCCGAGGGCCTGGACGTCGACGTCCTCCCAGCGCGCCCCGGCCACCAGCGGGGACAGGTCGAGTACCTCGGGGACCTCGGTGACCGAGACCAGGGCGACGCGCAGGGAGACGAAGGCATCGGCGTCATCGAGCACGCTGACCGCCGCTACCCCGGCCATGGCATAGTCCCCGCGGCGCCGGGCCAACTCATCGAAGAAGGTGCCCGCCCGGCCCTGTGGTGCGGGGAACCGTGCGGACACGGCCAACTCGTCGGGCCGCAACGAGGACTCCATCGGGCCGGTGAAGAAGTCCGGTGCGGCGATGGTGCGTTCTCCCTGCGCGGATCGGGCGGTGATCGAGCCGCCGAGCAACGCCAGCACCGCGGGCATCTCGGCGGCGGGGTCGGCGTGGGTGAGGCTGCCCACCGTGGTGCCGCGGTTACGGATCGCCGGGTGGGCCACGTGCTGCAGGGCCTGACGCAGCAACGGCACGCGTTCGTGGGCCCGCTCGTGGCGTGCCAGGGCGGCGTGCCGGACGAGGGCGCCGATGGTGGCGCCCTCGTCGTCGACCTCGACGCCGCCCAACTCGCTCTCGAGCCGGTTGATGTCGATGAGGTGCTCCGGTGCGGCGAGTCTCATCGCCAGCACCGGCATCAGGCTCTGCCCACCGGCGAGCACCTTTCCCTCCGCACCATGCTCGGCCAGCATGTCCAACGCCTCGATGACCGAGCGCGGTGCGTGGTAGGTGAACTTCGAGGGCTTCACGAGCCTCCTTCTTCCGTGACGGACGCGATCAGCGCTGGTGCTCCTGCAGTTCCTCGGGGGCCTCGCCCTCCTCCACCTCGCCGTTGTTGACCTTCATGATCCCGAACTCGTCCTGCCACTGCTTCGGGGCGAAGGGGCGGAACAGGTGGTAGAAGCCGATCGCCACGATGGTGCCCAGGGCGATGCCGGTGATGGAGAAGGACTCGGTGAACTCCAGCGACACATCCCCCACCCCGATGATCAGCCCGGCGGCCAGGGGCACCATGTTGACAGGGTTGGCGAAGCTGACGTTGTTGTCCACCCAGATCTTCGCCCCGAGCAGCCCGATCATGCCGTACAGCACCACCGTGATGCCCCCGAGCACGCCGTCGGGGACCGCGGCGACCGCGGCACCGAACTTGGGTGAGAAGCCGAACAGGATCGCCACCAGCGCGGCCACGTAGTACGCGGCGGTGGAGTAGACGCGGGTGGCGGCCATCACCCCGATGTTCTCGGCGTAGGTGGTGGTCGGGGAGGAGCCCACGAAACCGGCCAGGGTGGTGGCCACACCGTCACCGATGAAGGCCCGGCCCATGTACGGGTTCAGGTCGCTGCCGGTCATCTCCTGCACGGCCTTGACGTGGCCGGCGTTCTCGGCGACCAGGGCGATCACGCCGGGTACCACGAGCAGGATGAAGGTGGCGGAGAAGGTGGGTAGGTGCGCGCCGGCCAGCACGGTGCCGTCGGGCTGGGTGATCGTCTGGGGCAGACCGAACCAGGCGGCGTCGGCGACGGCGGAGAAGTCTACCCGGTTGACGGACTCACCGGCCTCGTTCACCTGTCCGCCGTCGATGAGGTCGAAGATCCAGGAGATCACCGTGCCGAAGATCAGGCCGAGCAGCACCGCGACCCGGCCGAGGAAGCCGCGCACCACCACCGCGGCGAAGATGACGAAGATCATCGTCAGCACGGCCGCCCACTGATCGGCCGGCCAGTAGATCCCGGCGACCACCGGGGCCAGGTTGAACCCGATGAGCATGACGACGGCGCCGGTCACCGCCGGCGGGAGCACCTTGTTCAGGTAGTGCCCGCCGATGAAGTGCACGATGAGCCCGATGCCGATCAGGAGCAGCCCGGCGATCAGGAACGCGCCGGTGACGTCGGCGCTGTCGCCGCCCTGGGCGCGGATCGCGGCCGCGGCGGCCACGAAGGCGGCGCTGGTGCCGAGGTAGGAGGGGATCTTGTTCTTGACGATGAGCAGGAAGATGATCGTGCCGATACCGGACATCATCACCGCGAGCTGCGGGTTCAGGCCCATGATGATCGGGAAGACGAACGTGGCCCCGAACATCGCCACGACGTGCTGGCCCCCCAGCCCGACGGTGCGCGGCCAGGACAACCGTTCATCGGGGGCGACGACCGCACCGGGCGGAGGTGTCTTCCCCTCGTTGTACAACTTCCAGATCGCCATGTGTGACTCCTCTTTCGTGCCGGGGCTACTCTGCACCCGAACGCTGGGACTGTGGCGCGAAACACAGTAGGTAGCAGACTACGCAGCCACTCCTGCGCCGGGCATTGGCAACAACTCACAGGGCGGACCGGAGCGCCTTAGCGGGTCCTTACCAGAGCGCTAGAAGAGGACCTCGTGCTCGACGGGCTCGGTGCGGGCGATCAGCCGACCGCCCCGGTAGGAGCCGACCACCGGGGCGTTGAAACTGAGCGCCTCGTACCAGGAGGGGGCGTCGAAGATGACGAAGTCGGCACTGTGGCCCACCTCGATGCCGTAGTCGGACAGGTTCAGGGTGCGCGCGGCGTTGTGGGTGATGAACCGGTAGGAATCGACGATCTGCTGGTGGCCCATCATCTGCGTCACGTGCAGGCCGTTGAAGACCACGTCGCGCAGGTTCCCGGTGCCCAGGGGGTTCCACGGGTCGACGATGTCGTCCTGGCCGAAGCTGACGTTCAGGCCGGCCTCGGTGAGTTCTTTGACCCGGGTGACCCCGCGACGTTTCGGGTAGGTGTCGGTGCGGGCCTGCAGGTGGGTGTTCACCAGCGGGTTGGACACGAAGTTGATGCCGGACAGCGTCAGCACGCGCATCAGCCGGTTGACGTAGGCGTTGTTGTAGGAGTGCATCGCCGTGGTGTGGCTGGCGGTGACCCGGGCGCCCATCTGGTTCTCATACGCCAGGGTGGCCAGCGTCTCCAGCCCGCGGGAGGCCTCGTCGTCGGTCTCGTCGCAGTGCACGTCGACCAGGAGGTCGAACTCCAGGGCGAGGTCGACGGCGTAGCGCAGCGAACTGACCGAGTACTCCCGGGTGAACTCGAAGTGGGGGATCGCCCCGATCACGTCCACCCCCATCGAGGCGGCCTCGCGCATCAGGTCACGCCCGTTGGGGTAGGACTCGATGCCCTCCTGGGGGAAGGCCACCAGTTGCAGCGTGACGAAGTCGGCCAGTTCCTCCCGCAGTTCCAGCAGGGCGCGCAGCGCGGTGAGACCGGGGTCGGTGACGTCGACGTGGGTGCGCACGTACTGCACGCCGAAGCGGGCCTGTTGGCGTACCGCCCGGTTGACCCGCTCCTTGACGTCGGCGACGGTCAGGTCCCGCTTTCGCTCACTCCACACCTCGATGCCCTCGAACAGGGTTCCGGAGGCGTTCCAGCGCGGCTGGCCGGCGGTCATGGCCGAGTCCAGGTGCACGTGCGACTCGATGATCGGCGGCAGCACCAGCCGCCCGCCGCCGGGCACCACGGTCTCCCCGGGGGCCGGCTCGAGTCCGGGACCGATCTCGGTGAAGTAACCCTCGGCGATCCGCAGGTCGGTGGAGTCGGGGTTGTCCTCGAGGTGGACGTCCTTGATCAGCAGGTTCAACGAGCGTCCTCCCCCGGTGCCTCGGCTGTCACGTGCTCGGCGGTGCCGTGCTGCGCGGCGGTGCCGTGCTGGGCAGCAGTGCCGTGCTCGGAGGAGTCCGACCCGATGACGCCGTTCAGGGCCCGCCCGATGAGGTAGCAGATCAGGGCGACCGCCATGGCGTTCAGGGCGCCGATACCCACCGGGATGAACCAGCCGGCCAGGCCGCCGGCCACGATGCCCACCAGCCCGCCGGGAACCACGGTCCGTGACGGCGGGCGAGCGGGGTCATAGGAGCGACGGTTCACCAGGTAGTCGGCGATGATGATCGCCCCGATCGGCGGCAGCGTGGCGTTGAGGAAACTCAGCCAGCCGATGAAGTTGTCGTACAGCCACAGCGAGCCGACGGTGCCGAGGACGCCGGCGATGAGCACCAGCGGCTTCTTGTTGATCTTGGTGACGTTGGCGTACCCCAGACCGGTTGTGTACAGGGCGTTGTTGTTGGTGGTCCAGATGTTCGCACCGAGCACGATCAGCGCGGGGATGGCCAGACCCTGGGCGATCATCACGTAGAAGATGTCGTCCTGGCCGGTGAAGGCCCCGCCCACGGCCCCGAAACTGAACATCAGGGTGTTACCGAGGAAGAACGCGACCACGGTGGTGACGATGGCGGAGAGCGGGGTGCGGGCGAACCGGGTGAAGTTCGGGGTGGCGGTGCCGCCGGAGATGAAGGACCCGATCACCATCCCGATGCCGACCACCAGGGGCATCCCGGTGGAGGTGGCGAAGACCTCGTTGACGCCGCCGCCCTCACTGATCGCGGTGAACATCGAGTAGGTCCCCAGCCCGGCGATCAACGGCACCGAGATGAAACTGACGATCTCGATGGCCTTGATTCCGAAGTAGGCCGAGGCGGTCATGAAGGCACCGGAGACGAAGACGATCACCCACGGGCTGGTGCCGAGCATCTCCGCGGTGGGCCGGGCGAACATCGCCACGCCGACGCCGAACCAGCCCATCTGGGTCAGCGCGATGAGGAAGGAGGGCAGGTAGGAGCCCTTGGTGCCGAACGCGCGCTGGGCGAGCAGGTCGAAACCCATCCCGGTCTTGGCGCCCATGAAGCCGAGCGCCCCGGTGTACGCGCCGAGGATGATGCCGCCGATCATCACCGCCCACACGTAGTCGGCGTAGTCCAGGCCGTTGCCCAGGCTGGCGCCCACGCTCATGGAAGCCGAGAAGAAGGTGAAGCCCAGCATCACGAAGCCCACCGACCAGAAACTTCTGCGGCGGTGCAGTGGGACCGGTTCGAAGGAGAAGTCGGAGTCTTGCCGTGCTGTGGAGGTCGTCGTCATCGCTCATCCTGTCGGTGTGGTGCCGTGAGCGTAGGGGCTCCGGCGGTGTGAGCGTAGGGCACCCGGCGGTGTTCAGGTGGGCGAACCACCACGAACGCTGCGAACTTCAGTGGGTTCAACGCCGCGTCGGGCCGTAGGGCCGCAGCCGGTGCGCGCGCAGGGCCACGGCCAGGTCCAGACGCAGGTGTGCGTCGGAGGTGAACGGTCCCACCAGGCGCTCAAGTTTGGAGATCCGGTACCGCAGGGTGTTGTAGTGGAAGTGCAGATCGCGGGCGGTCTCGGCGACGTTCAGGTTGTGCGCCAGGAGGGAGTCCAGGGTCTGGCGCAGGTCCTCGGCCTCGGGGGTGTCCTCGGCCAGATCGGCGAGGACGTCGGTGATGAAGGAGTCGATCTCGGCCGGGTCCGACACCAGGCTGAGCAGGCGCTGCACACCGAGGGCGTCGAACTCCACCAGCGCTCCCGGGCCGTGCTGCCAGCGGCCCACCCGCACGGCACTGCGAGCCTGTTCGTAGCCGCGCCGCAGGTCCGCCACGTCATGGACCACCCGGGAGATGCCGGTGCAGAAACTCTGCCGCCCGCCCCCGCCGTCACCGGAGACCGCGGCGACGAAGCCGCGGGCGATGCTCTCGGCGTCGGTGGGCGCCCCGGCCGGCACCCCGATCAGGGCCACCACCTCACTGCTCAGGCTCACCACCGCCGCCGCCGGGTCCTTGGCCGTCACGATCGAGCGCCAGGCTGCGGCGAAGCGGTCCTGCGGCGGTTGCGGCCGGTCCCCGCTGCCGGCGAATCGTGGGGCCGGGTCGTCGTGCTCGGCCACCAGCACCACGAACGGACGCTCCAGGTCCCAACCCAGCCCGCGGGCGTGCGCCAGCACCTGATCACGGTCCCCGGCCCGGCCCATCAGCACATCACGCAGGAAGTCGCCCTGGTACTTGCCCTCCACCGCGGACAGCTCCCGCTGCTTGGACAGGCTCAGCGCCACCACGATCGCGGCCCGTTCGATGGCGTGCACATCCACCTGGCGCAGTGGCCGCTCGGCGGAGGTGGCGACCAGGCGGCCGTGGTCGTAACGCCCGGCCACCACCGGCACCACGATCCGGTGCGGGGGTCCGGCGCCGTAGCCGTAGGCCAGGTCCTCCACCAGCACCCGGCCGCTGGCCTCGCGCCGCAGGCCGTCCTCGGCGGATCCGGCGCCGGCCTCGGTGAGCACCCGCCCGTCCGCCGTGGTCACCATGATGCGCGCATCGATCAGCGTGGCGAGCCGGTTGGTCACGTCGGCCAGGGTGCCGCCGGCGGCCACCAGGTGCAGCAGTTCGCGGTGCAGGCGCTCGGATCCGGCCAGCAGCGCACTCTGGCGGTCCAGCACCTCGGTGAAGACGGCGGTGAGCACCTCATCGAAGCTGATGTCCGGCAGGGCCAGGATCGGAAAGCCCCGGCGGTCGGCCTCGACGATGACCGCCTCGGGCAACTCGTCCAGGTAGCGGCCCAGTTTGATCGCCAGGCCGGCCAGGTGCCGGTCGTCGAACTCCGCGATCAGCGAGGGCAGCACCTGCGGGGTCTCCCGGATCGCGTACCCGGTGGTGATCAGCAGTTCGCGCGGCTTCACCCACGCGGTGATGTCGGGGACCTCCATCACGTTCGCCCGTTCGATGCGCCGGTCCAGCCCGGTGGCGCCGGCGAGCACGCGGGTTCCGGCCAGGGCGGGCAGGCTCACCAACTCGGCGACGGTGATGCCGTACCCCCACTCACCCTCGAGAACCTTTGGAAGAATGTGTGGACTCGGAGCGGCATCATTGGCAACTTCGACCATGGGTCGAGCGTACCGCTGCGCACTACCGTCGGTGCCACGGCTGCGGGAGGTGATGGGTGTGCTGACCACTCGGGCCGACCGTGCCCTCGCCGCCACGCTCGCGGGCGCGCCGCGCCGGTTGCGGGTGCTGCTGCAGACCTCGGCCGCGGCCTACCTCGGTTTCATGGACGGCGACGACGGCGACGACGGCGACGACGGCGACGCCGGCGCGCGTGGCGACGGCGCCGACCCGTGCGTGGTGCTCGTGGACGACGGCGGCATCGTGGTCCCGGATGCGGTGCGCCTGCCGCCCGGGCTGACCGGTCGCCGGCTGCTGGCGCCGCACCTGGACGGCGGCGCCCCGCTCGTCGTCGGGGGTGGACGGGTGCGGTGCGGGCCGCGCGAGGTGGCGGTGCAGGCAGATCTGGATCTGCGCATCGGGGCGCTGCCCGCCGCAGCGTCGTCGTGGGCGATCACGCAGATCGCCGACGTGTTGCGCACCGCGGCGCCGCGTTCACTCCGCCCGGTTGACCGGTCGCACCGGACTACTCGCGCCAGGTCGGCTGCCGGCGCCGGGCCCTGGCCCACCATCACCCACCAGTGGAGTTCGGGGTTCGCCGACCCGGCCACCCTGGTCACCGACGCACCCGGCCTGATCGGGCGCGGGCCGGGCGTGACCCCCAGCGGGGATGACATCCTGGCCGGCGCGATCCTGGCCCATACCGCGCTGGGCACCCCGGGGATCGGCGCGGCAGCGGCCCGGATCGTCCAACTCAGCGCCGGCCGCACCACCGCCGCGGCCGTGACCTCCACCCGCGGGGCCGCGGACGCCCGTGCCGCCGAACCACTGCGGCGGGCACTGGTCGCCCTGGCCGCCGGCGGCGACGCCGGACCCGAACTGCGCTCGGTGCTGGCGCTGGGCCACACCTCGGGGGCTGACCTGCTCCGGGGACTGCATGACGCATTGATCGCGACCACACACGTCGCGGCAGAAAGGAAGGTCTCGTGACCACTCACGTCGAGGTGCGAGGTGGCCAGTACATCGATTCGGTCTCCCTGATGCAGGTGAGCGCGGCCGTGGCCGGTGGCCCCGGGGTGAGCCGGGCGAACGTGGCGATGGCCACCGAACTGAACCTGGACCTGCTCGCCGGCATGGGCTTTGAGATCCCGGCCGAGGCCAGCCCCAACGATCTGGTCGTGGCGATCGAGGCCGAGGACGACGACGCCGTCGCCGCGGCGCTGGCGCAGGTCGAGGCCCAGATCGCGGCCATCGGCCAGGCCGGTTCGGGGGCAGGCTCCTTCTCCGGCGAGCCCGCCCCCCGCAGCGCCGGCTGGGCGGTGCGCCGCACCGGGGCCCCGTTGACGGTGGTCTCGGTGCCCGGCCCGCACGCCTACGTCCAGGCCGCCGGTGCGCTCGCCGAGGGCAGTTCGGTGATGATCTTCAGCGACAACGTGCCGATCGAGCAGGAGATCGCGTTGAAGGACCTGGCCGCGGAGCGGGACCTGCTCGTGATGGGCCCGGACTGTGGCACCGCCGTGGTGGGCGGCGTGGGCCTGGGCTTCGCGAACCACCTGGCCCGCGGCCCGGTCGGGGTGGCGGCCGCCTCCGGCACCGGCGCCCAGCACCTGACCAGCCTGCTGCACACCGCCGGGGTGGGCATCTCGCACTGCCTGGGTCTGGGTGGGCGGGACCTGTCGGAGCTGGTGGCCGGCCGCTCGGCGCGCGCAGCGCTGGCGGCCCTGGACGCCGATGAGCAGACCGAGGTCATCGTGCTGGTGTCCAAACCCCCGCACCCGGGGGTCGCGGCCGACCTGCGCGAGTTCGCCGCCGGCTTGGCCACCCCGGTGCTGTTCGCGCTACTCGGGGAGGGCCAACCCACCATCACCGAGGCCGCCGAGGCGGTGCTGGACCACCTGGACCGGCCGGTTCCGCAGTGGCCGGTGTGGTCCCCGCCCGCAGCTGAGCCGGCGGCCGGCCAGCCTGACGGCCAGTCGGCCACCCGATCCGACGGTCAGCCGGCTGAGCGGCGAGCCGCGCAGCCGGATGCACAGCCCACCGGCCAGCCGGGCCTGCTGCGCGGGCTGTTCGCCGGCGGCACGCTGTGCGACGAGGCGATGATCGTGGCCGGCGAATCGCTCGGGCCGATCCACTCCAACATCCCCCTGCACCCGGACCTGGCGCTGCCGGCGGACCTGCGCCACGACGGGCACCTGATGGTCGACTTCGGCGACGACGAACTCACCCAGGGCCGCCCGCACCCGATGATCGACGGCGGGCTGCGCCTGGCCCGCATCGCCGAGGAGGCCGCCGACCCCCGGACCCGGGTGATCCTGCTCGATGTCGTCCTCGGGTACAGCGCGCACGAGAACCCGGCGGGCGAACTCGCCCCGGCGCTCGAAGCAGCCCTCGCCACGGCGCGGGCGGACGGTCGCCGCCTCGACGTCGTCGTCTCCTTGTGCGGCACCGACGCCGACCCCCAGGGCCTGCACCGGCAGGCGGAGACACTGCGCGATGCCGGCGCCGTCGTCCACACGTCCAACGCCGCCGCGGCACGATTCGCCGCCGACCTCGTCAAGGAAGGTGCCTGATGTCCACCCGCGAACTGCTGTCCGCCCCACCCTCGGTCGTGGCCGTGGGGGCCTCGCTGCTCTCGGAGGGGATGCGCGCCCAGGGTGTCGACGTCACCGACGTGCAGTGGGCGCCCCCGGCCGACGGGACGAGTGAGCCGCTGAGCCGGGTGGTCGCCGATCCGCGGCGCGCCCGGGCCAACGCCACCGCCGTGGAGCGGATGATGGCCGCCGGCGCCGAACTCATCGACGTGCGGCCCGCGCATGAGGCGGTCGGGCTGGAGCGCGGCCACTTCCTGCACGCCGGGCCCCCGATCGAGTGGGAGCGGATGTCCGGTCCGTTGCGCGGCGCGATGATCGGGGCGGTGCTGTTCGAGGGTCTGGCCCGCACCCCGGAGGAGGCCGAGGCCGAACTGGCCCGCGGCACCTTCACGTTCGAGCCATGCCACCACCGCGGCGCCGTCGGCCCGATGGCCGGGGTGGTGAGCTCGTCGATGTGGATGTTCGAACTCACCGACCCCGCCTCCGGGCGGCGCTCCTGGTGCTCGCTGAACGAGGGCCTGGGCAAGGTGCTGCGCTACGGCGCCTACGAGGAGAGCGTCATCACCCGGCTGCGCTGGATGACCGAGGTGCTCGGCCCGATCCTGCGGGACGGGGTCCGTGCCACCGGCAGCATCGACATCATGGCGATCATCGCCCAGATGGTGCAGATGGGCGATGAGGGCCACAACCGCAACCGGGCCGGCACGCTGATGTTCATGCGGGACGTGCTGCCCGCGGTGGTGGAGTCCGGTGCCTCCCCGGCCGACGTCGCCGAGGTGGTCCGGTTCATCGGGGGCAACGATCATTTCTTCCTGAACCTGGGCATGCCCGCGTGCAAACTCCTCACCAGCGCCGGCGCCGGCGTCCCCGGGTCCTCGGTGGTGACCGTGATGGCCCGCAACGGTACCGACTTCGGGATCCAGACCTCCGGCACCGGCGACCAGTGGTTCACCGGCCCGGCGAACACCCCCGAGGGGCTCTTCCTCGGTGACTTCGGGCCGCAGGACGCCAACCCCGACATCGGGGACTCGGCGATCACCGAGACCGCCGGCATCGGAGGGTTCGTGATGGCCACGGCCCCGGCGATCGTGCGGTTCGTGGGCGGGGAGGTGCCCGACGCGCTGGAGGCGACCCGGCTGATGTACCAGATCACCACCGCGGAGAACCCCCGGTTCGGGGTGCCGATCCTGTCCTTCCGGGGCGCCCCCACCGGCATCGACGTGGCCAAGGTGGTCGAGACCGGTGTGCTGCCGCAGATCAACACCGGCATGGCCGGGCGCCTCGCCGGCGTCGGGCAGGTGGGGGCGGGGTTGGTGAACCCGCCGGCGGAGTGCTTCGAGGGAGCGATCGCGGCGCTGGCCGAGCAAGCGGAGGATCCCGTGCGGATCGCGTAGCGGATGGGATGAGTACACCGCCTTCTGGACCTACCACCCGGACGCCGGGCTCAGTCTCACGAGCAGCCAGACTGACCTGTGAGGCTGGTTGGCAGCACTTGCACGAGGTTTCCAGGTAGACCTGGACATCGAGTCCTGAGCGAATTGCTCCGGATCCGCCGTCGCATAGTCAGGCCGCGTCGATCCGGTCCATCAACTCCTCCAGCGCCGCCACGCTGTGCCCGGACACGAACGCGTCGATGTGGCCGAGCACGGCCCGCATCCCCGCGGTGAGCGGTTCATAGCCGGGCCGGGCCCGGTGCGGGTTCACCCAGATCACCGTGTGCGCCAACCGCCGCAGCCGCCGGGCCTGGGTGGCGAGCAGGTCGGCACCGCCGCGCTCCCAGCCGTCGGAGAACACCACGACGACGGCGCCCCGGGCCATCCCGCGCTGGCCCCACCGGTCCAGGAAGGTCTTGAGTTCGGTGCCCAGCCTGGTGCCGCCGGCCCAGTCCGAGACCCGGGAACCGGCGCGGTCCAACGCAGCCTGGGGGTCGAGCGCGCCCAGGGGCTCGGTGAGCCGGGTCAGCCGGGTGCCCACGGAGAACACCTCGCTGTCCCGGCCGCTGCGGCGCAGCGCGTGCCCGAACAGCAGGTAGGAGTCGGCGTAGGACGTCATCGACCCGGACACGTCCACCAGCGCCACCACCCGGCGGCGGCGGTGGGTGTGGGTGCGGTGACGCCAGCGGATCGTCTCCCCGCCCAGCCGCATGGCCTCCCGGGCCATCGCGCGCAGGTCGGTCCGGCCCCGCCGGCCCGGGCGGGTGCGGCGGGTGCGCCGGGTGGCGGGACGACGGCGTAGCCGTGCGATGAGGCGGTGGGCGAACTCCCGGTCGGCTGCTGTGAGTTCGCTCAGGTCACGGCTGCGCAGGATCTCGGTCCTGCTGGCGGTCGGTGGCGGGGTGTCGGCGTCGGGGTCGCCGGCCAGACCGTCGGAGAGTTCCAGGCGGTCCCGCAGCACCGGCTCCAGTGGCCTGGGGCGCACCTGCTTCACCCAGGAACGGTCGCTGAACCACGCCTCGAACGCACGGTCGTAGGTGCGCGCGTCGGTGGGGGAGGTGCAGAACGCCAGCCGGCCCGCCCAGTACAGGTGGCGCCGGGAGGGCTCGCCGAGCGCGCCGGTCGCCGTCAACGCCGCCGCGACGGCCCCACCGGGTACCGCCATCCCGTGCCGGCGCAACGCCGCGGCCAGGCCGACCAGCTCGGCCTCCAGCGCCGGGACCGCGCTCACACCGATCCAGCCACCAGTTCGCCCAGGCGCGGCAGCACCGCCTCCTGGTCCTCGTGGTACTTCAGCACCGCGCCCAGGGTGCGCGCGGCCGTCTCGACGTCGATCTCACCGGCCCCGATCGCGACCAGGGTGGTGGCCCAGTCGATGCTCTCCGACACCCCCGGGGGCTTGAGCAGATCAACCTCGCGCAGCGCGCCCACGATCCGGGCCACCCCCTCGGCCACCGCCTGGGTCGCCTCGGGAACGCGGGAGCGCACGATGGCGACCTCGCGTTCGATGCCCGGGTGCGGCAGCCAGTGGTAGTAGCAGCGGCGCTTCAGCGCGTCGTGGACGTCCCGGGTGCGGTTGCTGGTCAGGATCACCAGCGGGGGCACCTCGGCACGGACCACGCCGAACTCGGGGATGGAGACGGTGAAGTCCGCGAGCAGTTCGAGCAGGAAGGCCTCGAACTCGTCATCGGCCCGGTCGATCTCATCGATCAGCAGCACCGAGGGCACCTGCAGGGCCCGCAGCAGCGGCCGCTCGAGCAGGAACCGGCGCGTCCACAACCCGCTCTCCAACGCCTTGGCGTCGGTGACGTCCCCGGCGGCGGCGCTCGCGCGCACGTGCAGGAGCTGGCGGGGGTAGTCCCAGTCGTACAGGGCCTGGGCGGCGTCGATGCCCTCGTAGCACTGCAGCCGGACGAGTTCGCGGCCCAGCACGGTGGCCATGGCCTGGGCCAGCGCGGTCTTGCCCACGCCCGGCTCACCCTCGCAGAACAGCGGCCGCTGGGTGCGCCAGGCGACCCAGGCCGCGGTGCTGGTGCCCTCATCGGCGAGGTAACCGGCGTCGTGCAGACGCGTGGTGAGTGTATCGATGTCCTCGATCAACGCCGTTCCTCCTTGGCTAACCCGGCCCGGTCACGTGTGCGGCGCCGGGTCCCAGCGGCTGGTCAGCGGCGCGGCTCCCGCCAGTGCCGCGATGTCCGGCCGCCGGTCGGCGAAACGGGTGGCCGCCTCGAACATCCTGCCCACTTCCAGGACCCGCAGGTCCGCCCGGTGCGGGCCGATGATCTGCAGCCCCACCGGGAGCCCCTCGGGGGTGAAGCCTCCGGGCACCGACAGCGCCGGGGCGCCGGTGATGCTGATGATGTAGGCCGACGCCATCCACTCAAGGTAGTCGGGCTGGTCCACCCCGGCGATCTGCATCGGGTACTCCAGTTCGACGTCGAACGGCACGGTCTGGCTCACCGGGGCCAGCAGCACGTCGTAGTCGGCGAAGAAGCGGTGCATGCGCGCGAACAGCGCCCCGTGGTGTGCCTCGGCCGCGGCGATCTGGCGTCCGGTCAGGTTCCGCCCGGCCTCGGCGTTGGCCACCACGCTGGGTTTGAACTGATCGGGGTGGGCCTCGATCCGGTCGGCGAAGTTGTGCTGGAACTGCCAGGCGCGCAACGTGCGGAAGGTCTCGGCCGCACCGGACAGGTCCGGGCTGATCTCGGTGACCGCACAGCCCAGGTCGGCGAAGGTCCCCACGTTGGCGCGCAGTACCTGCAGGACCGCCTCGTCCACCGGTACCAGGCCGCCGAAGTCCGGCGTCCAGGCCACTCGGAGCCGGGTCGGGTCGGCAGGCTCGGGATGGGCGAAGGTCTGGCCGGGCTCGCTCAGCGCGATCGGGACGCGGTCGTCCGGGCCGGCCTGCACCGACAGCAGCAGCGCGAGGTCGTCGATGTCACGGGCCATCGGGCCCTGCACGCTGAGCGTCGACCACGGCAGCACCGCTGGGTGGGTGGGCACCCGCCCGGGGGAGGGACGCAGTCCCACCACGTTGCAGAAGGACGCGGGGTTGCGCAGGGAACCGCCCATGTCGCTGCCGTCGGCGAGCGCGTGCATCCCGGTGGCCAGGGCGGCCCCGGCACCCCCGCTGCTGCCCCCGGCGGACTTGTCCAGGGCGTAGGGGTTGCGGGTGACGCCGAACAGCGGGTTGAAACTGTGCGAACCCGCCGCGAACTCCGGCACGTTCGTCTTGCCGAAGCTGACCGCACCGGCGGTGCGCATCCGTGCCACGACGAGTTCGTCGTCGTCGGGGATGTCGTGGGCGTGCAGCGGTGAGCCGTGGGTGGTGCGGATGCCGCCGGTGACGTGGGTGTCCTTGTGCGCCACCGGCAGGCCGTGCAGCGGGCCGTCGGGGCCCTGGCGCACCAGCCGCTCATCGGCACGGCGGGCGGCGTCCAGGGCGCGCTCGGGGTCGAGGCTGACCACCGCGTTCACGGCAGGGTTGACGGCGCCGATGCGCTCGAGGGTGGCCCGCATCAGTTCCTCGGCGCTGATCCGGCGTTCCCGCAGGGCACGGAGTTGGTCGCGGGCGGACCAGAAGCACAGGTCGCCGCGCTCAGTCATGGCGCACCATCCGCCGCATCGTCATCGCCTGACCTTCCTCGAACCAGACCGGGTGTTGCTCGCGTCACCTTAACCCGGTCGACGGCGACGGGGCCCGGCAGTTGCGGGTGATCGGGAGCGGTTCGGTCGCTCCCGACAAATCGCTGCCCGGCGAACTGGCACCAATCGCTCAGTGCCGCTGCAGGCGTGTTCGGCCGGTGATCGGACTTTCATCGCATTGGACTACCCGGGCAGGGGTTTTCCGGCAGGTGTTGCCGAAGAAGTCGGCGGGTGGGTCGCGGTTCAATCGGGGCACGTACAACGTTTGGAGTTGCATGGGCGCCACTCGCCGTATCCGGATCGGCATCGATACCGGGGGAACGTTCACCGACGTCGTCGCCGTTGACGAGGACACCGGGGAACTGACCACCACCAAGACGCCCTCGACTCCGGCCGATCCCGCCGAGGGGTTCATCGCGGGCATCGAGAAGGTCCTGCAGGCCACCGGGCTGACGGGTGCGTCGGTCTCCGCCGTGTCGCACGGCACCACCGTGGCCACGAACAAGCTGCTGGAGGAGAAGGTCGAGAACCTCGGGTTCATCACCACCGAGGGCTACCTGCACATGCTGGAGATCGCCCGCCAGTCGGTGCCGGACGGGTACGGGAACAGCTACTTCTGGGTCAAGCCGGACCGGATCGTGCCGGTGGACCTGGTCCGCACGGTGGGCGGGCGGCTGGCCGCGGATGGCTCCGAGGTGCGCCCGCTGGACATCGAGGACGTGGTCGCCGCCGCCCGCTACTTCCGCGACCGCGGCATCACCAGCATCGGGGTGTCGCTGCTGCACTCCTACGCCAACCCCGCCCACGAGGAGCACCTGGCGCAGATCATCGCCGGAGAGTACCCGCAAGCCGACATCTCGCTGTCCTCGCGGGTGCTGCGGGAGTACCGCGAGTACGAGCGGTCGGTGACCACGCTGGTGGATGCGGCGGTCAAGCCGAACATCCGCACCTACGTCACCAACATCTCCGCCCAGTTGCACCGGTTCACGGCCAGTTCCGGGGGCGCACCGGAGAGCGACGACGACGGTCCGGCCGGCAGCCCGGACGGCGCCACCGCGGGGGGTGGACCCGGAAGCGACGACAAGAACGACGACGCACCGCCCCCCAGCCCGGCCGGCACCACCGCGGGTGCTGCCCCGCGCGGGTTGCCGTTCTACGTGATGAAGTCCAACGGGGGTGTGCTCTCGGCCGAGGAAGTGGTGCACCAGCCGATCACCACCGTGCTGTCCGGACCTGCCGCCGGCGCCCTGGGGGCAGCGGTGATCGCACGGCGTGCCGGGTTCCCCAGCGTGCTGACCCTGGACGGCGGCGGCACGTCCACCGACGTCTCCGTGGTGCTGGACGGCCACCCGGCCCTGACCACCGAGGGGCACGTGGGGCCCTACCCGAGCAAGATCCCGATGATCGACGTGGTCACCGTCGGCGCCGGCGGCGGCTCGGTGGCCCACATCAGCCCCGAGGGCACCCTGAAGGTGGGGCCACGCTCGGCCGGCGCCGATCCGGGACCGATGTGTTACGCCCAGGGCGGGACGGAGCCGACCATCACCGACGCCCACGTGATCCTGGGACGGATCCCACCGCACCTGCTCGGCGGGGAGATCCCCCTGGACGTGGAGTCGGCCCGCAGCGGCGTCGCGGACCTGGCGGCCAGGCTCGGACTGGGGGTGGAGGAGGCCGCCCGCGGGATCCTGGAGATCTCGGCCTGGAACCAGGCCAACGCGCTGCGTCAGGTCACCGTGCAGCGGGGACTGGACGCCCGCGACTTCCCGATGGTCACCTTCGGCGGGTCCGGTTCGCTGCTGGCCTGCCGGCTGGTGGACATCCTCGGCCTGCGGGGCATCGTGGTGCCGCCCAACCCCGGCAACACCTCGGCCTACGGGCTGCTGACGGTCGATGTCCGCAACGACTACGTCCAGACCGCCGTGGCCCGCCACGACAACCTGGACACCACCCGTCTGCAGCAGGTCCTGGACCAGCTCGCCACCGAGGCCGACGACGCCCTGGCCCGGGAGGGGTTCGACCCCGCCGACCGCCGGTTCGAGCGCAGCGCCGACCTGCGGTACTTCGGCCAGGCCTTCGAGGTGCGGGTGCCGGTCCCCGACGGCCCGGTGGACGCCGCGTTCACCGACGCGGTGGCGCAGGCCTTCCATGCCGAGCACCGGAGCCTGTACGGCTACGACTTCCGCGGCGATGACACCCAGCAGGTGGAGTGGGTGAACCTGCGCGTCACCGGCGTGGGCCCGATCCGCAAACCCGAGGCGCACCGGATCGAGACCGGCCGCGGTGCCGAGCGGGCGGTGACCTCCCGGCGCCCGGTGTACTTCTCCGACTGGCACGACACCCCGGTCATCGACCGGCACCGCCTGGGCGCCGGCGACACCATCGAAGGCCCGGCCGTGTTCGAGGAGTTCAGCGCCACCGTGCCGCTGCACCCGGGCTTCGCCGCCCGGGTGGATGACTTCGGCAACCTGATCATCGCCCGTGTGGAGGACGCATCATGACCGAGACCCCCGACGGGAAGCACACGACGACGACTCCGCCCGCGCGTAGCGGGACGAGCCCCGGTCCGGAAACGGGCAGTGCCACGGAAGCCGGCAGTGCCACGGAAACCGGCAGCGCCACGGACGCAAGCAGTGCCACCGAAGCAGGCAGCGCCACCGAAGCAGGCAGCGCCATCCCCGCCGTCGGCCGTCGTGCCCCCGGCGGGGACGGACCGTACCGGCTCACCTCCGGCATCGACGTGGACCCGATCGTGGTCGAGATCGTGGAGGGCTACCTCGCCTCGGTGGAGAAGGAGGTGGAGACCGCGATCGGGCGCACCAGCCGCTCCCCGATGATCCGGGACGCGCACGACTACCGCGCCGGCATCCACGACAAGCACGCCCGCAAACTCACCGGCCGGTCCTACTC
This sequence comes from Pseudactinotalea sp. Z1739, assembly GCF_049725055.1. The sequence goes on along the minus strand of NZ_JBMPQA010000004.1, from coordinate 115,293 downwards.
CGCGCTGGTGCAGCCGATCATCCGGGAATTCCCGCTGGAGAACATGCGCCCCGGGGACGTGTTCTTCCACAACGACGTCTACGCTTCCGAGGGCGGCATCGGCCACCTGCCCGACCTGTGCGTGACCGCCCCGGTGTTCTTCGACTCCGGCGACGGACCCGAGGTGGTGGCGTTCGTGCAGGCGTTCGGCCACCACGACGACATCGGCGGCGCCGTGCCCGGGTCGATGCCCAGCGGCGCCACGTCGGTGTTCGAGGAGGGCCTGATGGTCCCCCCGATCAGACTCTGGGACGAAGGGGTGCCCAACACCGCCGCCCTGCGCATCATGACCCGCAACTCCCGGATGCCCGATTCCCTGGCCGCGGACCTGGACGCGGAGTGCTCGGCGTGCCTGATGGGCGCCCGGCGGATGGGGGAGTTGTTCCAGCGGTACGGGCGCGATGAGGTCTTCGCCGCCTTCGACGCCATCCTGGACAACACCACCGCCACGTTCCGCCGCGAGATCCTCTCCCAGATCCCCACCGGCACGTTCGTGTGGGAGGACTACGCCGAGCACGACGGCGTGGACGACCCGAGGTTGCACACCCAACGGATCGCCCTGACCAAGGAGGAGACCGGCGGTCCCGACGACGGCCCCCGCCTGATCATCGACTTCACCGGCACCTCCCCGCAGGCCAAGGGACCGATCAACCACTGCGGTGACTACGCCGACGGGGCGTTCCTGAAGAAGTGGGTCGCCCCGATCCTGCGCAACCTGGCCGAGAGCCCCGAGCGGATGGCACAACTCGACGTCAACGAGGGCATCTCCCCGCTGATCGAGATGCGCTTCCCACCCAAGGGCACGTTGATCACCCCGGAGTTCCCCGCCCCCACCAACGCCCGCACCTTCGTGATCCTGCGCATCCTCGGGGTGCTCGCCGGCGCAGTCGCCAAGGCCGTGGACGGGCGGATGCCCGCCGACCAGGAGACCATCCGCTACACCGGCGTGTACGGCAACGACGACGACGGCAACCCCTACCTGATGCGGGAGGTGCTCGGCGGCGGCTCCGGCGGGCGCTACTACGCCGACGGGGAGGACACCATCCACGTGGTGCCCGACTCCCGCAACCTGCCCACCGAGTTCACCGAGTCCCGCTTCCCGTTCCGGGTGGAGAAACTGGGCCTGGCCACCGACTCCGGTGGCGCCGGGCGGTTCCGCGGCGGGCTCGGCTATGAGAAGCACATCCGGATGCTGTCCGATGGTCACTTCATGTCCATCGCCGACCGGTCCATCCTGGCCTGCTGGGGCGTCAAGGGCGGCAAGGCCGGCACCCCGTTCCAGGTCACCATCGACCCCGGCGGGGAGGCGGAGCAGGAGGTGGACGCCCTGGCCGATGCCGTCCCGGTGCGCGCCGGTCAGGTGATCCGGATCCGCACCACCGGTGGCGGCGGGTGGGGTGACCCGCTCGACCGGGACGCGGACCTGGTGGCCCGTGACGTGTGGTGGCGGAAGGTCTCCCCGCGCGCGGCCCGGGAGGATTACGGCGTGGTGCTGGCCGATGGCGGCCCGGGTGACGCGCAGGCCATGGCCGACCTGGTGGAGCCACCGGCGGTGGACGTCGAGGCCACCGCGGAGTTGCGCCGGCAGTTGCGGGCCGCCCGCGGCACCGACGAGCCGTTCTTCGACCGCGGCCCGGGTTATGCCAGCCTGTCCGGTGGTGCCCACAGTTCGCCCTACGACTACCTGTGAGGTGTGCCGATGCGCGTGGTCGTCACCGGTGCCGGCGGTAAGACGGGCCGAGCCGTCATCGCGGGGCTGCGCCGGGCCGGGCATGAGCCGATCGCCCTGGTGCGGCGCGCGGCGGCGGCCCAGGAGTTCCGCGGCCAGGGCGTGGCGGCCCGCACCGCCCACTTCACCGATGCGACGGCGTTGACCGAGGCGTTCGGTGGCGCCGACGCGGTCTATCACGTGCCCCCGAACATGCACCCGGAGGAGGACGCGATCGGGGCCCGGGTGGCCGATGCCGCGGTGGCGGCCGGGGTGCGCCGCTTCATTCTGCACTCGGTGCTGGCCCCGTACGTGCCCGCGATGCCGCACCACCTGCGCAAAGCCAGCACCGAACTGGCGCTGCGCACTCGTCCGCTGCACTGGACCATCGTGCAACCGGCCACCTACGCCCAGAACCTGCTCGGCTACCTGGAACCGGCCCGCTCGGAGGGCCGCTACCGCGTGCCGTACTCGCCCGAAGCACCCTTCACCCCGGTGGACCTGGACGACGTGGCCGATGTCGCCGTCGTCCTCCTCGAGGATGAGGCCACCATCTACGGCACGTTCGAGTTGTGCGGGCCGCAGCGACTGGATTCGCAGGATCAGGCGAGGGTGTTGGGCGACCTGGTGGGCCGGGAGGTGCACGCCACCGCCCAGCCGCTGGAGCAGTGGCGCGCCGCGATGACCGAGAACGGTCGCCCGGCCCAGGAGGTCGAGGACCTGGCCGCCATGTTCGACTGGTACGACCGGTACGGGCTGTGCGGCAGCGACCTGGCGTTGCGCGCCCTGCTGGGCCGGCGCCCCACCGACCTGACCTCCGCGCTGCACCGCGACCTGAGCCGCCCGACCCGTTAAGGAGCACACCATGGCACTTCCGCTCGATGGCATCGTCGTCGTCGACCTCTCCCGAGCCCTGGCCGGCCCGCACGCCTCGATGATGCTCGGGGATCTGGGGGCCAAGGTGATCAAGGTCGAATCCAGTGCCGGGGACGACACCCGCGGATGGGGGCCACCGTTCGTGGGGGAGGAGCAGGACATCTCCACCTACTTCCTGTCCTGCAACCGGAACAAGGAGTCCATCGTCCTGGACCTCAAGAGCGACGACGGCCGGGACACCCTGACCGCGCTGGTGCAGCGGGCTGACGTGCTGGTGGAGAACTTCCGGCCCGGGGTGCTGGACCGGCTCGGGTTCGGGGAGGAACGGTTGCGGGAGTTGAACGACCAGTTGGTGCAGCTCTCGATCAGCGGGTTCGGTCACGACGGGCCCGAGGGCGGGCGCGCGGGGTATGACCAGATCGCCCAGGGGGAGGCCGGGCTGATGTCGCTGACCGGGCCGGACCCGGACCACCCGACCCGAGTGGGGGTGCCGATCGGTGACCTGCTGGCCGGGATGTACGGCGCCTACGGGGTGGTCGCGGCGTTGCACGAGCGCAACCGCACCGGCAAGGGCACCGTGGTGCGCACCTCGCTGCTGGCGGCCATCGTCGGCGTGCACGCGTTCCAGGGCACGCGGCAGACGGTGGCCGGGCAGACTCCGCGGGCGCAGGGCAACCACCACCCCTCGATCACCCCGTACGGGCTGTTCACCTGCGCTGAGGGGATGGTGCAGATCGCGGTGGGCAGTGAGGGGTTGTGGCAGCGGTTCGCCGCCGAGTTCGGCCTGGACACCTCCGATCCGCGGTTGGCGACGAATGCCGACCGGGTCGCGAACCGGGAGGTGGTGATCGACCTGGTCAACGCCGCGTTCGCCGACCTGGGGTTGGCGGAACTGATGGAGCGGCTCAACGCCGCCGGTGTGCCCGCCGGGGAGGTGCGCACCCTGGACCGGGTCTACGACTGGGACCAGACCCGCTCCCAGGGCCTGCTCATCGACGTGGAGCACCCCGACCTCGGTACCGTGCAACTGCCCGGCCCGCCGCTGCGCTGGTTCGACGCCGAGGGGGAGCGCCGCCGGGGGGAGCACCTCGCGCCGCCGGCGCTGGGCGGTGATGAGGCGGCGATCCGGGCCTGGTTGGAACAGACGCCGCCGCGCTGACGCGCACTGAACCGCAAGCGCACCTTGGCCGGGGCAGGCCCTGACGAACCCTGCTCGCCCACCGGGCGCAGGGAGGCGCCCGCGTGTGGGGTCGGCTAGGGCTGCGCGGAGCGTTCGTCCAGTTGGGTGATGAACGACTCGGCGGCGGCGAGTTGGGCCGCGAGTGCGTCACGCCGTGTGGTGGCCGCCCCCCGGAGGGCGATGAGCTGGCTCGTGAGCTCCGCGCGGCGGGAGGCGGTGGGCTCGGCGTCGAGTTCGGCGATCACGTCGAGGACCTCGCGCATCTCCTCGAGGCTGTACTCCAGCGGCTTCATCTTCTTGATCAGTTCGAATTTGGAGACGTCGCTGTCGGTGTAGAGCCGGAAGCCTCCTTCGGTCCTGCTGGAGGGCGTGACCAGACCGACTTCGCCGTAGTAACGGATGGTGCGCTGGGACAGGCCGGTGCGTTCAGCCACCTCCCCGATCTGCATGTGCGCAGCCATAGCCCTCCTTCTCCGGTGGCCTGACTCTACCGGCTGGTGCTCCCGCTCTACCGGGTCGAGCGATGGCGACGGCAGCACCATTGATGGCCGGCACGCCGAGGGGCGAGGAACGTCACACAAACTCTACCCTCTCGTTAGGGTCGAGTTTCGGTCGGACTGCGCAGGTGCCGTCGATGATGCCCAGCACCTGGGCACTTCGACGCTCAACGGCGCGCCGTGATCGTGACCATCGGCGAGTACCGCCGCTGAACCCCCGGAGTCTCCTTGTCCACGCCTGCTGCTGCCCAGCCCGACCGCCGGAGCGCCCCGCGTCCGCCCCGGCGGACCCCGATGCAGCGCCGCAAGGCGCGCACCGAAGACGTCACCTCGGTGATCGGTACGCTGCGCAGCCCGCGCAGGTTGCGCACCGAGGTGCTGGCCGGGCTGGTGGTGGCCCTGGCGCTGATTCCGGAGGCGATCAGTTTCTCCATCATCGCCGGGGTGGACCCGCGGGTGGGGCTGTTCGCCTCCTTCACGATGGCGGTGTCCATCGCGTTCCTGGGTGGGCGCCCGGCGATGATCTCGGCGGCCACCGGCGCGATCGCGCTGGTGATCGCCCCGGTGATGCGCGAGCACGGGATGGACTACCTGATCGCCACGGTGATCCTGGCCGGGATCATCCAGGTGCTCTTCGCCGTGCTCGGGGTGGCCCGGTTGATGCGGTTCATCCCGCGCAGCGTGATGGTCGGGTTCGTCAACGCCCTGGCGATCCTGATCTTCATGGCGCAACTGCCGTACCTGACCGGGGTGAGCTGGCTGGTCTACGTGATGGTGGCCGTGGGCATCGCGATCATGGTGTTCCTCCCGAAACTCACCGCGGTGGTGCCGGCGCCGTTGGTGGCGATCGTGGTGCTGACCACCGTCACCGTCGCCTTCGCGTTCGCGGTCCCGAACGTGGGCGATCAGGGTGAGTTGCCGGACTCGCTGCCGTCGTTGTTCCTGCCCGATGTGCCCCTGAACCTGGAGACCTTGCAGATCATCGGCCCGTTCGCGGTCGCGATGGCGCTGGTGGGGGTGATGGAGTCGCTGATGACGGCCAAACTGGTCGACGACGTGACCGACACCCACTCCAACAAGACCCGGGAGACCTGGGGGCAGGGCGTGGCGAACATCATCACCGGCTTCTTCGGCGGCATGGGCGGGTGCGCGATGATCGGCCAGACGATGATCAACGTGAAGGCCTCCCGGGCCCGCACGCGCATCTCCACCTTCCTGGCCGGGGTCTTCCTGCTGATCCTGGTGGTGGGCTTCGGCGACGTCATCGGGCAGATCCCGATGGCGGCCCTGGTGGCCGTGATGATCATGGTCTCGGTCGCGACGTTCGACTGGCATTCCATCCGGCTCAACACGCTTCGCCGGATGCCCAAGAGCGAAACCGCCGTGATGCTCACGACCGTGGTGATCACGGTGGCCACGCACAACCTGGCCTACGGGGTGCTGGCCGGGGTGGTGGTGGCCGCGGTGATGTTCGTCAACCGGGTGGCCCACTTCACCGAGGTCATCGAAGTGGACCGCCCCGATGAGGACACCCGCGTCTACGCCGTCATCGGCGAGTTGCTCTGGGCCTCCTCCAACGACCTGATCTACCAGTTCGACTACACCGGGGACCCCGCGAACGTCGTCATCGACCTGTCCCAGTCCCACATCTGGGACGCCTCCACCGTGGCCACCCTCGATGCCATCACCACCAAGTACGCCGACAAGGGCAAAACGGTCACCATCACCGGGCTCAACGACGCCAGCTCCGAACGCCACGCCCGGTTGGCGGGGCACCTGAACAACGGCCACTAGGTGTCCTGGCTGGGTACAACTAGGTTCCGCCGGGGCCACCGGCGCCACCGGGGCACCACCGGTGCGGACCTGTGCCCCGGGCACGGGCCAGGCGGCCGCGGACCAACGCGCACGCGCCATGAACCGGCACTCCCACGGTGTCAATTCTTGCCAAGGGGTACCGGGCACCTCGGCTACTGTCGCTGTACAGCCGCGGCGGTCGCGGGCGTAGATTGCTCACACAGACCGACGACGAGGAGGCCGTGTGCGCGCGCTGATCGCCCTCGGGGGCAACGCGATGACCTCCTCCACCGGGGAGGCCACGGTCGCCGCTCAGGAAGCGGCCCTGGGCACGGCGGCGGAACGGATCGCCGATCTGGTGGCCCGGGGCGTGGACGTGGTCATCACCCACGGCAACGGACCCCAGGTGGGCAACCTGCTGGTGAAGAACGAGCTGGCCGCCGATGTGGTGCCCATCGTCCCGCTGGACTGGTGCGGCGCCCAGACCCAGGGCACGATCGGCTACACCCTGACCAAGCGTCTCGATGAGGCGTTCGCGCGGCGCGGCCTCGACCGGCGCTCCGCGTCGGTGGTCACCCGCGCCCTCGTCGACGCCGACGATCCCGGCTTCACCACACCGACCAAACCGATCGGCCGGTTCCTGCCCGAGGCCGAGGCCCGGCGCTTCATCGCCGAGGGGCAGAACTGGCAGGACATGGGTGAGCGGGGGTGGCGCCGGGTAGTGGCCTCGCCCGAGCCGCGGGAGATCCTCGACGCCCCGGCGGTGCTGAGCCTGGTGCGAGCCGGCTTCGTCACCGTCGCCGCGGGGGGCGGCGGTATCCCGGTGGTGCGGGAAGCCGGCGGCGCGCTCCTGGGGGTCGAGGCCGTGATCGACAAGGACCTCGCGGCCGCGCTGCTGGGCGCGCTGGTCGATGCCGACGTGTTACTCATCGCCACCGACGTGGAGCACGCGATCGTGGGGTACGGCACCCCGCAGGCCCGGCCGTTGGGTGCCATCGACGTGGAGGAGTTGACCGCGATCGCCGCCGAGGGTCACTTCGCCGCAGGCAGTATGGGGCCCAAGGTCGAGGCCGCGCTGCGCTTCGCCCGCAGCGGCGGCCGGTCCGTGATCACCTCCCTGGACCACATCGTCGAGGCGGTCGAGGGCAGGGCCGGCACCCAGGTCACCGCCGCGCCCCAACCCGCCCGCACCGAACCCCAACCCGTCCGCACCGAACCCCACCCCGTCCGCACCGAACCCCACCAATCCCGCCCGTAGCAGTTCACCGAAAGGAACGGACACCACGCCATGCCAGAAGCCATCGAGATCCGTAAGGTCCCCATCAAGAACGTCACGGACGCGTCCGGTCTCACCGAACTCATCGACGCCGGCACCATGCAGGCCGACCGCGTCATCGCCGTCATCGGCAAGACCGAGGGCAACGGTGGGGTGAACGACTACACCCGCATCATCGCCGACCGAGCCTTCCGCGAAGTGCTGATGGCCAAGGGCACCCGCAGCGAGGAGGAGGTCAAGCAGATCCCGATCGTGTGGTCCGGCGGGACCGACGGTGTCATCTCCCCGCACGCCACCATCTTCGCCACCGTGCCGGCCGAGGAGACCATCCAGACCGACGAGCCCCGGGTCTCGGTCGGCTTCGCGATGAGTGAGACCCTGCTGCCCGAGGAGATCGGGCGCACCCCGATGATCGAGAAGGTCGCCGCCGGTGTGAAGGTGGCCATGGAGCGCGCCGGCATCACCGACCCCGCCGACGTGCACTACGTGCAGACCAAGACCCCGCTGCTGACCATGCACACGATCGCCGACGCCAAGTCCCGCGGGGAGACCGTGTGGACCGAGGACACCCTGGGGTCGATGGACCTGTCCAACGGCACCACCGCGCTGGGGATCGCGGTGGCCCTGGGTGAGATCGAGATGCCCACCGATGCCGATGTAATGAAGAACCGGGATCTGTACTCCGCGGTGGCCTCCTGCTCCTCCGGGGTGGAACTGGACCAGGCCCAGATCGTGGTGGTCGGCAACGCCCGCGGTGTGGGTGGGCGGTACAAGATCGGCCACGCGGTGATGCGCGACGCGATCGACACCGACGGCATCTGGGATGCGATCCGCAACGCCGGGCTGGTGTTGCCCGCCCAGCCCCACCGCGATGACATCGACGGGCGCCTGGTGAACGTGTTCCTCAAGTGCGAGACCTCCGGCGACGGGCAGGTCCGCGGGCGCCGCAACGCCATGATGGACGACTCCGATGTGCACTGGCACCGCCAGATCAAGGCCGCCGTGGGTGGGGTGACCGCCTCGGTGACCGGTGACCCGGCGGTGTTCGTGTCCGTCTCCGCCGCCCACCAGGGGCCCGACGGCGGCGGCCCGGTGGCCGCGATCGTGGACCTGGGTGATGAGCCCACCGGGTACCGCCCGCCGAAGCCGACCGCCTGAGCCGGCGGCTCGCCCGCCGCACCACCCCCGCCACGCCGCGCGCCGCACCACCCCGTCGCGCCGCTACATCACCCCGTCGTCGCGCCACCCCGTCGCGCCGCGCCACCCCGTCGCGGCGCGCCCGCCGCACCACCCTGCTCCGCGCGCCGCACCACCGTGCCGCGCCAGCCGCGCCGCTACATCACCCCGCCGCAACCGCCCAATTGGATGGTTGCGGCGGGTGGTGATGCGGTGGGTTCGCTGGAACTATCCAATTGGATGGTTGCAGCGAGTGGGGATGCGATGGGATCGCCGGAACTATCCAATCGGACGGTTGCGGCGGGCGGGCCGGTGGCCGGTGGCGCGCGGTGGCGGTGCGGGGTGGCGGCGCGAGGGGGTGGTCCGGGGTGGCGGCGCGGGGTGCCGCGCGGGCTACAGGTCCGCGGGGGTGTCGATGTCGCGGCCGGTGGCCCGGTCCGAGCAGTCCACGGCTAGCACGTCGCGGCCCCGGAGGTAGTCCCGGGCGCCACGGTCTCCCTGGGCGCTCGCGATCACCCCGGGCCAGTGCTCGCGGCCGATGAGCACCGGATGCGCCGGGCCGTGGCCGTAGTCCGCGCGGGCCAGCACGTCGGGCGCGGAGCGGGCGATCACCCGCGCGACGACGTCGGGCCCCACGTCGGGCAGGTCCACCAGGTGGATCAGCGCCGCATCCGCGGCGGCCGGCGCCGGATCGTCGCCATACCCATCCCGGTCGGGGCGCCCGGCCCCCTCGGCCAGCATCGCCAGGCCGGTGCGCAAGGCGGCGCCCATCCCGGTCGCCCAGTCACTGGCCTCGAGTGCCTGCACGTCCAGGCCGTTCAGCAACGCCCGCGCCTCCTCTGCTGCGGCACCGAGGACGACGACGACGGGCGAGCAGCCGCCGTCGTGCAGTGCCCGGACGGCGGCGGTGAGCCAAGGCGTGCCATCGACCGAGCGCATCAGCGCCTTCGGCCGGCCCATCCGCCGCCCGGCCCCGGCCGCCAGCAGGATGCCCGCCACGTTCGCCATCGAGTCAGCGTATCGATGCCGGCTCACGGCTCATGGGTGCGGTCGGTGCCTGCCCGCTCAGAGCGCCGCCGGTACTTCCTCGCCCCGGGAGAACTGCGTGCGGTACAACTCGGCGTACCGGCCCTCGGCGACGAGCAGCGCGGCATGGCCGCCGGACTCCACGATCCGGCCGTCCTCGACCACCAGGATCGTGTCCGCCGCCTGGATGGTGGACAGGCGGTGCGCGATCACGATGGCGGTGCGCCCGGCCAGGGCCTCGGTGAGCGCGGCCTGCACGGCAGCCTCGGAGGTGGAGTCCAGGTGGGCCGTGGCCTCGTCCAGGATCACCACCCGCGGCTGGGCGAGCAGCATCCGCGCGATCGTCAGCCGCTGGCGCTCCCCGCCGGAGAGGCGGTACCCGCGCTCACCGACCACGGTGTCCAGGCCGTCGGGCAGCGAGGCGACCAGCTCACCCAGCCGCGCCCGGTGCAGTACGGCCCAGACCTCGTCGTCGGACGCCTCCGGCCGGGCCCGCGCGACGTTGGCCCGCACGGTGTCGTGGAACAGGTGCCCGTCCTGGGTGACCATCCCGATGGCATCGCGCAGGGAGTCGGTGGTGGCATCGCGCACGTCCAGCCCGCCGATGCGTACGGCGCCGGAGTCGACGTCGAACAGCCGCGGGATGAGGGAGGCGATGGTGGACTTTCCCGCGCCGGTGGAGCCCACCAGCGCCACGGTCTGCCCGGGCTCGGCCCGCAGGTTCACCTGGTGCAGCACCGTGGCGCCGGCCCGCGGGTCCAGGGTGGCGACCTCCTCCAGGGAGGCCAGTGAGACCTGCTCGGCCGAGGGGTAGGCGAAGGAGACATCGTCGAACTCGACCGACAACGGCCCATCCGGCAGCGCCACGGCGTCGGGCTTCTGCCTGATGAGGGGTCGCAGGTCGAGCACCTCGAAGACCCGCTCGAAACTGACCATCGCGTTCATCACCTCCACCCGGGTGTTGGCCAGGGCCGTCAGCGGCGCGTACAGCCGGGTCAGCAACAGCGCCAGGGCCACGACCGCGCCGGCCTCCAACTCCCCGGCCAGGGCGAAGAACCCGCCCAGTCCGTAGACCAGCGCCAGCGCCAGGGCCGAGACCAGGGTCAGGGCGATGAAGAAGACCTCCTGAACCATCGCTGAACGGACCCCGATGTCACGGACCCGCGCGGCCCGGGAGGCGAACTCGACCGACTCGCGTTCCGGGTGCCCGAACAACTTGATCAGGGTGGCGCCGGCGGCGGAGAACCGCTCGGTCATCTGGGTGCTCATGGTCGAATTGTGGTTCGCGGCCTCGCGTCGCAGCCGGGCCAGCCGCGCACCCATCCGCCGGGCCGGGAGCACGAACACCGGCAGCAGCAGCAACGTCATCACCGTGATCTGCCAGGACAGTGAGACCATCGCGATCAGCGCCAGCACCAGGGTGACGACGTTGCTGACCACCCCGGAGAGGGTGTCGGAGAACGCGCGTTGGGCTCCGATCACGTCGTTGTTCAACCGGCTCACCAGCGCACCGGTGCGGGTGCGGCTGAAGAACGCCACCGGCATCGTCTGCACGTGGTCATAGACCGAGGTGCGTAGGTCCAGGATCAGCCCTTCACCGATGTTGGCCGACAGCCAGTGCTGGATCAGTCCGAACCCGGCCTCGGCGAGCGCGATGAGCCCGATCAGCACAGCGAGGACGACGACGACGCGCACCTCGGCGTTGTGGGTGATCGCGTCGATGACGCGCCCCGCCAGCAGGGGCGTGGCCACGGTCATCGCTGCGGTCAGGACGCTGACCAGGGTGAACCAGACGATCCGGCGCCGGTGCGGGACGGCGAATGCGGCGATCCGGGCCAGGGTGGCGCGGGAGAATGGCCGTCGGTCGTTCTGGGCGTGCATGGCGGTGTACATCGAGTGCCACGCGGTGGACTCCATGCTCATGGGGTGCTCCCCTTGGGTCGGGATCGTGCGGGGGGATCGTGCGGGCGCGGGAGGGGTTGCGCCGCTGGGCGGGACCGGGCCGCGCTGAAGCCACTACTGTGTACCCTCAACCATGGTTGAGGTCAACGGGATTCTGGAGCGATCATGACCACAGCGCCCGCGTGGAACCGCAACGAACTCAGCATCGGGGAGTTGGCCGCCCGCAGTGGGACACCGGCCTCAGCGCTGCACTTCTACGAACGCAAAGGCCTGATCACCAGCACTCGGACCGCGGGCAACCAGCGCCGGTACCGGCGCGACACCCTGCGCCGGGTGGCGCTGATCCGCATCGCCCAGCGGGTGGGCGTTCCGTTGGCGCAGGTGCGGGAGGCCCTCGACGAACTGCCCGCCGGGCGGACACCCACGCGAGCGGACTGGCAGCGGCTCTCGGGGCGCTGGCGAACGGAGTTGGACGAGCGCATCCACCAACTGCAGCAGTTGCGCGATGACTTCACCGACTGCGTCGGGTGCGGGTGCCTGTCCATCGACCGGTGCGGGCTAGCGAACCCCGAGGACGTCTACGGCCGTCGCGGGCCGGGGCCGAGGCGGTTGCTAGAAGAGTGAGGGGCGGGAGGCCGGGCGCCCGCACCTGTGCCCAGGCTCCTCCGGGCACCGTGTGCCTGCGGGATCGTGGGGGGTTTACTCGTCGTCGAGGCGGAAGCCGACCTTCAGGCCGACCTGGAAGTGCCCGATCTGGCCGTCCTCGACGTGGCCGCGGATCTGGGTGACCTCGAACCAGTCGAGGTTGCGCAACGTCTTGCTCGCCCGGGCCAGGCCGTTACGAATCGCGGGGTCGACACCTTCGGGGGAGGAGCCGACGATCTCGGTTACTCGGTACGTGTGATCGCTCATGGTTCATTGTGGCCGTGCTCGGTCCGCACTGCATGTGGGCCGGCGCCGACGTCGGCCTCAACCGCAGGCTTCAACCGCAGGCTTCAACCGAGCGCCGACCGGATCCGCTTGGCGTACTCGGTGGCCTCGTCGTCGTCGTAGCGCTGGCGGGGCCAGAAGAACCCGCGCAGGCCGTCCTTGCGGCGGCGCGGGATCACGTGGGAGTGCAGGTGGGCCACACTCTGGCTGACGACGTTGTTCATCGCCACGAACGTCCCATGTGCCCCTAGCGCCTCGGGCAGCGCGGCGGACACGCGCTGCACCGCGGCGAAGAACGGTCCCACCTGCGCCGGGGGCAGGTCCGGCAACGTCACGTGGTGCTCGCGCGGGATCACCAGCACGTGGCCCTTGAACAGCGGGTGTATGTCCAGGAAGGCCAACGCGTCCTCGGTGTCCAGCACCAGGTTCGCCGGCTCGGTGTGGTCGGCGATGCGGCAGAAGGCGCAGATGGTCATAACGTGCCGTGGGGACGGGGTGTGGTGCGGCGTCGATCCATGGGCCCGATGATGGCAGCGGCTCGTTGCGCGCGCCCGTTGGCTGCGGGCGGCCGAGCGGGAGGAAGACCAGGACGACGGCACGCACCTGCTCTTGCGTGGCCACGTGCGCCCGGCGGTAATCCAGCCGCTGCTTTGGCGCAGTTATATGACCTCGACCTGCACCGAGTGCCACCCGGTGGCGCCGTCGGGCACCGGTGGCATGGCGCGTTCGGTCTGGGTGGCCCCGCTGCCGTCGGTGGCGCGTACGACGATCACGTGCTCACCGGGTGTGGCCTCCCAGTCCAGGTGCCACATCCGCCAGGCATCCACGCTGGGCTCGGCGGCCAGGGTGGCCTGCTGCCAAGGCTCGTTGTCGATCCGGACCTCGACTGCGCTGATGCCGCGGTGCTGGGCCCAGGCCACCCCGGCGATCACCGTCGCCCCGGCCTGCACGCGCTCGCCGGCCGGGACGTCGATGCGCGATGCGGTCTTGATCGGCCCGCGCTCGGACCAACCTCGCGGGCTCCAGTACCCCTCGTCGTCGGCGAACCGGGTGCCTTCAGATCTGTCACCCACTTGGTTGCCGACACGTACCCGTACAGCCCGGGCACCACCAGCCGCACCGGGAATCCGTGCTGGGCCGGCAGCGGCCGCCCGTTCATCGCCACCGCCAGCAGGGCGTTGCGCTCGTCGGTGAGGACGTTCAGCGGAGTGCCGGCGCTCCACCCGTCGGCGCTGGTGGACAGCACCATGTCCGCATCCGGGTCCGGCTCGGCCCGGGCGAGGAGCTCGCGCACCGGCCACCCGGTCCATACCGCGTTACCGACCAGGTCCCCACCGACCGGGTTAGACACGCACGTCAGTGTCACGGCCGCCTCCACCATCTCCTGGGCCAGTAAGTGATCGAAGTCGATCTCCACCTCCCGTTCCACCAGGCCGTGCACCCGCAGCCGCCACGTGCCCGGGTCCACCTGCGGCACCGCTAGCGCGGTATCGATCCGGTAGAAGGCGTCGTTCGGGGTTCGCCAGGGCGAGAGTCCCTCCACACCCGGATCGACCTGTGCCGGAATCACCACCGGCTCGGCCACGGCCGGCACGGTGAACATCTCCCGTGCGGCGCGCACCACCTGACCGGCGCCCTGCAGCGCCCGGCCGGCCACGATACCCAGCGTCCCCAGTACCGTCAGCGAGGCGCCCCAGACCAGCACCGAACGCCGGTCGGTGCTCGTGGCCGGCTGCTCCACCCCGGCCTGCCGTTGCGGGCGCGGCCGGCTGAGCCCGTTCAGCACGAACAGGCCGACGACGACGGCGACCGCGGTGGGTACGACGTCGCCCACCTGCGCCCCAGGACGGGTGAGCACCGTCGTCGTCCCCACCGCGCCCACCACCACGAAGGTGAGCATCGCCGTCGTCATCCGGCTGGCCGCAAGACGCCCGATGCCGGCGCAGACCACGGCCAGCACCACGCCCATCCCGACCAGCAGCACGGTCTTGTCCGCGGTGCCGAAGGTGGCGATGGCGAAGTCGCGCAGCCACGCCGGGGAGTGATCGACGGTCGTGTCGGCCACAGCCAGCAGCGGTGACGGGGTGGACCTCGCGGCGCCGGTGCGGGTGAGCAGGGCGGCGCCGACCTCCGCCACGCCGAGGGTCACCGCCCCCGCGGCCACCCCGGCCAGCGCGGCTTCTGCTGCGGAGCCCCGGCTCATCACCCCATGATCGCACTAGGTGGTAACTCATCCGCATGTGCTGATCCATCGCGATCAGTCCGGAAGGTGAACTTGACCTAGAACTGTCGCGCCGCCTTGTCAATCCGCAGCTACCGGGGCTCACCGGATGTGGCCGGAACCGTTGGTGCGGACTGGGCCGAGCGGCCCCGCGTCAACGCCGCCCCGGCGGGAACCCGATCGTCGAGGAACTCGAAACCACCTGCCTGCATGCGCCCGACCCGAACCTCCAGCCCGGCACCAACCCAAGGGAGACGGCGGGGCGCGGCGTCCGTAGAAACGGCATCGAAAGCAGGCGACGCGCCGAGGCAATGCCACCTCAGATCCGCATCGCTAGCGTATTGAGGCCGATTCTTAGGAGTGGCCCTGAACGCTCGTTTCGATCGCCGCCAAAGGTGTGCGACCTCGTTGGGAATTTCGGTACGCCTGTGCGCTCGCGCGAGAGCGGTCGTTGACACGGTCCTGTATCCACTGGCCTGAAGGAGAATATTCGACTGAGAGATGATCCTCTTGGGCCCCGGAACTTCGCAACGCGATGATTGATGCTGTCAGGGGTGCGCACGGCATGAGTCGTGAGGACGCGTTGCGAGAAACTGCCCGCATCTTCGGTGTGGCTCGCCTCGGTTCCAATGTCAGAGGCAGACTCGAAGGCGTTCTTCGCGGCGCAATCTCGGAGAGGCTCCTTGTCGAGCAGGGCGGAACGGTTCAAGAAGCAACGAGTGAATAGATGGGGCGGTCCAGCTCCGCGCCCAGCCGCCTCGGCGCTAAGCCCGCCCATACTCACCCCCCGGTTCCGCCTCCGAACAGCACCGCCCGCCGGTAGCGTTCAGGTTCGACGAACTGGCCGAAGGGGATCATGAGGTTCGCGCGACTTCGATACGCGGCGTTGCTGGCAGGGCTGCTGGCGCTGGTGGCGGCCGGGTGCACCTCCCCGGCACCGGACGCCTCCCCAGCACCGGACGCGTCCCCGGATGAGGGGATCACCGCGGCTCCCGTCGAGGACGAGGACGGGTTGCTGCCTTCCCCGGACGCGCCGGACGACGACCCGCCAACCACCACCACGACCACCCTGGTCCAGGCCGCCGTGGCGGCCGGACAACTGGATGAGCCCACCGGACTGATGTACCGGGTGTGGGGTCAGTTCAACGACCCGCGCCTGCCGCGGGAGTACCGCGGGGAGTCCGCCTCCCACGATTCCGCGGCGCTGAACCAAGCGGTCCGGGAGTTGGACACCCTGCCTGCCGAGGTAGCCGAGGCCGTGGGCCCGTATCTGCTGCGCCCCACCGACCCGCAGAGCGCGTTCAGCCACAGCCCGGACGGGGCAGGCGACAGCCAGAACGACAGCGACAACCAGGACGGCGAGGACTCAGACGCTGAGGCCGGCGCCGAGGGCGCGGAGGGCCGGGGGTGGCAGCAGGCTGCGCTGACGTGGACCCAGGTGAACGCCCCCGAGAACAACGAGTCAGGTGGCCGGCAGTGCCCGGGCGACTGGGAGACCCGGGCCAGCGACCAGGTCCCGATCCGGGTCTGGATCTGCGCCGACCGCGGTGCGGGCACGGTGGGAGCCGAGGAGGCGTTGGAGGCCGTCATCGGGATCGTCGATGGCACCGTGCCGGAAATGACCAAACCCGTTCCGGAGGGCATGGGTCCCCCGAAGCCGGACAGGCCCGCTGATGATCCGCATCCGGACTCCGATGACAAGGTCGACATCTACCTGCTCGATGCGGGCTGGCTCGGCCCGGAACGCCGAGGCGAGGTGAGCAGGATCGAGAGTGGCGCCGGGGGCTTGGCCGTCCCGACCCGTCCGGCTGGGCGTACCGCCTCCAGCGGCTACGTCCTGATCGACGCCGGCGTCCTGGAGGACCACGGAACCGGTCCGGATTCGGAACTGGCCCGTGTGGTGGTGCACGAGGTCTTCCACGTGCTCCAGTTCGCCCACCACGACCACCTCGATGAACGCTGGTTAATCGAGGGCACCGCAACCTGGGCGGAGCGGTACTACCTGCCCGGGGACTTCGGGGATGAGCACCTGCGGCACCTGCACAGGATGCAGAGGGAGGACGGCTCGCTGGTTGCCGAGACCCATCCGGACAAGCCCTACGCCACCGCCCTCTGGGCGATGTTCATGGAACAGGAAGCCGGGGCTCAGTCCATCTTCAACACCTGGCAGGACTTGTCGGGAACCGGCGGCGGGCACGAGGACGTGCTGGCGGCAATCGACGCCCAGGTGCCGGTCGCGACCAGGTTCCCGGATTTCGTGATGCGAATGGTCAACGCCAACCCAGCGGGCAACCCCATCGGCACCCGGTTCGTGCACCTGGACCCCAATTTCCCAGATGACGTGCTGCCCCCGATGCCCGACCACGACCTTGGCGAGGACGCACTGACCATCGACCACACCGGCGTCCCCGGACTGGGGTATGAGTACCACATCATCTACCCCGAGGGCTCGCGCGAGGAAACGGCCGGGGTGCGCGTGACCGTCGAACTTGAGGACGAGGGCACCCCCAAGATGGAAGCGATCGTGCGCGACGAGCGTGGCAGATACAGCCGGCGCACGGTCAGCCTCACACCGGACGGCAGCGAGTTCTGCGTCGCCGGGATCCTCATGCTCATCGTGTCCAACTCGCACACCGACCCCGGCGCGGCCCTGTCGGGTGAGGCCACCGTCGAGCGGATCCACGATCTGCACTGCGACCCGCCTGCGGGGGAACTGCTCCTGGAGATGGAGGGTCAGTACGACGACCCACCCACCGCGACACCGGTCACCATCCACGCGGAGGTGCACTGGAACGGTGCCCTCCAGGTTCACCTCGAACAGACCCAGGACGGCGGCGCGCCCGCCCCCCTACCCCCCATACCCGGGTTCGACGAGGACGATCTGCGGCCGCCCAGCCATGACGACGGCGTCACGCGGTACTCGGGCGCGGGCTCGTTGTGGTCGGTGCACGGGTCGTTCCGAAGCGAACGCTGCTCTCCCTACCTAGGGTGCGAAGACCATGTGGTCGAGCAGCGGTTCGAGGGCCAGGCCACCCTAGGTGGCATGTGGGGGGAGACCGAGGACGGCGGCTACCTCACCGCAGAGGTAGACGACAGCGGTATGCAGTTGCACGGGAGCCTACCGGTGACCGTCACCACCGTCATCCACCACCCCAGACGGGAGACAACCACCCACACGGAGGTCGAGCACTGGCCGCTGACCTGCCACACCGGCCGACCGTTCCACCACGTGACCGCGGGCCATGACATCTACTTCCCCCCGGACCGCAGCACCACGCTCACCGGCCACCTGAACGATGAGGACCACGCCGTGATCGACGTCGAATGTTCCCAGACGTGGCAGCCCACGACCGCCAACTCCTCCGGCACCACGACCTTCACCGTCAACGGCATCCTCATCGTCGACGACTGACCCCGCTGCTCGGCGGTTGGCGCTGCGCCCCCACTGGCAGCACCCGCGGTGTTCGGCGACAGTGGCATGACCACCACAAGGGCCGCTGACGATCACCCCAGACGACTGGAGGCCACCATGATGCAGATGCACACCACGCCCGAGGGCCTGATCGAGGTGACAGCCTCGAGCACAGTCACCGAGGAGGACTACGAGCACCTCGCCCCGCAGATCCACGCGGCGCTGGACCAGCATCCGCGCCTACGCATGCTCGCCGACCTGAGCCGGATGGAGGGCCTGAGCCCCAGTGGGGTGAAGGAGGACGTGAAACTCGCCCTCTCCCGCCTGGGAGATCTGTCCAGGTTCGAGCGGGTGGCGGTGCTCACCGACGGCGGCGTGGTCCGGGCGCTGTCCAAGGCCGGAGGCGCGCTCATCCCGGGCGTGACGGTGGAACTGTTCGAGTCCGGTCAGCGCCAGCGGGCGTTGGCGTGGCTGGATGCTGGCGAATGAAGTCGCTGACCAACTCGGCCAGAGCCTCGGTATGGGTGGTCGCAACCACATGACCCGCCCCAGGGACCACGGCGTGGTCGGACTGGGGGAGCCAGCGTTGCAACACCTGGCGGGCTTCGCGGAACCAGGGACTGGTTGACTGGCCACCCACACAGAGCACCGGGCACCGGATCCGGCTGAGGTCACTGCGCTCGGGCTCCCAGTGCAGCAGGGCCGGCATATCCGAGGTGAAGAACGTTACGGCGTCGCGCTCCATCGCGGCCACCGACCCGGGCATGTCGGCCTCACACCACTCCCGCCAGTCCGGGCCGGCCAACATGGAAAGGAACTCCGCCAGCGCCGCCGCTGCGCCCTGCGCCTCGAACAGGCTCACGAACCCGGCGGCGTCGGTGCGGAACTGGGACACGGTGGGGCCCTGGATAGGGGGTGTTTCAACCACCGTCAGGGTGTGCACGTCCCGGGGGGAGACCGCGGCGAGGGTCAGGGCGATCGCGCTGCTGAAACTCACGCCCACCAGGTGCACCGGTGCCAGGCCGAGCGCACCGATGAGCCCGCGGACGTCGTCGGCCAACTCGGCCATAGTCGCCCCCGGGACCGCCGGGCTGCTCCCGGCGTAGCCGCGCCGATGGCAATGGATCACCGCGCCCGGCGTGTGTGCTGCCAGCGCCCTGCTCAGCGGTGCCAGTTCATCGGCGTGTAACGCCGTTTGGATCACCAGCACGGACGGCGTGCCGGTGCCGAACACCTCCGCCTCCAGCGACCCGTGCTCAATTGGCACCGCGACCATCTCAGCCACGGTTGCAGTGTGCGCTCCTGGTGTCAGCACCGCAATACTCTGCGCTGCCTTGGCGGCCCGCGCTGCTACGTCGGTCAAGAGGCCGACAGCGCGGGCAGCGTGCTCGCACGTCTATCACCCAGCGGTCGGTGTCGTGGCCAGCGACGCCGCCCAGGCGTCCAGCCCCTCCTGGATCTGGGCATCGGTGCGCTCCTGCATCCGGGTCATGATCGTCCAACGCACCCCGAACGGGTCCTGGATGGAGGCGAACCGGTCCCCGGTCACCTCGAAGTCGGCCGCCTCCTCCCGCACCCGCGCCCCGCGCTCGCGGGCCGCCAGCAGCACCGCATCGACGTCGGGAAGGTAGATCGCCAGGCTGAAGCTGACGTCGTCATCCGCTGGGTTGTTGGCGACCGTGTTGAACTGGCCGTTCGGATCCATCACGGTCATCCGGCCGTGGCCCATGTTCAGTTCACAGTGCCAGACCGACCCGTCCGGGCCGTCCATCCGGGTCGCGACCTCGGCGCCGAACACGGCCGCGTAGAAGTCGATCGCGGCGCTCGCCGGGGTGACCACGATCAGAGGGCTGAGGGTGGTGAATCCGTCGGGCAGATAGTGCGTGCTCATGGGCTCCAGCCTCCCTACAGTGACGCATGTGGGGCTTGAAGATCCGCGACAACCTCCTGCCGCCCACGCCGGCCGCCAGGGCGCGGTGCTGTGGCCGAAGGCCGGCGCCCGGGTGTTCGACACCGGCCGCCTGAGCGTGCCCGCGCCCCTGGATCAGGTGGTGGCCTACTACTGGTGGGTCACCTGGCGCCACGAGGAACCCGCGCCCTTCCGCCAGCAGGTACTGTCCCACCCGGTCACCCACCTGACCGTCGAGGCCGCCGAGGGCGGAATCCTGCACCACCGCACCGTCCCGGCCGCGCTCGTGCACGGCCTGGTCACCAAGGTCTTCACCGTCGACCTGCCCGTGGCCGGGCGGGTGGCCGGCATCGCCTTCCACCCCGGCGGCCTGGCCGCCCTGCTGGACCGGGACGTACGGGACTTGACCGACGCCGTCGTCGGCGCCGAGGAGGTCTTCGGGCCCGCCGTCGCCGGGTTCACCGCACAGGTCCTGGAAGCCGACGACGACGAGGCTCGCCGCGACATCGCCGGCACCTTCCTGAGCACCTACTGGGCGCACCGGGCCGAGCAGGTGCGCGCCGATTCGGGGTATCCGGTGGTGCGGGCGGCGGTGGAGTTGATGCGCGAGCGCGAGCACGTGACGCTGGCACCGATCGCCGAGCACGTGCACGTCTCGGTGCGCACCCTGCAACGGTTGTTCACCCGGTACGTGGGCGCCTCCCCCCTCTGGGTGCTGCGCCGCCACCGGCTGCAGGACGCCGTGGCCGCCCTGGACGCCGGTGCGGGCGAGGACCTCTCGGCGCTCGCGGCCTCCCTGGGGTTCGCCGACCACGCCCACTTCACCCGCGCCTTCACTCAGGTGATCGGGGTGCCACCGTCGCGTTACCGGGCGGCGCAGCGCTAGGAGGGTGCTGAAGAAGGCGCTGTTGTGGCTCGCGATCTGAGCGGGACGGGCGGGCCGCCATCACTTTGGACGTCAGAGCGGCTCTGGTAAGTCACAGCGCTTGGCTGGACAACGAGGTCGACCCGCCCGCCGGGTCCGATTCTGCTCGTCAATCAGGCCCGAGGCCAGGGTGATGGCCGCCGTGCTCAGGCGGTGGCCATCACCCAGATTCCGCCGGTGCGCTGCAGCCCTAGCGTGAGCAGCCGCTTGAGGTTGATGGCTGCGGCGCGGCGGGCGAGCCAGTGGTCGTTCTTGGTGATCCCGCGGTAGCGGACCTTGCGGTTACCGCGGGTGAGCCAGGCGATGGAGCGCTCGACCATCGGCCGCTGACTGCGGTAGGTCTCCTGGAAGGTGGGCTGCTGGGCCCGGGCGCGGTGCGCGCGTTGCAGCCCGTCATGGGGGTGGAGGGTGAGCTTGCGCCCGCTTGTTGCGGTGGTGCAACGATCGCGTAGCGGGCAGCCGCGGCAGCCGGCGCCGAAGGTGACCTTGCGCTTGGGACTGATGCTGCGTGTGAGCCCACCTGGGCAGGTGACGGTGCCGGCGGCCTCATCGACGGTGAAGTCCTCCAGAGTGAACCCGCCCGGGACGGCCGGGCGCAGCGGCCAGGGCTTGATGATCGCGGTGTGCCCTGCCTGCTCCAGGGCGGCCAGCGCGTCGCCGGTGCCGTAGGCGGAGTCGGCCAGGACCTCCACCGGGACCTGCCTGGCAGGCGGCTCCTGCCTCGCCGTGGCGTGCGCCGCATCCCCGACGGTCCCGGCGTCCTTCGCGTGCTCCGACTGGTGGGGCGTCAGTGTGCTGTCGGTGGCCAGCAGGTCCGTCCCCACGGTCCCGTCAGCCGACTCCGGTCCCGCGGCCTTGGTCAGCCTCGTGGCGGTGAACAACCCGGTGGTCGGCTCGACCACGACATGAGCCTTGAACCCGTCACGGCGCTGATGAACGGTCTTGTGCGCGTGGCGGGTCTCCGGATCGACGGTGGAGATCACCCGGTCGTAGGCCACCTTGCGAGCGATGCGCCAGCGACCGTCGGTGCCATCAGAACCCTCGGCCGGCTCCACGTCCTGCCCGGCGACCACCGCCAACAGCGCCACGACCTGGGCCTCGTCCTCCTCCAACCCATCGACATCGATGTGGTCCAGCAGCACCAGAGCGTCGGTGACCAGGGCTGAGACGAGCTCCTCACGGGCGGCCGGATCGTCCCAGGCGATACGCGGCTTGCCCGGCGAGGAGTAGTCGTGGCCGGTGCAGTACTGCGCGACCAGCTCCTTGCCACCGGTGACATCCCGGGCCACCCGGCGGATCGCGGCGATCAACTGGGTGACGGTGTCCTGAGTGGCCACCGCGTCCTCCAGCACCGTGGAGTCCAGCGCCCGCCGGTTCTTGCCCCGCAGCACCCCGGTCTCCATCACCACCGCGTTGACCGCCTCAAAGATCCGGTTCGGCCGCTGTGACTGAGCCAGGCGGCGGCGCCAATACGTCAACGTCGTGGGATGGAACGCCGGCGACTGCACACCCAGCCCGCAGGCCGCCTTCCACCGCAGATCGAAGGTCACCGCCTCGGTAGCCTCCCGGTCTGACAACCCGTGCAGGGCCTGCAACACCAGCACCGCGGCCACCACATCCGCCGGCACCGACGGGCGACCCCGCGCAGACCGGAACAGGTCAGCGAACATCGCCTCCGGAAACAGAGTCAGCCGGTGCTCGGCCAGGAACGCGAACACGCTTCCCGGCTCGAGAAGATCCCCGGCCATCGACTCCGCGTCGAACAGATCCCGCTGATCCCGCGATCTCCCCTGCATACACCAAGCGTTCCCCACCCGGACCCACCCACCGGGCAGGGACACGCATTCTTCAGCAGTCTCCTAGCGACTGACCCCTCTGGCCGAGGCCCGGACCGCGGCGGCGGTGGCCATCTATGACTGGGTGCCGTAGGCGCGCAGGAAGGTCTGCGCCCCGGCCAGGGCCTTGCGCCGCACCCGGGCCCGTGACATCGGCGGGGCGCCCAGCATCCGGCGGTCCAGGTCCGCGCCCATCACCAGGAACGCGAAGTGCTCGGCGGCCAGGTCCGGGTCCTCGGCGGCCAACTGGCCGCGCTCGGTGAGTTCAGCGAAGGCGGCCGCGAGGGCGGTGAGGACCGCCTCCGGGGCTCTGGTGCGGTACTGCTGGGCCAGGTCGGGGAACTCCGCGGACTCGGTGGCCACCAGCCGGCGCAGGTCGGTCACCTGCCCGATCAGCACGTCCTGGGCCAGGCGCACCGCCAGGTGCGGCAGGTCCGGGGTCGCCTCGGCCACGTTCTCGATCTCGGTCACCAGATCGGCGATGAAGGTCTCGGCGATCGCGATCGAGGCCTCGAGTGCGGTGCGGAACAGGGCTTCCTTGTCCTCGTACAGGTTGTAGATGGTGCGCTTGGTGATGCCGGCCCGGGCGGCGACGTCAGCGACGCTGGTGTCCCGGTAGCCCTGCTCGGCGAAGCAGTGCCGGGCCGCGTCGATGATGCGGGCTCGTGAGCGCAGCACCCGGGGGTCTTCCATGTTCGGCTCCCATCTTTTACACTCATCAGTGTAAGAGGTGAGACGATGGCCGATACCGCACCCACACTGAACCGCGACGCCGCGATCACCCGCAGCCTGCTCGGCTGGGGCGTGGTGGCCGGGCCGTTCTACCTCATCGTCGGCCTGGTGCTGGCGCTGACCCGCCCCGGCTTCGACCTGAGCGCCCACGCACTCTCGCTGCTCACCCTGGGTGAGGGCGGGTGGATGCAGCGGGCCAACCTGGTGCTGAGCGGGCTGATGGTGCTCGCGGCCGCCTACGGCATCTTCCGGGCGATCCGCAGCGGGCGCGGGCTCGCGATCTCCGCCCTGGTGGCCGTTTACGGTGCTGGCCTCATCCTGAGCGCGATCTTCCGGCCGGACCCGATGGCCGGGTTCCCGCCGGACGCCGCAGAGGCCACCGCTTCCACCGGGGGGATCTTGCACCTGGTGTTCGGGGCTCTGGGGTTCCTCGCCCTGGCCGCGGCGGCGCTGGCGTATGCGGCCTGGATGCGCGCGGACTCGGTCCCCGGACCCCGGTGGCCGGCGATCGGCCTCGCGGTGCTGATCGTGGCCGGGTTCGTCGGCGGGGCGGCGCTGGCCACCACCCCGGCCGGGGTGGCGCTGCTGTGGCTGGCCGTGACCGCCGGCTGGCTCTGGCTCGCCCTGGCGTGCGCGCGGATCTACCGCTGGGTGCCGCACCCGGACACAGGAGAAGTCGCGTAAGAAGCCGGCCGGCCGGTACCCGAGCCGAATCCACACCTCCGAGGCCTACCAGTGGTACCCGCCGAGCGTCTTCCGGCGGGTGCGGACCGGCGGCAACGGCGTTAGCGTCGAGAACATGCGATCGTCGAACCCACTGCACGAGCCGGCCGCCCACCTCCCGGACGGCGTGAAGATGCCGATGCTGGGTTTCGGGACGTGGCAGATCAGTGGCGAGCAGTGCCGCCGCGCCGTGGCCACCGCCCTGGGTGCGGGGTACCGGCACCTGGACACCGCCGCGATGTACCGCAACGAGGCTGAGGTCGGGCAGGCGCTGGTGGACTCGGGGCTGCCCCGCGAGGACGTCTTCATCACCACGAAGCTGTTGCCCGCCGACGCCGCCCGGGCCCGCGAGGCGCTGGATGACAGTCTGGCCGTCCTGAACGTACCGAGCGTGGACCTCTACCTGATCCATTCACCACCTGAGGAGGGTGGCCCCGGCATCTGGGAGCAACTGCTCGCCGCCCGCGAGGAGGGGCTCGCCCGGGCTGTGGGCGTGAGCAACTACAGCATCGAAGAGGTCGATGAGTTGATCGAGGCCACCGGAGTCGCCCCGGCGGTCAACCAGGTGCGGTGGGCGCCGTCGGTGCACGACCCGGTGTTCCTGGCCGAGTCCGCCGAGCGCGGCGTCGTCGTGGAGGGGTACAGCCCGTTCCGCAGCAGCGACCTGGAGGACCAGACCCTGGGCGCCATCGCCGATGCCCACGATGTCACCCCCGCCCAGGTGGTGCTGCGCTGGCACCTGCACCACGACATCGTGGTGATCCCCAAGTCGGTCACGCCGCGGCGGATCCGCGCCAACGCCGACATTTTCGGTTTCTCCCTGACCGCCGACGAGGTGGCCCGCATCGACGCCCTGGCGGGCTGAGCGTCCGCAGGCGGTACAGGGCGTGGCGGGCTGAGCGTCCGCGGGCAGTCCCGGGCGTGGCTGGACGGGCGGCCGTGGGCTCGGCAACCGCACCGGTTATGGTGGGAGGGGCCGTAGTCGCGCGGGAACACGGGGCACGAGCCGCCCAGTCAGTGAGAGACAGATGAAACTATTCGTGCAAGTGCCGTGTCTGAATGAAGAGCAGACGCTGCCCATGGTGCTGGCATCCATCCCCACCCGGATCCCGGGAATCGAGTCCATCGAGATCCTCATCATCGATGACGGCTCCACCGACCGGACCGTCGAAGTGGCGCGCGCCCACGGGGTCAAGCACGTGGTCAGCCACGTGGGCACCATGGGTCTGGCGCGTTCGTTCCGCGACGGTGTCGACTACGCCCTGGCCCACGGCGCGGACATCGTGGTGAACACCGACGGCGACAACCAGTACCCGCAGGACCGCATCGCCGACCTGGTGCAACCCCTCGTCAACGGCAGCGCCGACATCGTCATCGCCGACCGCCAGACCGCCACCACCCCGCACTTCTCGCCCTTCAAGAAACTCATGCAACGGGTCGGCTCCGCGGTGGTGAACAAGGCCGCAGGCACCGACCTGCCCGATGCGGCCAGCGGCTTCCGGGCCTACTCCAAAGTCGCCTTGCTGCGCCTGAACGTGGTCACCACCTTCTCCTACTGCATGGAGACCATCATCCAGGCCGGGAACAAGCGGCTGCGGATCGCCTCGATGCCGGTCCAGACCAATCCGAAAGCCCGCGAATCACGCCTGTTCAGCCACATCGGCCAGCACATGGCTCGCTCGGGCTCGGCGATCGTGCGCTCCTATCTGATGCACAAACCGCACTACATCCTGGGCGCCCTGGGCACGCTGCTGCTGATCCTCGCGGCGATACCGTTCGTGCGATTCGCCGTGTTCTGGCTGCAGGGAAACGGCGCCGGACACGTACAGTCACTGATCTTCGGGACCGCGATGCTCATCGGGGGGTTGCTCTCCTTCGCGCTGCTCGTGATCGCCGACCTGCAGCGCACCAACCGGGTGCTGCTGGAGGAGACCCTGGAGCGCCTCAAGGTCATGCAGTACCCGCCCACGCAGAAGCACGACGACGAAAGTGCGGGCAGCGTAGAGCAGGGCAGCACAGACCGGGGTGGGGCGAGCGCGAACGGGGCTGCGTCGTCGTCGGCCGTGCCGCACAGGCTCAGGGGAGCGCGATGATCACCACACTCAAGCGCGTGGCCAAGAACCTGCTCGCCGTCCCGGCGGTGCGCAAGGTCTACGAGGGCGGCACCCGGGCCACGCTCAACCTGTTCGGCTCCCACCGTCTGCCCGCGACGGCTTACTCGGTGCCCGGGCTGCTCACCTTCAACCGGGAGCAGTACGCGGTGCTGTCCGGGCGGCGCGCCTACTTCCGGGCGCTGAGCACCTCCCGGCCCACCCACGTGGAACTGCGGCGCAATATCCACCGCCTGGAGAAGGGGATGTCGATGCAGCCCCGCCGTCCGGTGTTCGCCCGGGACTACATCGGCGAGACCGTGGACTACTACCGCGTCGCGGTCGCCGGGCAGGCCGGCGACCGTTCGATCGAGCGCGACGAACTGCTCTGGGCGCGCGAGGTCCTCACCGAGTACTTCGAGATCGTCCCGGACGGGGACCCGGGGGTGGATCGGGCCCGGTCGCAGTTCGCGGCGATCCCCGTGCCCGACGGCGAGACGAACGGGGTGCCGATGCGCCCCTATCCGCAGCGCGACATCAAACCCAGCGACATCACCTATGACCAGCTCCTCGCCCTGGCCAAGCAGCGCCGCTCGATCCGGTGGTTCGACCAGCGCCCGGTGCCGCGGGACCTGATCGACAAGGCCCTGCTGGTGGGCCGGGAGTCCCCGACGGCGTGCAACCGGCTCCCGTATGAGTTCCTGGTGTTCGACGAGCCCGAGATGGTGCGCAAGGTCGCCTCGATCCCGTTCGGCACGGCCGGGTACCACCACCAGATCCCCACGGTGATCGTGGTCAAGGGCAACCTGGACAACTACTTCTCCCCGCGGGACCGGCACGCTATCTACATCGACAGTGCACTGGCCACGATGGGGTTCCTGTACGCCCTGGAGACCCTGGGCCTGAGCTCATCGGTGATCAACTGGCCCGACTTCGAGCCGCTGGAGATGAAGATGGCGAAGACCCTGGGCCTAGCGCCCCATGAGCGGGTCATCTGCCTGATCGCCGTCGGGTACGCCGATCGCGACGCGCTGGTGGCCTCCTCGCCGAAGAAATCCCTCGACGTTCTGCGCCGTTTCAACAGTGCGCGATGACCAACAGTGCGCGGTGAGCAACTCCTGACGCCCGGGCGGCGCCGGGCGCTGCGGTGGATCCTCACCGTGGCGATCGTGACCGTGGTGGCCGCGCTGTTCACCCGCGCCCTGATCGCCAACGCCGACGCCCTGGGCAGCCTCGACCTGCGCCCCGATGCGTGGATCGCCGGCGCGCTGGTGTTGTTCGCGCTGGCCGTGGTGCTCTCCGGGGTGCTGTGGGGCCGGATGATCGCCCACCTGGGCGGCATCACCGTCCGCGTGGCCGAGGCGATCCGGGTGCACTGCCTGTCCTGGCTGCTGAAGTACATTCCCGGCCAGGTGGGCTCGGTGGTGAACAAACTGACCTGGGCGCACTCGCGGGGCGTGCCGAAGTCCCTGGCCACGCTGTCCTTCTTCTACGAGAACGCGTTCCTGATCATCGGCTCGATCGTGCCCACCGGCCTGATCCTGCTGTTCCTGGGCGCCCTGGACCTGGCCGGCGGCGACGGCGGCATCGTGCTGCTCACCGCCGCCTCGGTGCTCCCGCTGCTGGTGCTGACCAGCCGGCCGGTGCTGCGCTGGGGCACCAACCAGGTCGCGCGCCGGGTACTCAAGCGGCAGGTGCCCGACGAGCACTTCCTCACCTCGCCGTCAGCCCTGAAGTACCAGTTGATGTACCTGATCCCCCGGATCGTCAACGGCACCGGGCTGGTGCTGATCGCGATCTCGATGTTCGAGGTGCCCGCCTCGGCCTACATCCCGCTGGCCAGCGCCTACATCTTCGCCGGTGCCGCCGGCATCCTCGCGGTGTTCGTGCCGAGCGGGATCGGGGTGCGCGAGTCGGTGTTCGTGCTGCTCGCCGTGGCCTACCTACCGGTGGAACAGGCCATCGTGCTCGCCCTGGCGGCGCGGCTGCTCGCCACCCTCGGGGACGCCCTGGTCGCGGCGATCTACGGCGCGCTCCGGTTCACCGCAGCCAGGGCAGCCCCCACGACATGAAAGTGGCCAGACTATGAAGATCGCGATCATCGGCTCGGCGTTCTCGGGCAACAAGGGCGCGGCGGCGATGTTGGAGAGTTCCGTGCAGCACCTGACCGCCGCCGACCCTCGCGCCCGGTTCGCGCTGCTGAGCATGTACCCCACCTCCGATGCCCGGTTGAACCCCTACCGGAACGTGCGCGTGCTTGACGCGAGCCCGGTGCGCCTGGGGGTGCTGCTGAACGGTGCCGCGCTGGCGCACCGGCTGCTGCCCCCGGTGCGACGGGTGATCGAGCGGGCGGTGCCGGAGATCGGGGTGCTGGCCGGAGCCGACGTGCTCCTGGACGAAGGCGGCATCACGTTCGTGGACGGGCGCGGCAAGTACCTGATCTACAACGTGGCGAGCATCCTGCCGGCGCTGTTCCTGGGCACCCCGGTGGTCAAGGTGGCGCAGGCGATGGGGCCCTTCGCCGAGCCGCTGAACCGCCTGGCCGCCCGGGCCATGCTCCCGCGGGTGGCGGCGATCATCTCCCGCGGGGCGGTGACCCACCAGCATCTCCTCGACGCCGGGCTTCGCAACGTCCATGAAGGCGCGGACCTGGCGTTCGCGCTCGACGTGGGCCAGGACGACATCGCCCAGGCACGCCGGCACGTCGACACGGCCTTCTTCGACGGTGGCGACGTCGTCGGCCTCTCCCCGAGCGCGGTGCTGCACACCGGCGCCGCCGCGCGCGGGCAGGACTACATCGGTGAGGTGGTCGCCCAGATCGACCACATCACGCAGGATCTCGGCCGGCCGGTGTTCCTGGTCGCGCACAGCGCCCGGGCGCAGACCACCAAGACGCACAACAACGACCTGCCGCTGTGCCGGGCGATCCATGGCCGCGTCGCCGCGCCGGAGAAGGTGCTGTTCGTCGACGTCGAGTTGAGTTCGCAGGCGTTGCGGTATCTGATCTCGCTCTGCGAGGTGTTCGTCGCCTCCCGGTTCCACGCGATGGTCTCGGCGTTGGCGATGGGCGTGCCCACCTTGGTGATCGGGTGGAGCCACAAGTACCGCGAGGTGCTGGAGATGTTCGGCCAGGCCGGCCTGGCCGTCGCCCATGCCGACGCCACTGAGGCGCGGTTCCGGGAGATGCTCGCCGACTTGCTGCAGCGGCGCGAGCAGGTCGCGGCGGAGATCGCGGGGGCGCTGCCCGGGGTGCGGGCCAAGGCCGTGGAGCAGATCGCGGTGATCGAGGAGGTCGCCCGGGGGTGACCGGTGGCTGCTACTGGTCGCCGTCCGTCGTGTGGTGCTCGACGGCGGCGGTCGCCTCGGGCGCGCCCGAGGCCTCGCGCAGTCGCCCCGGCCACACCTCGATGAGCGCCCAGAGCGCCGCGACCACCCCCACCAGCGCGATCAGCGCCAGCAGCACATCCGGCACCGGACTCCACGCCCGCAGGGCCGCGACGCCGTCGGCCATCGTGGAGTCCCGAGTGGCCCAGTGGAAGCCGAGCACCTTGCGCATGCTCACCGTCAGGAACACCAGGGCACCCAGGGTGACCAGGATCGGCACGAACCGCCGATAACGACGGGGCAGCCACCCCGCAGCCAGGGCCAGCACGACGAACGCCCCCGCCAGGCCCACATACAGGTAGCGGCCCTGCAGCCCCGCCGCCAGGCCCGTCTCCCGGTACAGCCCGAAGGTGCCCGCGAGCACCAACGCCAGGGAGGCGAAGAACGGCACCACCAGCACCACCGCGTCCAGGGCGCGCAGGCCCGGGAACCGGCGGGCGAGCAACGGGATGGCCACCAGTGCCGCGACGAGGACCACGAACAAGGTGATGGTCAAGGCGTAGGGAAACGGGGGCGGCAGGTCACCGCGTTTGATCGACAGGGTCGCCCAGAACCTCATCGGGATCAGCGTTGCCGCCTCGGCGGCATACCCGGGCAGTGCTTCGGCGATGCCAAGGGGACCGTCGGGGCGCGGCTGGGAGTGCCCGGCCGGCTGCACGGTGCCGTACCGCAGCAGGTTGACCACCCACCACCACCCGCCGAGCGCGGCCACCGCACCGGCGAGGGCGAGCCCGCGCAGGGCAGCGCCGAACCGCCCGAACCACCGGCCGGCGACCAGATAGGCGAGCACCACGAACGGCACCAGCACCAGCGCGAACGCCTTGGACAGCAGCGCGACCGCGAGCGCCAGCCCGGTCAGCGCCGCGATCCGGTAGCGCAGATCCCCGGAGAGGGTGTGGGTGACTCCCGCCGTGGTGGCGGCGGCCGCGGCGATGAGGAGGTTGTCGTTGTTCACCGCCCCGCCCAGGGCGCCGAGTTGCGGCACCGTCAGCGGTAGCGCCGCGGCGATGATCGTCACCGGCCGGTTGCCGCCCAGGCGCCGCGCCCCGTGGGCCAGCAGCAGGGGCAGCGGGCCGAGCAGCGCCACGCTGACCAGGCGCAGCGTCCAGACGGTCTGGGCGGCCGGCACCTGTGACGGCGCCACCTCGATCACCATCCCGAGCAGCCCGTAGTACAGCGGCGGGTGCTGCCCGGCCCGGTTGGTCGCAGGCTCTGAGGTGGCCACGGTCTCATCGCGCCGCTCGGTGAACGAGGCGTCGGCCCCGGGCGGGCCCTGGGCCGGCAGCGGCTCATAGTCGCCGTGACCGGGCGGGGTGGCCTCGATCACCCACAACAACTCGGGCATCTGCTGGAAGCCGGGCCAGTCCCCGGTCTCGAGCTGGTAGTAGGCGGCCGAGACGTGCCAGCTCTCATCGGCGGAGCGGAAGGTGGGCAGCAGCACCGACCACAGCAGCAGGGACGCCACCCAGACCGCGGTGAGCACCACCACCGCGCGGGGCATCCGGCTGCGAGCACGCCGGGGCGCCTGCCCGGGCGCCACGTCAGGGTGCACGACGTCCCACTCTCCCCTCGCCGTCGTCGTCCGCCACGTGAGGCCGGGCACCCATACGAACCTGTTACGCCCTGACCGGGGCGGCGGCAGCGAGGTCGCGGCGCGCCGTCGTCACCGTCGAGGCGACGACCCACACCGCAGCCCCAGCCGCGGCGAGCGCGACGAGCCACAGCACCGCATCGGGGGCAGGAGCCCAGGCCCGCAGCGCCTCCATCGCGTCCCCGAGCGCGGAGTCCCGTTCGGCCCAGTGGAAACCGGCGACCTTGCGCATGCTCACCAGCGTGTACAGCCCGCCTCCGGCGAGGATCACCCCGGGAACCGCCCAACGCGCCCTGCGCGGCAGTGTCGCGGCGACGCCGAGCACCACCACGAGCACCAGCCCGGCGAGCCCGGTGTACAGGTACCGCCCCTGCAGTCCCACCATCAGGCCGGTCTGCAGGTGCAGCGGCCAGACCCCGGAGATCATCGCGGCCAAGGATGCCGCGAACGGCAGCAGCAGTAAGGCGGTGTCGGCGCGCCGCATCCCGAAGGAGGCGGTGCGGACGAGCACGACGACGGCGAGCAGGAGCAGCAGCGCGAACAGGCCCGTGGTCATCCAGTAGGGAAACGGGGGTGGCTGCTGTCCGATCTGGATGGCCAGGGAGGAGAAGAAGCGACCCGGCACCCGGATCACGATCTCGAGGAGGAAGTCCGGCAGCGTCTGGAGCGGGTCGAGCGGGCCCTCGGGGCGCGGGGGGTAGTGACCGGCGGGCTGCACGGTCCCGTACCGGAACAGGTTGGCGACCCACCACCACCCGGTGGTGGCGGCGAGTGCGGCGATGAGGCCGAGCCGTCGGAACGCTTGGGTGAGGGCGCCCGCTCGCCATCCACCGAGGAGATAGGCCAGGCCGATCAGCGGCACCAGCAGGAGCGCGAAGGCCTTGGTGAACAGCGCGGCGGCGAGCACCACCCCGGCACCGACCGCGATACGGCGCCGCATGTCACCGGTCGCGGCGTGCACGGCCAGGATCGTGGCCGCGGTGGCGGTGAGGATCATGAGGTTGTCGTTGCTGACCGCGGCCCCGAGGGTGCCGAGTTGGGGGATGAGCAGGGGGCATGCAGCGGCTGCGACCACCGCCGCCGGGGGTGCGCGCAGCCGGCGGGCACCGAGGGCGAGCAGCAAGGGCAGTGGTGCGAGCAGGGCGACGTTGCCCAGCCGCAGCCACCAGACGGTGACGTGGGCGGGAACATCGGCCGGGAGTACCGCGAGGGCGCCGGCGAGGAGTGCGTGGTAGCCCGGCGGGTGCTGCCCGGTGGTGCTGATCTCCCCGGACCAGGGGCTGCCGAGGTTCTGCTCGCGCAGGTCAGCGAAGGAGGGAGCCAGGTCGGTGGTGTCGGTGGTCAGTGCCTGGTAGCCGGCGTGCTCGGGTGGGCGTGCCTGCACCACCCAGGTGAGGAGCTCCAGTTCCTGGTATCCCGGCCACTCCCCGTTCTCCAGCAGGGCGTAGCCGTTGGAGACGTGCCCGACCTCATCGGGTGAGCGGTAGGTCGGCAGCAGCACCGACCACACCAGCATCACCGC
This sequence comes from Pseudactinotalea sp. Z1739, assembly GCF_049725055.1. Next base: position 82,545 of record NZ_JBMPQA010000004.1, on the reverse strand, counting down.
GACCCACAGGGCGGTGATGGCAAGGATCGTGCGGCGCAGGATCCCGGTGCGGCTCACGCGCTCCTGGTCGCCGGTCGGGCTCGCGGTGGGGCCGTGGTCGCGGTGGCCGGGCAGCTCGGTGGCTCCGGCCGCGGGGTGGGGCCTGGACACGCATCCTCCGAGACTGTGGCGCCGCACTGGTGGGTGAGGGCGGGGCAAAGACCGAACCAGGATATCGAGGATCGCCAGGCCCCGGGGCGGGCCGGTGTCAGAGGTGGCCGCCACAATGGTGGCCCCTTGAGCCGGTGTCCCGAACCGGGACTGCCGCGCCGACGCAATCGAATAAGGAGGCACCGATGCCCGGCCCCTACCGAATCCAGATCAACGTCGACTGCCGCGACGCCCACGCCCAGGCCCACTGGTGGGCGCAGACCCTGGTGGGGTGGCAGGTCGAGCCCACCGATCCCGACTTCGTGCAGTCGATGATCGACCAAGGCTTCGCCACCGACGCCGACACGCAGATGTTCCGCGGCGAACGGGTCTGGCGCGGGGCGGCCGCGATCTGCCCCGAAGCCGAAGCCGGTCAACTGGACCGGCAGCGGATCGTGTTCCAGGAGGTTCCCGAGCCCAAGGTCGGCAAACTGCGCTGGCACGTGGACGTCATCACCTCGGGCGGGGACATCGACAGCATCCGCGATGACTTGGTGGCGCGGGGAGCGCGCTACCTCGAGACCAACAGCCAGGGTCCGCACTCCTGGCACGTGATGACCGACCCGGAGGGCAACGAGTTCTGCGTCAGCCCGTGACACCCCTCTCCGCCAGTGGTTACCGCCGGCTTCCGCCGTCGCCGGCGGGGGTGACACCGCCCCGCCTGCAGTTCTACGGTACTGTCATGCCCTCCGCCGTTGACGCCGGCACCCGCGAAGCCGGGCCCGACGTCCCTGACGTCGCCGCCCTGCTGGAGCCGATGCGCCGGGAGATCCTGGCGCACTGTTACCGGATGACCGGATCGGTGCATGACGCCGAGGACCTGGTCCAGGAGACCTACCTGCGTGCCTGGCGGTCCTACCACGGCTTCGAGAACCGCTCCTCGCTGCGCACCTGGATGTTCCGGATCGCCACCAACGCCTGCTTGACCCACCTGAAGGGCCGGCCCCGCCGCCCCCTGCCCACCGGTCTGGGGGCTCCGGCGGCCAATGCCGCGGACGAACCGCATCCGCAGACCGGTGTCTCGTGGGTGGAGCCGATGCCCGATGAGGTGCTCTGGGGTTCCGGTCTCGATGACCCCGCCACCCGGGCTATCAGCGCAGACAGCGTCCGGCTGGCTTTCGTGGCCGCGCTGCAACACCTCAACGCCCGCCAGCGCGCGGTGCTGCTGTTGCGGGAGGTGCTGGCGTGGCACGCCCGGGAGGTGGCCGAGGCGCTGGACATGACGGTGGCCGGGGTGAACTCCACCCTGCAGCGAGCCCGGGCGAAACTGGCCCGGCTCGACCCCGACGAGGCTCCGCAGCTGCCCGACGGCGAGCGCCGCCGGGCGCTGCTGGAGGCTTACATGGCGGCCTTCGAGGCCTACGACATTCCCGCGATCGTGAACCTGCTCGCCGCGGACGTGGTGTGGGAGATGCCCCCGTTCCCGGGCTGGTACTCCGGCGCCGAGCAGGTCGGCACGTTGATCGGCACCTGGTGCCCGGCCGAGCGTGCCGGAGACATCCGGATGGTGCCGACATCGGCCAACGGTCAGCCCGTGCTGGCGCAGTACATACGCTCCGCCGACGGCGCGCTCCGCGCCTTCCAGCTGCAGCAACTCAGCATCACCGATGCCGGCGTGGCGCACGTGACCGTGCACTTCACCCCGGAGTTGTTCGGCAGGTTCGGCCTGCCGAGCGTGCTGGAGGAGTAGCCAGCCCGGAACGGGCGCTCTGGGTTCAGGGGGTCAGTTGACGTGCCAGGTCTCGCGCACGTCAACGCCGGCGTCGGTGATCAGGTTCAGCACCGGGCAGCGGGCGGTGACCTGACGGCGCAGCTCGGCCACCTCATCGGCGGTGGCGGTGGTGGTCAGGTGCACCTGCACGTCCACGCTCTGGAAGTGCGGGGACACCTCGGCGGTCCCCCGGAAGCCGCGAAGGTCCAGGTCTCCGTTGGCGGTGGACTCGATGCCGCTGACGGTGATGCCCAGTTCGGCGGCCACCACCTGCACCACCACGCTCAGGCACCCCGACAGCCCGGTGAGGACGTACTCGATCGGGTTCGCCCCGACGTCGGCCCCGCCCAGCGCGGGCGGCTCGTCCACGTCGAGGGTGAAGCCGCGGGCGGCCACCCGGGTGTGGGTGCCGGCCTGCCAACTGCCGGCGACGCCGATGCTGGCGATCTCGGGCTCGGTGGCTCGGGTGGCGGTGGCGGTCATGATGGCTCCGTTCGGTAGACAATTCGGGGCGCGGGCCACAGCCGGGGATCGGCCGTGCCCTCAGGGAGGTTACGCAGCCCTCGGACGAAGGACTCGGGTGCGCCGGGGATGTCCACCGAGTGAGATCGGGCCCGGGGGAACGGTGTTGCCGGGAGAAAGGCTTGGCGCAACCACCAGGGTGAGCGGCTACGGTGGCGCGCGTGCTACATCGCCTGGTCAATCTTCGCCCCCTGCGGGTGAGCGCACCCTTCCGGCGGTTGTGGCTCGGGACCTCGTTGTCCGCGGTGGCGGGCAACATGACCCTCGTCGCGGTGCTCTACCAGGTGTGGGTGATGACCGAGAGCCCGATCTGGACCGGCGTGGTCGGTCTGACCCGGGCGGTCCCGCAGGTGGTGTTCGGCCTGTTCGGCGGGGTGCTGGCCGATGCTGTGGACCGGCGCAACCTGGTGCGGACGGCGATGGTGGTCCAGATGCTCACCGCGCTGGGCCTGGCCGGGCAGGCGCTCGCGGACCTGGACTCCCTGCCGCTGTTGTTGCTGCTGGTGGCCGTCCAGGCCGGCGCCGGCGCTCTGGGCGCCCCTGCGATGCGGACCTTCCCGGTGCGCCTGTTGGCGCGGGACCTGGTCGCCGCGGGAATCGCGCTGCAGCACCTGAGTTTCCAGTTCGCCGCACTCATCGGCCCGGCCGCGGCCGGGGTGATCCTGGGGCAATGGGGCCTGGCCCCGCCCTACCTTGTGCTGGCGATGGCCTATCTGGTCGCCCTGTACGCGGTCATGCGCCTGCCGGCGATGCCACCTACCGGTGGCGGCAGCGGACGCGGCGTGCACGCCGTCGTGGACGGGATGCGTTTCATCGCACGCAGGCCGGTACTCCGAGGGCTCTACGCCACCGACCTGGTGGCCACGTTGCTCGCGATGCCGATCGCGCTGTTCCCGATGATCAACGAGGAACGCTTCGGGGGTGACCCCGAGACCCTGGGGCTGTTCCTCACCGCCATCGGGGCCGGCGGCGTCCTGGCGGGCCTGGTCTCGGGCACCTTCACCCGCTCCGACCGGCCCGGCGTGGTGCAGTTGTGGGCGGCGGGTGTCTGGGGCGCGGCAATCGCCGTATTCGGGCTGGTCGGTCCGTTGTGGCTGGCGCTGGCCGCCCTGGTGGTGGCCGGTGCCGCCGACACCGTCTCGGTGGTCTCCCGCGGCGCCGCCGTGCAACTGGCCACCCCGGACAGCCACCGCGGGCGGGTGACCTCCGTCGAGCACGTGATCGGGGTGGCCGGACCCGAACTGGGCAACTTCCGCGGTGGCCTGGTGGCCGGGTTCACCGGCGCCGCCTTCGCCACCGCCTCCGGGGGGCTGGCCGTGGTGGCCGGCATCGCGATCCTCGCCGCCGTCAACGGCCCGCTGCGCCGGTTCCGGATCAGCCACGAGGTGCCAACCAGCCAGGGCGCTGCCGGCGAGGTGCCGCCCAGCCCGGGCGAGGACCGCCCGGTGGCGCCCGAGGGCAGCGAAGTGCAACCCAGCCAGGGTGAGGACCGCGCGGAGTAGGCTGTTTCCCAGTCCAGCAAGAGCGCAGGAGGTCCCATGGCGCAGCAGGTAGCGACTTCTGTCACGGCGGCCGAGGTGATGGCCGAACTGGCCGAACTCGAGGACCCCAGGATCCGTGAGGTGAACGCCAAGCACGGCGACGAGCACGGGGTGAACCTGACCAAACTGCGTGGCGTGGCCAAACCGCTGCGCGGGCAGGTGGACCTGGCCCGGGAGTTGTGGGCCAGTGAGGACGCCGCCGCCCGGCTGGTCGCGCTGCTGATCGTGCGACCCGAGGATCTGACCCGCGATGAACTCGACACCATGCTGCGCCAGGCACGCGTACCCAAGGTGCAGGACTGGCTGGTCAACTACCTGGTCAAGAAGAGCCGGCACGCCGAGGAACTCCGTCAGATCTGGTTCGCCGACCCCGACCCCGTGGTCGCCAGCGCCGGCTGGGCGCTCACCAGCGAGAAGGTGGTGAAAGCGCCCGAGGACCTCGACCTACCCGGCCTGCTGGACCTGATCGAGGCGCAGATGAAGGATGCGCCCGAGCGGTTGCAGTGGGCGATGAACACCTGCCTGGGTCATATCGGGATCCACCACCCCGGGCACCGCGAGCGCGCGATCGAGATCGGCGAGCGGCTGGAAGTGCTCAAGGACTACCCGACCCCACCGGGGTGCGTCTCGCCGTACGTGCCGCTGTGGGTCAACGAGATGGCCAGCCGGCAACAGTAGGCCCCCCGCCGTGCCCGGCACGCGGCCTCCCTAGAATCGAGCCATGACGGATCAAGCCGATGCGGTTCGCGAGCAGGAACTGCTGATCGACACCGACGGCGGTCCGGCCCGTGTGCTCCTGCGCCCCACGCCGCACCAGCCCCGGGGCCTGCTCATGCTCGGCCACGGCGCCGGTGGGGGAGTCGGCGCCCCGGACCTGCTCACCGCCACCGGTGTGGCCGGCGACCTGGGCTGGCACGTGGCCCTGGTCGAACAGCCCTACCGGGTCGCGGGGCGGCGCGCCCCGGCACCGGCCCGGCAACTCGACACCGCGTGGACCCAGGTCGCCATGCACCTGCGCAACGGTGCCTTCGCAGGGTTGCCCGTCGTCGTCGGCGGCCGGTCCTCCGGGGCCCGGGTGGCCTGCCGCACCGCCACCGACCTCGGCGCGATCGGGGCGTTGTGCCTGGCGTTCCCGTTGCAGCCGCCCAAGGACCGTCCCTCCCGGCTGCCGGAACTGGAGAGCGCCGGGGTGCCGGTGCTGGTGGTGCAGGGCGAGCGGGACCGGTTCGGGATGCCCCCGGCTGCGCCCGAGCGCACCGTAGTGACGGTGGCCGGGGACCACAGCCTGAAGAAGGACCAGGACGCCATCGCCGGGGCGGTGCGCGACTGGCTCACCGGCCTCCCGGCGTCGGCCTGAGGGCAGCAGTCCCGCGTACGCTGGACCGTGCGGATGCCGACCCGCACCGGGCGGGGCACACTGCCAAGGGCAAGCAGCCGCGAGGGAAGGAACGTGTCATGACTGTCCACGTCGAGCCCGGCACGGTGGTTCTCTACACCGACGTGGCGTGCGGGTGGGCCACCGTGCAGTTGCACCGCTTCTACGCAGCCCGCGCCGAAGCGGGCCTGGATGAGCACGTCCGGGTGGACCACCGGCTCTTCCTCCTGGAGGACGTCAACTCCATGCCGCTGCCGAAGGGTCTGGTCGACGCCGAGATCCCCACCTTCACCGACATGGTCCCCGATTTCGGCTTCCGGGCCTGGAGGCGGGACGCATCCCAGTGGCCCATCACCACACTGCTGACCAACGAGGCGGTGCACGCCGCCAAGACCCAGAGCCTGGCGGCGGCCGAGGAACTCGACATGGCGTTGCGCAAGGCGTTGTTCGCGCGCAGCCGCGCGGTCAGCATGCTGCACGAGATCCTCGCCGTGGCCGAGAAGTGTGAGTCGGTCGATGCCGATGCGCTGGCCGCCGCGCTCGACGACGGCCGGGCCCGCGGGCAGATGATGCGCGACTACCGCGGTCGCGATGAGTCGGTGCAGGGCAGCCCGCACCTCTTCCTCGCCGACGGTTCCGATGTGCACAACCCCGGCATCGAGTTCCACTGGGAGGGCGGCGGTGAGGGCCAGGGTGACCTGGTGCTCGACAGCGACGATCCACAGGCCATGGCGCTCCTGGTGCGCAGGGCAGTGGTGCGCTGACCGCAGCCGTCACCCTCGCGGCCGATGACGGCGTAACCCATGCGCCCAAGCCCCTGGTCCGCCGTCGGGGTCACCCCGCCTGACCGGCGTCGCGCTCGTCCCGCTGCCGGGCGATGAGCGCTTCGATGCCGTCCAGGATGGTCTGGAGTCCGAACAGATAGGCCCGGTGCGGGTCGCCGGGTGCGTTGTACTCCTGCCCCGCGGCGTTCCCGATGCGCGCGGCGTAGGGGTAGTCGCCGGTATCCAGGAGCCCGGCGAGGACGGGACCGGCCTGGTGCCACCACTCGAGATCGGAGGCTTCCCGTGAGTCGGCGGCGCCGTCACCGGCCGTGGCCGTCGGCGGGGCCGCGGTCGCGAAGGCCAACCGGGCGCTGGATCGCACATGCTCCAGGATGAGGGTCAGCGCCTGGTCGATCTGGACGTCGGTCAACCCGGTGTCCACGAGCGGCTGCAGTTCGGCGTCGTACTTGGCGATGGTGCCCGGGCCCAGTGGGGGGCGGGCGGTGTCGACGTGGATGAGCCACCGATGGCGGCCCAGCAGTTCCCAGTTCCTCTCGGCCACCTTCTCCAGTCCACCGCGCCACCGGCCCGGGTCGGTGGTTGGGGCTGGGTAGGTGACGTCGGTGAACACCCGGTCCACCATGAGGTCGATCAGTTCCGCCTTGCCCGGCACGTGGGAGTACAGCGTCATCGCACCGACGCCGAGCCGCTCGGCGAGTTTGCGCATGGACAACTGATCGACCCCGGTCGTGTCGGCGAGAGCCACGGCGCCGTCGACGATCGCCTCCAGGGTCAGGCCGCTGCGTCCGGTCTTGACGCCTCGGCGCCACAGCAACGGGATCACGCGCAGGGGATCTCCCGCCCCGGTGCGCTCGGCCATGCGGATACCACCTTGCCAGAGGGAATAATTCCCTCTACCTTACGTGTTCGTACGATGTACGGTATAGCGTACATGCGGTGAGAGGGAGTGGATGAACGCGACGATCGATGCCCAGCGGGTGGGCAAGGTGTTCCGGGCCAAGGCGCGAGAGCGGGCCGAGACGCAGGAGGATGCCGGCAGCGATGAGGCCGGCCTACGAGACCTGAGTCTGCAGGTGTATCCGGGCCAGGTGCTCGCGCTGCTCGGCCACAACGGCGCCGGGAAGACGACCGCGGTGCGCGGGCTGTCGACGCTGTTGCGGTTCGACCGCGGCCGGGCCCGGGTGGCCGGCTTCGACGTGCGCACCGAGGCGTCGAAGGTGCGGGAACGCATCGCCCTGGTCGGCCAGGAAGCCGCCGTGGACGAGCAGTTGAGCCCGACCCAGAACCTAATCCTGTTCGGGCGGTTGCGCGGCCTGAACAAACCCCACGCCGCCACCCGGGCGCGGGCGTTGCTGGAGGAGTTCGGGCTGCTCGAGGCCAAGGACCGGCCGGTGCGCACCTTCTCGGGCGGGATGAGGCGCCGCCTGGACGTGGCGGCGGGCATGATCGTGCGTCCGGCGGTCCTCTTCGTGGACGAGCCGACCACCGGCCTGGATCCCGCGGCCCGGCGCGATGTGCGGGACGCGCTGCGCCGGCTCGTCGGTCACGGGACCACGGTGCTGCTGACCACCCAGTACCTGGAGGAGGCGGACGCGCTGGCCGACCACATCGTCCTGTTGGCTCGCGGGGCGGTGGTCGCCGAGGGAAGCGCAGACGACCTCAAGGACAGCCTGGGCCACTCGGTGCTCCGGCTCCGGTTCGCCGGCCCCGAGCAGGCCGAGCGCGCCCGGCCGATCCTGGCCAGGTTCGACGCCCGCGCCGAGCCCGGGGCGGACCTCGTTACCGAACTGCACACCACGGCCCGTGACATCGTCCTCGACTGCGTCCGGCAGCTCGCCGAGGAAGACGTTCATCCGGTCGAGGTGGCGCTGCGCAAGCCCTCCCTGGACGAGGTGTTCCTGTCGATGACTGATGGCCGGGCCGTGACTGATGGCGGGGTCGCGACCTATGGCCGGGCCGCGACTGACGGCGGAGCCGCGACCGGTAGCGAGGCAACCGTGAGGGAGACCGGCCGGTGACCGCCGTGTCCAGCCCATCCGAGGTGTCCACGATCGCGCCCTCACCACCGGGGGTGCTCCGGTCCTCGCTGATCCTGGCCCGGCGAATCATCGCTGGCTGGAAGTCCCAAGCGGCGACGGTGGCGATCACCTGGCTCTTCCCGGTGTTCGTGGCGCTGATGTTCCTCGGCCTGTTCGGCGGGGCGCTGCAGATGCCCGACGGCGTGGCGTACCTGGACTTCCTGATGCCGGGGATGCTGGCGGTGACCATGCTCTTCGGGCTGGAAACCACCACCCTGGCCGCGGCGGTGGACGCCTCCCGGGGAATCAACGATCGGTTCCGCACCTTCCCGATCAACTCGGCGGCCATCGTGCTGGGCCGGTGCCTGGCGGACATGCTCAGTTCGCTCATCGGTCTGGTGGTGATGGTCGTGTTCGGGTTGGCCATCGGGTGGCGCCCAGAGGCCACCCTCGCCGCCGTCCTAGTGGCAGCGGGGATCCTACTGCTGCTCCGGTTCGCGCTGTTGTGGGTGGGTATCCACATCGGGTACAGCGCGAGGTCGGTGGAGTCGGTGGCCTATGTCCAGATTCTGGTCTGGCCGGTGGCGCTGCTGTCGAGCGTGTTCGTCGATCCGAGCACCATGCCCACGTGGTTGGGCGTCCTCGCCGAGGTCAACCCCGTCTCAGCCGCCGCCACCACGGTGCGCGACCTGGTGGGCTCGGCCACCTGGCCCGGCCAGGTCATCACCGGACGGGCCTCCTCGCTCCTGGCCATCGTGTGGCCGGTGGTGTTGACCGCCGTCTTCCTGCCCCTGGCCGCCCGCGGCTTCCGGTCCGGCACTACATGAGTCATCTCCCCGTCACCACGTCCCCCGATCACAGGAGCACCATGACCACCGGCACCATCCGCCTGGGCGGCGTCCGCCAGAACAACCTCAGGGACATCAGCCTCGACCTGCGTAAGAAGTCCCTGATCGTCGTCGTCGGCGTCTCCGGGTCGGGCAAGTCATCCCTGGTCTTCGACACCATCGCCGCCGAGGCGCAGCGTCAGATCAACGCCACCTTCAGCGCCTACGCCCAGAACTACCTGCCCTCCTACGGCCGGCCCGATGCCGACCGCATCGAGAACCTCTCGGCCGCGATCGTCATCGACCAGCGGCGCCTGCACGGCGGGCCCCGCTCGACCGTGGCCACCATCACCGACATCGGGGACGGCCTGCGGCTGCTCTACGCCCGCGGTGCCACGCCGTCGATCGGTCACGCCAACGCCTTCTCCTTCAACGACCCGGCCGGAATGTGCCTGCGGTGCCACGGTCTGGGCGTGGAGAAGATCCTCGACGTCGATGCCTTCATCGACACCTCCGCGTCCCTGCGGGAGGGACCTTTCGCCCACCCCGACTACCGGCCCGGCACGCTGACCTGGCGGCGCTATGCCGACTCGGGCCTGTTCGACGTCGACGTTCCGCTCGAGCAGTACTCGATGCGCGAGATGCACCTGTTGCTGGAGGCCGCGGCCGGTGAGGTGGAACCGACCGGCGCCCACGACCTGCCCGGGGACTACGAGGGCGTGCTGGTGCGGTTCCACCGGATCCAACTGGCCAAGGACCCCGCCACCCTCAAGGGCGAGGCGAAGAAGGCCTACGAGCGACTGGTCACGCTCGGGCCCTGCACGGAGTGCGACGGGACCCGGCTCAACGAGGCGGCCCGCAGCGCCGGGATCGAGGGACTCACGCTGCCCCAGGGGTACGCCATGCAGGTCGGTGACCTGGCCGGGCAACTGCGCGGGTGGGACCTGGGGCCGCTCGATGCCCTGCTGGACGACGTCGTGACCCAGTTGGAACGCCTGACCAGCCTTGGTCTGGGGTACCTGAGTCTGGACCGGGCGACGGCGACGCTGTCCGGAGGGGAGGCGCAGCGGGTCAAAATGGTGCGTCACCTGGGCAGCACCCTGAACGACATGCTCTACGTGTTCGACGAACCCACCGTCGGACTGCACACCCGCGACGTGCATCGGTTGGCGCAGATGCTGCAGGTGCTCCGGGACAAGGGGAACACCGTCGTGGTCGTCGAGCACGACCGGCAGGTGATGGAGATTGCCGATCAGGTGGTCGAGATCGGGCCGGGGGCGGGGGTGCACGGCGGCGAATTGATCTTCCAGGGCTCCTTCGAGGACCTGCGCCGCGCCGACACCCCCACCGGGAGTGCACTGCGATCGCCGGCGGCGCGGCCCCGGGAGCCACGCGAGCCCACGGGTTTCGTCCGGATCGAGAACGCCGCCAGCCACAACCTCAAGGACGTCACGGTCGAGATCCCTCTCGGCGTCCTGACCGTGGTGACCGGAGTTGCCGGGTCGGGAAAGTCGAGCCTCATCCACGGGCACCTGCCGGTCGCCGCCCCGGACGCCGTCCTCATCGACCAGGCACCGATCCGCGGCTCACGCCGCTCCACCCCCGCGTCCTGGACCGGGATGCTCGATGAGATCCGCCGCATCTTCGCCAAGCGCACCGGTCAACCCGCGGCGCTGTTCTCCCCGAACTCCGACGGCGGCTGCCGGGCGTGTGAGGGCACCGGCGTGAACTTCCTGGACCTGGGCTTCACCGACCCGGTGCTGACCACGTGCGAGACCTGTCAGGGGCGGCGGTTCCGCGCCGGGGTGCTGAAGTACACCGTGGGCGGGCGTTCCATCGCCGACGTCTTCGAGATGACGGTGGAGACCGCGGCGGAGTTCTTCCACGACAGGAAACTGTCCGTTCTCCTGCGGAGAGCCGACCAGGTGGGACTGGGCTACCTCGCGCTCGGGCAGAACCTCACCACCCTGTCCGGCGGGGAGCGGCAGCGGCTCAAACTCTCCCGGGAACTGACCGAGGACGCCGGCATCATCGTGCTGGACGAACCCACCACCGGGCTGCACGCCAAGGACACCAGCCGGCTGCTGGCGCTGTTGCACGAGATGGTCGACGACGGCCGCACCATCGTCGTGATCGAGCACGATCTGGACATCGTGGCCGGAGCCGACCACGTCATCGATCTTGGTCCCGAGGGTGGACACGACGGCGGTCGCGTCCAGTTCACCGGCCCGGTTCCTTATCTCGCCCGCACCGACACCCACACCGGCCGCTACCTCCGCGCCCGGTTGGGGCCGGGCCTGGCATGATCCGTGCATGGAACTCATCGACCTGAGCCACACGGTGACCGAGGGGATGACCACCTACCCCGGCCTGCCGGGGCCGGTGATCACCGAGTACCTCACGTTCGCCGACTCCCACGACCGGTACGAACCGGGCACCGAGTTCGCCATCGGGCGCATCGACATGGTGGCCAACACCGGCACCTACCTGGACACCCCCGCCCACCGCTACCCGGAGGGGCACGACCTGAGCGCGCTGCCACTGCACCGGTGCGCGATGGTGCCCGGCGTCGTCGTCGACGGTGGCGAAGCCATCGGACCGGAGGCCTTCGACGGGGTGGACGTGCACGACCGGGCGGTGCTGCTGCGCACCGGCTGGGACCGGCACTGGGGAACCGGGGCCTACGGCGACCCCGAGCACCCGTTCCTGACCGAGGACGGCGCGCACTTCCTGGCCGGGGCCGGTGCGCGGCTGGTGGGCATCGACTCGGTCAACATCGACCACACCGGCGTCGGCACCCGCCCGGCCCACACGGTGCTGCTGGCGGCCGGGATCCCGGTGGTGGAGCACCTCACCGGCCTGTCCGCCCTGCCCCCCGAGGGCTTCACGTTCACTGCGGCACCGCCGGCGGTGCGGGGCATGGCGACGTTCCCGGTGCGGGCCTTCGCAGCGGTGGGGTGAGAGGGTGGGGTGAGAGTCAGGCCGCCGGGTCACGGTGCCGGAATAGTCACTGGGAATGGTTGGTTACACCTGGTGCCGGCCCGGCGTAAGCCCCCGGGCTCCAAACTCCGCCGCTACGAGCGGCCTTCCGCCGTGAGGCGGCTGCCGGGCCGGCATCTCGAATCCTTGTAGGCCCGAGTGACCTGTCCTGGCGGCAATCGCCCGGGCCTCGGATGACCACCATGGAATGCAAAGGAGCGGAGATGGATGAGGGCGTCGAGCAGGTGACGAACGGCCTGGAGGCGCCGGTTCGCGAGATCGTGAACCGGTTGCGCATGTTGGTGGTCAACGCGGTCCCGGACGGCATCGAGGAGGCCGACCCGGCAGCGAAACTGCTCGGCTATACCTTCAAGCCGGGCACTTACAAGTACCTGATCGCCGCCATCGCCCCGCAGACCAGGCATGTGAACCTGATGTTCGCAAGCGGTGCCGAACTCGCCGAGGAGGACACCGAGGGTCTGCTGGAAGGGACCGGGAAGAGGGCTCGCCACATCAAGTTCCACACCCCGGCCGATGTGGATCGGGCCGGCGTCGTTGACCTGCTCAGCGAGGCGGCCCGCCGCACGCCACGGCCCTGACGCTGGGCGCGGCTACCGGCTGGGAGCCGCGGTCGTCAATGGTGGGTCGTCACTGCCCGACGCGTCCGTCGATGCACTCGCGCAGCAGGTCCGCGTGTCCGCAGTGGCGTGCGTACTCCTCGATCAGGTGCACCAGGACGTCCCGGACAGCGACCTGTTGACCACCATGACGCGGCAGCGGTACCCGTTCGCCGAGATCGTCGAACCGGGCGATGGCGGCGTCGGTCCCTGCCATCTGCTCCTCCCATCGCGCGAAAGCCTCGGTCACGACCGTGCGGTCGGGGATCGCGCCGTCGAACTCGGGATCCTCGCCGTCACCGGCAAACACCGGCTGCACGGGCTCGCCACCGAGGACCCGGGAGCCCCAGGACTGCTCCACGCGGGCCATGTGTCGGACCAGGCCGAGAAGTGACAGCGTCGACGGCGGTACCGATCGCCGCGCGAGCTGGTCGGCGTCGAGGCCCTCACACTTCATGCCCAGCGTGAGGCGGTAATGGCCGAGGTAGTAGAGCAGCGTTGGCAACTCGCCGTCAGGCGCGACGTTGCCACGGGGATCCTGGTCGGGGTCGACCCACATGTCGGCATAGACCGTGGCTTGCGTCCAGCGAACGGGAGCGTTCTCACTCATGGCCCGGACGCTAACAGGGCTCAGCGGGCCGGTGGCAACGCAATAGCCGCGGCCGTGCCTTCGACGGCTACCGGCAGCGCCCGGAGGTACGGGGGCGAACGCTCCCGCGGGAGCGCGGAGGGAGCGCGGAGGGAGCGCCGAGGGGCCGCGGGTCAGCGGCGGGCGTCGATGACCCGATCGATACCGAGTTCCAGCAGTTGGCGGTCAGAGGTCAGCAGGAGCAGGTCCTCGTGCCGGGCCTGGGACAAGAGCATGCGATCGAACGGGTCGTGCCTGGCCAGATCGGGGAACTCCTCCAAACCGGAGGCATGGTGGGAGCGGAACGGGAGCTCGACCAGACCGGCCGCTGCGGCAGCGCCTGCGACCTCACCCGGTACCTCGAGGCGGCCTAGCATCTGTTTGATGGTGATCTCCAGCACCGATGCCGAGGAGAAGCGGGGCGAAGTCGAGGTGGTGAGGTGCGCCCTCGCACCGGTGCCGAGTTGCGGGTCGCCCGCGAGCACCCACAGGAGCGCATTGGTGTCCAGCAGCACACCGTTCACGGCGCGGGCTCGCCGTCGGGCGCGGGCTCGCCGTAGAAGTGATCCGCGATCTGGGCGTCGGAGCCATCGAAGACAGCAGGGTCGGCCCGGAAGCCTTCCCATCCCGCAACCCCGATGGTGACGTCTGGGCCCCGGTGTACGATGAGGTCCACCACCGGCTTACCCGCGCGGGCGATCGTGACCGACTCGCCCGCCAGAACGGCCTCGATCAGTCGTGAAAGTTGAGACTTCGCCTCATGCACGTTGACCTGCATGCCGCGTATCCTAGATGGCTTGGCTAAGCCTGGCTAAGCTGACAGCCGAACCGATTCTCAACTCGTCCGAGGTGCCGGCATCCACCCACGGGGGGCTACGCGCCTCAGCCGGGCACGTCACCACGCCGAGGTCGTCCGATGCGGCGGTTCGCGACATTGGTGCGATCCCTCGGATGGATCAGGTCCCACTCCGGCGGATCCTGCGGGGCGCGGACGACGTGCACTCCCAGTGCGGCATTGAGGAACGGTTCCATGGCCACTCCTTCCGTTCTCCACCACACTAGAAACGATTCCGGACGGTCTGCTGCCGCATTGCAACCGTCCGTCCCTAGCGGGCCCGGCCGGTCGAAGAAGAGCGCAGCAGCGAGCGCAGCCGCACCACCTCACCGGCGGCCGGGCGGCCGGGGGCCGGGGGGCGCCTACTTTCGGGTCACGCTCATCAGATGGGCACCGCGACGAGCCCGGCGAGCGTCTGCTCGATCCCGGTTGTGCCGTGCACCGTGCGGTCTCCGTGCGGGACGAGACGACCGGTGTCGCCGGCCTCGTGCAGCTCGACCAGCATCTGGGCGGCTTCGGCCGAGACGCCCGCGGCCAGGATCGTGTCCTTCCACGCAGCCCTGGGCAGTGTCATCACCTCCAACTCGCGATCGAGCAGCCTGGCAAGGATCTCGGCGATCTCCCGCTCGCGGTAGGCGGGACCGGTGAGGGCGATGGTCTCGCTGCGCCGCGGGGGCGACAGCAGCGCCTCGGCCAGGACGGCGCCGACATCTCGGGTGGCCACCATCGGCACCGGCACGTCGGCGGACCCGGCGAAGACCGGGTAGATGCCCTGCTCCCGGGCGGCATCGAGGACGTCGGTGATCTTCTCCTGGAAGTGCACCGGGCGCACCGCGGTGACGGTCGCCGTCGTCGAGCGCAGTGCGTTCTCGAGGTGATGCAACGGCGCGATCGGTCCGGTGCCCTCGGGCAGGTGAGCCCCGACCGAGGACAGCAGTGCCACATGCGGGACGCGGGCGTCGACCACCGCCTCGGTGATCGAGGAGATCAGGGCCGTCATGTAGCCCCGGAAGTCCGTCGTCATCGGATTGAACGGCAGCAAGGTGAAGAACCCGGCGGCACCCTGTAGCGCCCCCGTGAGTCCGGCCTGGTCGGCCAGGTCGACGAGGACGGCTTCCGCGCCTCGATCCACCCAGTGTTGGGCTGAGGCCGGGCGCCGGACGAGGACCCGCACGGGTGAGCCGTTCTCGAGCAAGCGGTCTGCGATGGCCGATCCGACCCGTCCGGTGGCTCCTGAGATCACGTACATGGTGTGCCCTTCTGTGCGCTGAGTTGATTGCATGATCACGTTATGAACTACGAGCCGGATGAGAAATAGCCGAAGTGCCGCAATCCTTGACTGTTCGTCCGGAGAAGCAGGACGATCGGACTCACTCGTGCGACGATCGCACCATGGTCGATTCCCCCTCCTGGGCACCCTCGGACCCCTTGGGCGATGCGCTGCACCTGCTGCGGATGCGCGGGACCTTCTACTGCCGCAACGAGTTGCGTGAGCCGTGGGCACTGGAGGTGCCCGCGTTCGCCGACACCCTGAGCTTTCACGTGCTCACAGCCGGCTCGGCGGTGCTGCAGGTTCCGGGGGAGGAGGACATCGCGTTGCGGCCCGGTGACCTCGCGGTGGTTCCGCACGCGCGCGGGCACACCATCGCCAGCAGTCCCGGGGCAGGCCCCGCCGGCTGGGTGGACCTGCTCCCGCAGCGCTACCTCAGCGAGCACTACTCGGTGCTGACCTACGGGGGCGCCGGGTCGTCGTCGCTGCTGCTGTGCGGCATCGTCGGGTTCGACGAACCCGCCGCCCGGGAACTGCTGCGCCACCTGCCTGCCGTATTGCACATCCAGGCCGGCATCGACCCACAGGCCGCGCCGGTGCACGAGATCGTGCGGATGATGGCAACCGAACTGGCCGACCTGCGCCCCGGCGGTGAGGCGGTGACCACCCGCTTGGCCGACATCGTGGTGGTGCAGGCGATCCGCACCTGGCTCGCCCGCGACCCGGCCGCGCACCGCGGGTGGCTCAGCGCGCTGCAGGATGAGCACCTGGGCCGGGCCCTGGTCTCCATCCACCGCGACCCGGGACGCGCATGGACACTCGCCGCGCTGGCACGGGAGGCCAGGATGTCGCGCTCGGTGTTCTCGGCCGAATTCACCGAACGGGTGGGGGAGCCGCCGATGGGCTACCTGACCCGGTGGCGGATGAACCTCGCGCACGCGCGACTGCGCGAGGGCACGGCCAGCGTCAGCCAGGTCGCCGCGGAATCCGGGTACGGCTCGGCCGCCGCATTCACGCGTGCCTTCACCCGAAGCACCGGCCAGACACCCGGGGCGGTGCGGCGGGGCCGGGGGGCGCCGGTGCGTGCAGGGACCGGCTAGGTAGGCCGCCCGGGGTGATGGGTGCGACGCCTCCGAGTGGCTGCGGTGCGGCCGCTAGCATCGAGCGATGAACACCGAACCCGCCACCGGAACCGAACCCGGCACCGACCCACGACGCGGCGGTGAGTCCGACCCGGTCCTGCGGGTACGAGCCGCCGCCGAAGGCGCCGGCGTGCGGTTCGACCTGGTCCGCCTGGACGAGCACGTGCCCACCGCTGCGGCGGCTGCTCAGGCGCTGGGGTGCACGGTTGCCCAGATCGCGAACTCCCTCATCTTCGAGGCCGACGGCGAACCGCTGCTCGTGATCGCCAGCGGCGCCCACCGCGTTGATGTCGCCAAGGTGGCAACTGACCTGGGTTATGCCAAGGTGCGCCGGGCCGGTCCCGACTTCGTGCTGGCCCACACCGGCCAGCAGGTCGGCGGGGTCGCGCCCTTCGGCCACCCGGCGCCGGTGCGGACCGTGATCGATGAGGACCTCGCCACCCACGAGCAGTTGTGGGCGGGCGGTGGTGACGACTTCACCATGCTCTCGATCACCTTCGCGGACCTGGTGCGCTCCACCGGGGGGCAGGTGCGTCGGGTGCGCTGACGCTACCGCGCACCTTCGATACGCCCCGGCGGGCCCGGGGGCGTCGTCGTCGGCTATCAGCATGCCCGGGCCGGACTTGACCGGGGTCAAGGTCGTTTGCGCGCCGTTTCCGTACGTTCTTATCAGGCCTCAGGAAATGGGCGGGGCAGCGACTGTAAAGGACACGACGATGACCATGATTCGCAAGTGGTGGAACGGGCCGTGGATGGTTCCCACGGTGTCCGGTCTGCTCATTCTGATGTCGTTCTTCACCTCCCGGGCCATGGGCCTGGACGGTGTGGGCGATCTGCTCATGGTGGCCGCTGCGGTGGTCGCCGGGGTACCGATCGCCGCCAAGGCCGTGCGGGCGCTGATGGTCAAGAACATCAGCATCGACCTGCTGGTCTCCATCGCCGCCACCGGTGCGGTGATCATCGGCGAGTACTGGGAGGCCGCCGCGGTGACCTTCCTGTTCGCCATCGGGCACGCCCTGGAGGCGCGCACGATGAACAAGACCCGCTCGGCGCTGGCCGAACTGGTCGCCGTGGCCCCGGACGTGGCCGTGGTGATGCGCGACGGGCAGCAGGTGGAGGTCCCGGCCCACGAGGTGCTCGAGGGCGAGACCGTGCTGGTCAAGAACGGTGCCAAGGTGCCCGTCGACGGTGAGGTGATCGCCGGCAACGGCGCCTTGGACGAAGCCTCCATCACCGGTGAGTCCATCCCGGCCGAGAAGGCGCACGGAGACCAGGTCTTCGCCGGCACCATCTCCCGTGGCGGTTTCCTGCAGGTGCGCGCCACCGGCATCGGTGCCGACACCACCCTGGCCCGGATCATCCACCGGGTGGAGGAGGCCCAGGACGCCAAGGCCAAGACCGCGGCTTTCATGGACCGCTTCTCCACCTACTACACCCCGGCGATCATGGTGCTGGCGCTCGCGGTGGGCCTGCTGACCGGCAACGTGGTGCTGGCGCTGACCCTGCTGGTGGTCGCCTGCCCCGGTGCGCTGGTCATCTCCATCCCCGTCACGATCGTGGCCGGCATCGGCCGCGGGGCCCGCGACGGCGTCCTCATCAAGGGTGGGGAGTACCTGGAGAACTCGGCCAAGATCGACGCGGTGGCGCTGGACAAGACCGGCACCCTCACCGAAGGTCGCCCCGAACTGACCGACGTGGTGGTGCTCGACCCGAGTTCCACCCGCGACGAGGTGCTGACCTGGGCCGCTCGGGCCGAGGCCGGCTCCGAGCACCCCCTGGCCCGTCCGGTCCTGGAGGCTGCCGCTGCCGAGGGACTGTCCACCCCGGGCCTGCCCGAGCACACCGAGCCAGTGCCCGGCAAGGGCATCACCGCGACCACCCACGGCCGCAGGGTGCTCATCGGTAACGCCGCCCTGCTGACCCAGTACGGCGTGGCTGACACCGTGGGTGCCGAGGACGCTGCCGAGGACCTGGCCGCCCAGGGCCGCACGCCGATGATCGTGGCCGTGGACGACGCCGTTCTCGGTGTGGTCGCGGTGGCCGACACGGTCCGTGCCGAGGCCGCGCAGATGGTGGCCGACCTGCACGCCGCCGGTGTGAAGAAGGTGGTGATGCTCACCGGGGACGCCCCGCTGGTGGCCCAGGCCATCGGTCAGGCCACCGGGATCGATGAGGTGCGCGCCGGGTTGCTACCGGAGCAGAAGCTCCAAGCGGTGGCCGACCTGCAGAAGCAGGGCTACACCGTGGCGATGGTGGGCGACGGCGTCAACGACGCTCCCGCCCTGGCCACCGCCGACATCGGTGTGGCGATGGGGGCGGCCGGAACCGGCGTCGCCATCGAGACCGCCGACATCGCCCTGATGGGTGACCGGCTGTCCCGGCTGCCGGAGGCGATCGGCCTGGCCAAGAGCACCGTGCGGGTGATGCGTCAGAACATTGTGATCGCCCTGGCCACGGTGGCCGCGCTGATGGTGGGTGTCTTCACCGGCGGTGTGACGATGGCGATCGGGATGCTGGTCCACGAGGCCTCGGTGCTGGTGGTGATCGTCAACGCGATGCGGCTGCTGCGCAAGAAGCGCCGCGCCGCGGCCGGCCCGACGGCTCCAGCCGCCAAGCAGCCCGTGGTCAAGACGCCCCAGGCGGCCTAACCCACCACGACCCGGGGTCGAACCTCACGGCGACGCCCCCGAGCCAGACCCCGCCAGGCCGGGCGGATGGGACCCACCAGCCCATCCGTCCGGCTCTGGTCATGCCCGGGGCTGCCGGTCCAGAACCACCCGTGCGGGGGAACGGCCTCCCCACGACGGGGGAGGCCTGCGGACCCTCCCTGCCCTCACGCTGGGTCACATGACCACGACTACGACTGCGCGGCCCCGTCTGACCACCGACCCGGTGCGACTCGCCCGGTTCCGGAAGCGCATCTGCCTCGCGACGATCCTTGCCTGCCTGCCCTACATCCTGCTCAAGATCGCCTGGGTCTCGGGCTGGGGGATCGGGGCGAACAGCTCCGACTTCGCTGGAACCACGATCGCGGCCAACACCGCCACAGGCTTGCTGGACATGGTGGCCGTCGCCATCGCGATCCTGCTGGTCCATCCGGTGGGCCGGCGCATCCCCGCGTTCTTGATCGCCTTCCCGCTGTGGATCGCAGCCGGCCTGCTCGCGCCGGTCGCCGGGGGCTTCGTCCTCGGCTCGGCCGTCCAACTGCTCTCAGGAGGAGGTAGCCCGTTGGTCGATGACGTCCTGCAGCCTTGGGTGTTCGCCGTGGTCTACGGCGGCTTCGTCCTGCAAGCGGTCCTGCTCGGCACGGGCCTGGTGTTCTACGCGCGTGAGCGCTGGCAGATGCTGCTCTCCGGTGGCCGCGCCCACGACGGCGCCGGTCACACCCGTCCGCTACAGAACCTGCTGGGCTGGATCTTCATCCCGGCCGGGCTGGGCTATGCCATCTTGAACTGGGGGTGGGCCGTCACCGGTGGTGGCAGGTTCCCCGACCCGTCCACCGGGCAGCGCGTGATGCTCACCCTGTTGGGTGCATTCGCGATCGGTGCGTGCCTGGCCCTGGCTGAACTGAGCCGTGGAGACCGACTGCGCCGCCGATGGCTGGCTCTGGGTTTCGTCGGCACCGCTGTGGTCTTCACGGATGCGCTCACCGGCCTCGTCAACGCGCTGCTGATCGGCCCGGACGACTGGGGTCACGCCGGATTCACACCGGATGAGGCGCTCGCCCTCCTGTTCATCGCGTTGAGCGCACTCGGTGGTGCGATCGGTGGGGCCCTGCGGTTCGTCGAGGAGTGCCGGACGGCGCCCGAGGCCCGCGCCGATACCAAGCGTGAGCGGGCAGATACCCCCACACCGGTTGCGTAACCGACCGGGCACCGGGGGCCGGGGAGGGTCAGGCTTCCTGGACGTCGCGGCGACGGATGCCCACCAGCGACGCACCCGACAACGCCACCGCCACCAGGCTGAGCCAGCCCAGCGGCCGGCCGTCGAAGTCGAACGCGGGCTGTTCGGGCACGTGCTCGAACGGGGAGCCGTTCATCAGCCACTGCGGCAGGTCAAGGATGCCACCGAAGTAGGCCACCACCACCGCGAAGCCCACCAGCGCCCAGGACCACGCCGCGGCCCGCGGCGCCCACCCCAACAGCAGCGCACCAAGACCGATGGCGACGGCGACCGCCGGCAGGTAGGAGACCGCCGCGATGGTGCTGGTGCCCACCCAGGAGTAGTCCTCCATCGAGTACCCGGCACCCAGGCCGATGCTGAACCCCAGCACCGCCAGCAGCCACGCCCCGCCGAGCACCGCCAGGATCAGGTTGGCTCCGAGCCAGCGCCACCGCGGCAGTGGCGTGGTCAGCAACGGCCCGACCCGGCCGGCCGTCTCCTCACCGCGCAGCCGCAACACCACCTGCAACGGCGGGACCGCGCAGAGGATCGCGCCCACCAGGAGCACCATCGCGGCGAAGAGTTCCTCACCCGAGGCGTCGATGTCCGGCATGAACTCGGCCATGATCGGCAGGTCATCGAGGTAGGTCGAGGCCTCCGACAGCACCGGGCCGTACAGCAGTCCGAAGACGCCCAGGCCCACGGTCCAGCCGATCAGGGTGCCGCGGTTGGACCGCCACGCCAGCCCGAACGGACCGCGCAGCCCGGCCCCGGCGCGCGCCGGCCCGGGACGGCTTCCCAGTACGCCCGCGCCCACGTCACGGCGGCGGTTCAGCGCCACCGCCATGACGAGCAGGACGACGGCGGCTCCCACCGGGAGGAGCAGCGGCGCCCAGTCATCGGCGTAGTAGGGCTCGGTGGCCTGGGCCCAGCCCAGCGGGGAGAACCAGGAGAGCGTCTCGTTGCTCACATCGCCCAGGGCCCGCACCACGTAGGCCGCAGCCAGCACCAGCCCCGCGGCCGAGGACGCGGTGCGGGCGTTCTCCGTCACTTGCGCGGTCACGGCGGCGATCCCGGCGAAGACCAGGCCCACCGATCCCGCTGCGGCACCGAACACGAACGAGCCCGCCCAGGTCACCGTCTCGATCCCCAGCGATCCCAGGCCGAGCGCGAGCGCCAGGGCCAGCATCAGGTTCGTCCCGATCACCACGATCATCGCCGCCGCGGCGGGAGCGAAGCGGCCCACCGGGCCCGAGCGGACCAGTTCGAGCCGTTCGGACTCCTCCTCGGCGCGGGTGTGTCGTACCAGGGTGAAGATCGACATCAGCGCCACGATCGCGGAGATCAGCACCAGCAGGTTGTGGCCGGTGATGATGCCGTAGGTGTAGTCGCCGTCGCCGTACACTGCGCCGATCAGGGCGGTGGTGCCGGGATTGTCGATGGTCAGCAGCGCGCCGGCGCGGGCCTCGGCGTCGGGGTAGGAGGCCGGGAAACTCACGGCGGTGCCCACGGTGGCCAGCAGGATGCCGAGGATCCACATCGGAAGGCGCATTCGGTCACGGCGGAGCGCGAATCGCACCAGGGTTCCCAGGCCGCGCAGTTCCCCGGTGCGCGCCGGCGTCGGCGGGGCGGACGGGGCAGGACGGGTAGCGGTCGCGGCGCTCATCGGTCCGCAGCCTTGAGGTCGCCGGTGGTGCCGGTTCCCGCGCCGGTGCGTGCGGTTGCGGCGTCGTCTGCGGCCCCCTCGACGCCGGCCTCCGCGCTGCCGTAGTGGCGCATGAACAACTGCTCCAGAGTCGGGGGGTGCGCCTGCAGGGACCGGATCCCGGCGGCGTGCAGGTGTCCGATCACCTCATCGAGGT
Source organism: Pseudactinotalea sp. Z1739 (assembly GCF_049725055.1). The sequence goes on along the minus strand of NZ_JBMPQA010000004.1, from coordinate 60,362 downwards.
GCTCGGTGTCGACGTCCATACGCAACGCGCCCTCGTCGTCGTCGGCCAGGTCGTGCACGCCCGCCACCCCGCTGAGGTCCACCGGGCCTGCGGTGACCACATCAACGGTGGTGCGCATCAGGTGACGCATCTGCGCCAGGGATCCGGACTCCACGATCCGCCCGGAGCGGATGATGGAGATGTGCTCGCAGAGCTTCTCCACCTGGGCCAGGGTGTGGCTGGACAGCAGCACGGTCCGGCCCCTGGCGTTCTCCTCGGCGATGACCTCGGCGAAGACGGCCTCCATCAGCGGGTCCAGACCGGAGGTGGGCTCATCCAGCACCAGCAGTTCCACGTCGGCGGCCAGGGCGGCCACGATCGCGACCTTCTGCCGGTTGCCCTTGGAGTAGGTGCGGCCCTTCTTGGTGGGGTCCAGGTCGAAACGTTCGATCAGGTCATCGCGGCGGTGCCGGTCGGCCGTGCCGCGCAGGCGGGCGAACAGGTCGATCGCCTCTCCGCCGGTCAGGTTCGGCCACAGCGAGACATCGCCGGGCACGTAGGCCAACCGGTGATGCAGGGTCACCGCGTCGGACCAGGCGTCCCCGCCCAGCACCGTGGCGGTGCCGGAATCGGGGCGCAGCAGGCCCAGCAGGACCCGGATGGTGGTGGATTTGCCGGCGCCGTTGGGGCCGAGGAAGCCGTGCACCTGCCCGGGTTGGACGGTCAGGTCCACCCCGTCCAGGGCCCGGGTCGGGCCGAACGTCTTGACCAGGTTGCGGATCTCGATGGCTGGGTTCATCGGGGGTCTCCCGGGATCGATGGACGAAGGCGGCGGGGCGCTGGCCCCCGTGCAAGGCAAGCGCGATGCGACGAGAGCGCGCCAGCGGGTTGATCGCACGGTCAGTAGCCTAAACGGGCGTTCAGCGCACTGTCCAGGGTAATCCCGTCCATACGGGGACGCGCCCGTGGCAGGCTGGGCATTGGCCGTCCCAGCTGAACCGCAGGACGTTGCCAGGACGAGGAGCCGTCATGACTCAGACCACCGCCGTGCGTAGCGCCGCGTCCATCGCAGGCCCGGTGTTGCAGGCCGAGGGCCTGGTGCGCCGGTTCGGCGACCTCACCGCCGTGGACGGGGTGAGTTTCCACATCGACCCCGGGGAGACCTACGGGCTGCTCGGGCCCAACGGGGCCGGGAAGACCACTACGATCTCGATGGCCGCCGGGCTGATCCGCGCCGACGCCGGGCAGGTGCGCATCGCCGGGAAGGTGATGGGCCCGAACCGGGTGGCCCCCAAGGCCCACCTGGGCCTGGTGCCCCAGGACCTGGCCATCTACCCCGAACTCAACGCCCGGGAGAACCTGTCCTTCTTCGGCCGTCTGCAGGGCATGGGCGGCAAGGACCTGCGTGGACGGATCGATGAGGTGTTGGACCTGATCGGGCTGGCCGACCGCGCCAAAGAGGCCACCAAGAAGTTCTCCGGCGGGATGAAACGCCGCCTGAACATCGGCATCGGTCTGCTGCACCGGCCCTCGTTGTTGATCCTGGACGAACCGACGGTGGGGGTGGACCCGCAGTCGCGCAACGCGATCCTGGAATCGGTGGAGGCGCTGTCCACCGAGGGCATGGCGGTGCTCTACACCACCCACTACATGGAGGAGGCCGAGCGGCTGTGCGACCGGATCGCCATCATCGACGCCGGGAAGGTCCAGGCCGAGGGCACCCGAAGCGAACTGATCCGTCTCATCGGCGAACTCGACGAGATCCGGTTGGTCGGCACCGGCGCGGTGGCCGCCGCGGCTGAGCAGTTGCTCTCATTACCGGCCGTGGAGCAGGTGGTGGCCGACGGTCGCGACCTGGTCCTGCACGTGCGCGATGCCCCCACCGCGGTGGCCTCGGTGGTCACCGCCGCCGGCAGGGCCGGGATGGAACTGGACGATGTGGGAATCTCCCGGCCGAACCTGGAATCGGTGTTCCTGCACCTGACCGGCAAGGCGCTGCGGGACTGACATGAGCCAACTGCTCACTCTGGCGGCGGCGGATCTGCGCCAGCGCGTCCGGGACAAGTCGGTGCTCATCTTCGGCCTCGTGGTGCCGATCGCGTTGATGTTCGTGATGAACCTGGTCTTCTCCGGCGCCGAGGACATCGAGTTCGAGCCGACCGCCGTGGCGATCACGGCGGCCGCCGACGACGACCTGGCCCGGGCGGTGATCGCCACCCTGGGGCGGGTGGACGCCTTCGAGATCAATGTCGATGAGGTCGGTGCCGATCAGGTACGCCCGCTGGTGCGCGATGGCAGCGCGGACCTGGGCATCGTCGTCGACGGCGGCGACGCAGCCTCGGTGGCCGAGGGCGACCAGGCGACTGTGGAGGTGATCGAGGGCGAGGCCGCCGGACTGCAGACCAACATCGTCATCTCGGTGACCCAGGCGGTGGCCGAGCGGTTCACCTCGGTGACGACGGCCACCCGGGCCGGGGCCGAACTGGGCCTGTCGGATGAGGAGTTGGCGATGGTGGCCCAGTCGGTGGCCCAGGCGCCCGAAGCGGTCACCACCATCGAGGGACGCACCGCCAGTGAACAACTCGACGGTGGCGGCACCATGGTGGCGGGGCAGGCGGGGCTGTTCCTGCTGTTCACGGTGGGCTTCGGGGTGCTGTCACTGATCAACGAGCGCGAGCAGGGCACCCTGGTGCGGCTGCGGTCTATGCCGATGCGGCCCGGAGTGATCGTGGCGGGCAAGGCGATCTCGGCGTACGTGCTGGGCGTCGGGGCCACGGGGGTGCTCCTCACGGTGGGCGGGTGGATGTTCGATGTCTCCTTCGGCTCGGTCCCGCTGGTGGCCGTATTGGTGCTCGCGGTGGTGGCCGCGGCCACGTCGCTGATGTTCGTCGTCGCCCGGCTGGCCCGCACCGCAGAGCAAGCCGGCGTCACCCAGGCGATCCTCGCCGTCGTGCTCGGCATGTTCGGCGGCGCCTTCTTCCAGATCGCCTCGGGCGGGATCGCCGGCACATTGCTGGAACTGAACCCGATCGGGGCGTTCACGCGCGGGCTGGGGATCGTCGCCGGCGGCGGGCAGTTCTCTGATCTTGGCGTGCCGTTGGCCACCATGGTGGGCTTCGCCGTGATCGCCGCGGTTGCCTCGCGACTACTGCCGGACCGGGGGGCGGAACTGTGAGGGCCGTGCTGGCCATCGCCGGAACCGAACTGCGCCGCTTCGTGCGGGACCGGTCGAACATCTTCTTCATGCTGATCTTCCCGATGCTGCTGGTGTTCGTGCTCGGCCTGCAGTTCGGAGGCGGGGCCGACCAGGGCCGGGTGGTCATCACCGGCGCCGGCGGGGAGTTGCGCCAGGGGCTCGCCGAGGAGTTGGAGCGCACCGGCACCGAGGTCGACGGTGTCGCCGGCGCCGAGGAGATGCGCACCGAGGTGGCCCGAGAGCGAGCCGAGGTGGGCCTGTACATCGATGCGGAGGCGGAGAGCGACTACGCCTCGGGACAGCCCGGTCAGATCGAGATGATCGCTGCCTCCGGTGCCGGTGCCCCGATGGTGCAGCAACGGGTGCTCACCGCGCTGGGCACCCTGACCGGGCCGCGTGCGGAGGTGGCGGCCCTGACGCAGGCGGGCGTACCGCCGCAGGAGGCCGACGCGGCCCTGGTGGGGGCCCGGGAGGCGGTGGCGCCGGTGAGCCTGACCGTGACCGATGCCGGCGGCCAGACCAACGTCTTCGCCGGGCTGGGCCGGTTCGACCTGGAGGCGGGCAGCATGCTGCTGTTGTTCGTGTTCCTGTCCACCCTGTCCAGTGCCGTCACGCTCATCCAGTCCAGGCGCCTGGGAGTGCAGGCCCGGGTGGTGGTCTCCCCGGTCTCGGCCGGTGCGGCGATCGGTGGGCAGGTGCTGGGCCGGTGGGTGATCGCGTTCGTCCAGGGCGGCTACATCATGGTGGCGAGCATGGTGCTGTTCGACGTGGACTTCGGCAACCTCGCCGCGGCACTGGTGCTGGTGGCCGTGTTCGGGGCGGTGGCCACCGGGACGGCGATGCTGTTGGGGGCGCTGATCGACCACGAGGGCGCCGCCACCGGGGTCTCGGTGGGGTTGGGCCTGGTGCTGGCCGCGTTGGGTGGGTTGATGTTCCCCCTGGACCTGTTCCCGGAAACCCTGCGCACCGTGGCCCACGCCACCCCGCACGCCTGGGGGTATGAGGCCTTCGCCGAACTCCAGCGCCATGGGGGCGGGGTGGCCGACATCGCCCCGCAGCTCGGGGTGCTGGCCGCGATGGCGGCGGTGCTGATCGCCCTCGGCGCGGTGGCGCTGCGCCGGGCCGTCTCCCGGGCGATGTAGGCGCGCCACGCGTTGCCGACCCGGGACCGTTCCGGGCCTGACGGAGCCCGCGCTCGCGCCCGTGGCACAATCGCGAAGGATGCCCACCGACACCCCCGTTCCCGCCCGAACCGCCCGCCACCTGCGCGTGACCGCTCCCCGGCCACCCCGCCGCGGCCACCCGCCGATGGGCAGCTCCCCGGAGGCGCCGGACCGCATCGAGGTCACCGGCCGCTGGCTGGAGCGCGGCGGCCGTCCCTGGTTCCCCGTGACCGGGGAGGTGCACTATGCCCGCCTGCCCCGCGAGCGCTGGTCCCAGACCCTCGGGCACGCCCGGGCCGGGGGCCTGACCTCGGTGGCCTGCTACGTGCTGTGGCAGGCGCACGAACCCGATCCGGGCCGGTTCCGCTGGGACGGTAACCGGGACCTGCGCGCCTTCATCGACCTGGCCCGCCGGCACGGCCTCGAGGTGATCGTGCGGATGGGGCCCTGGGCCCACGGCGAGGCCCGGTACGGCGGGTTCCCGGACTGGCTCATCGCGCAGAACCTGCCCACCCGCACCAACGACCCCGCCTACCTCGAACTGGCGCGCCGGCTCTACGCCCAGGTCATTACCCAGCTCACCGGCCTCACCCACGCCGAGGGCGGACCCGTGGTGGGTGTGCAGATCGAGAACGAGCTCTACGACCAGCCCGAGCACCTGGCCACGCTGCGCAGGATCGCCGAAGACCTCGGTCTGCAGGTGCCGATCTGGACCGTGACCGGCTGGGGCGGAGCCGAGGTTCCCGGCACGCTGCTGCCGGTCTACAGCGCCTACGCCGACGGATTCTGGGCCGAGACCACCACGGAGTGGCCCCCCTTCGCCCAGCACCACTTCCGCTACGGGGAGGTGCGCGATGACCTCACCGTCGGTGCCGACCTGCGCGAGGCCCTCGACGGGATCACCGGTGCTGCGGCGGCACCGCGGACCGACGCGGCGGACCTGCCGTTCGCCACCTGTGAGCTCGGTGGCGGCATGCACGTGGCCTACCACCGCCGTCCCCTGGTCAGCGCCCAGGACGTCACCGCCCTGGCACTGGCCAAGATCGGCAGCGGTTCCATCTGGCAGGGCTACTACATGTACGCCGGGGGCACCCAGCGGGCGGGTGCTGCCGGCCCGGAGCAGGAGTCGCACGCCACCGGCTACCCCAATGACGTGCCGACCCGGAGCTACGACTTCAACGCCCCGATCGGTGAGCACGGCCAGATCAGGGCCCACCACCACACCCTGCGGCGCCAGCACCTGTGGCTGGCCACCGACGGGACGGCGCTGGCCACCATGACCACCAGCATCGGTGGCGGCAGCGAGGACCCGGAGGAGTTGCGCTGGGCGGTGCGTTCGGACGGCCGGCGCGGCTACCTGTTCTGCAGCACCTACCAGCCGCCGAAGCAGCCCATCGCCGCCCAGCCCGGCTTCCGGGTGAGCATCGAGTTCGACGACGACGTCGTCAACGTTCCCGCCGAGCCGGTCGACCTGCCGCGTGGCATCTCGGTGGCGTGGCCGGTGCGCTACCCCCTCACCGATCACCTCCGGTTGCGCAGCGCGACGGCGGAACTGCTCACCCGGATCAGCGACGACGCCGGTGAGGTGGTGGTCCTCAGTGCGACCGAGGGCGTGCCGGTCGAACTCGTCCTGGAACGGACCGGTGGCAGGGAGCAGGGAGCCGACGACGGCGACATCCCCGTGGGCGGCGCCGGGTCAGCGCGGCGGGAGGGTGCCGCGACCGTGGTCACGCTCGATGCCCCACCGGGTCCCGAGACGGTGGTGGACCTTCCCGGCATCCGGGTGGTGGTGCTGGATGAGCAGGCCGCGAACCGGCTGTACCGTCTGGATCTGGGCGGCCGGGACCGACTCGTGCTCGCCGACGTGCCGGTGTACGCCCTGGACGGGCAGTTGGTGGCCGACACCGAGGTGGACTCGGCGTCGATCTCGGTGCTGCCCGCCCCGGCGGCGTTGCAGGTCGCACCGGGCACGTGGGGGTCCGGCCCCACGGCACCCACCGGCGCCGCGACGCAGCCCGGCGTAACGGCACCGCCCGCTCTCCTGGCGCGCGACTCCGAGGCCGCGCACGGCTCGCTCTGGGCCACGTGGCGCCTGTCGACCCTCGCTGTGGGCACCCTTCGGATCGCCTCGGACCTGAGTCCGACCGCGCCCAGCCCGCCCGCGCCCCGGACCGGTGGGCCGATGAACCGGCTCAGCGCCCCGACCGACTTCTCCGGGGCCGCCGCCGTGCCCGTGCGGATCCCCGGCGACCTCCTGGAGGACGTCGACCGGGCGCTGCTGCGCGTGAACTGGACCGGTGACGTGGGCCGCGCGGTGATCGATGGCCAGGTGGTCAGCGACAACTTCTGGCACGGCAGGGTGTGGGACATCGACCTGACCGAGCACCGCGAGGTGGTGACGCGCCAGGGCCTGGAGTTGGAGCTCCTGCCCTGGCGCGCCGAGACCGGCGTGTGGGTGGATCCGGCGGTCCGCGATGTTGCCGACGGTATCTCGGTGACCTCGGTCGATCTGGTCCGCGTCGCCCGCGTCGCGCTGTCCCTCCCGGACTGATCGGCTCGAGCGAGGGCGAGGGCGAGGGCGACGGCGAGAGCGAGTATCGGGTGCCTCCCTACCCGGGGCCGACCTGTGTGCACCGGATGCTCACCGGTGGGCCACGACTCGGTCAACCTTTTCGGGAGATGATGAAGGCATGCGATTGATCCTCATCCGCCACGGCCAGACCCCCTCCAACGTGGCCGACCTGTTGGACACCGGGGAACCGGGTGCCGACCTGACCGAACTGGGCCGCAAGCAGGCTGCCGCGGTGCCGCGCAGCCTGGTCGATGAGGACATCGACGTCGTCTACGCCTCCACCCTGGTGCGCACCCAGCAGACGGCGGAGCCGTTGCTGGCCCAGCGCGACGCGGAATTCCGGGTGCACGAGGGGCTGCGGGAGATCAGTGCCGGTGAGTTCGAGATGCGTGGGGACCACGAGGCGATCCGGGCCTACCTGGGCACCATCTTCGGCTGGGCCGATGACCCGACCCTGACCGTGCCCGGCGGAGAGAGCGGGGAGGAGGTCTGGGACCGCTATGACCAGGTGTTCGCCGAAGCCGCGGCCGATGGGGTGCGGACCGCGGTGATGTTCACCCACGGGGCGATCATGCGCTCCTGGTCCGCGGCCCGGGCGGCCAACATCAGCGGCGAGTACGCCACGCACAACCCGATCAGCAACACCGGCGCGATCGTGCTGGAGGGCAGCGTGGACCAGGGCTGGTGGGCCCACTACTGGGAGAACCTGGCCCTGGGCGGGGACCGCGTCAGTGCCCCGGCCGGCGACGGCCCGGCCGGCCGGGAGGCGCCCGAGGATGCCGTCGAGGGGAAGGCCTGAGCTTTCTGGCACCGGGCCGGCGGGCACCGGCTACCCTGTTCGCGCAGCAGCCGTTCCAGACCAACACCCAGGAGTTTCCCGATGACGGGCACCCACATTGCCGCACCGTTCACACCGGCTGACCGGGTGCGGCGGATCAAGGAGTCCCCCAGCACCGCCGCTGCTGCGCGAGTACGGGAACTGAAGGCTGCCGGGAACCGGATCTTCGACTTCACCGTCGGCCAGCCGGACTTCGACACACCCCAGCACATCAAGGACGCCGCCACTCGCGCAATGCACGCGGGCGACACCAGGTACACCTCGGTCAATGGCACGGTCGAACTGCGGGCTGCGATTCGGGAGCGGATGGAGCGCACCTCAGGCATCTCCTACCCCGATGGCTCCATCACCGTGGGCGGAGGGGCCAAGCAGGTCATCTACCTGGCGTTCAGCGCCACCCTCGATGCCGGTGACGAGGTCATCATCCCGACCCCCTACTGGGTCTCCTACCCGGACATGGTCGGCGCCAACGACGGTACTCCCGTCATCGTGCAGACCCAGGCGCAGGACCGGTACAAGATCACGCCGGCACAACTACGGGAGGCGATCACCCCGCGCACCCGCTGGTTGATCCTGAACAGTCCCAGCAACCCGACAGGCGTGGCCTACACGCGAGCCGAACTGCACGCCCTGGCCGCAGTCCTGCAGGAGGCGCCCCACGTCTGGGTGCTGAGCGATGAGATCTACGATGACATCACCTTCACCGACCAGCCCCTGCTCGGGCTGGCCGCGGCCGCACCCTCGATCCGGTCCCGGGTCCTGACCGTCAACGGCGTGTCGAAAAGCTACGCGATGACGGGGTGGCGCCTGGGGTACGCCGTTGGCGACCCTGCCCTCATCGGGGCGATCAACCTGCTGCAATCCCAGACGTCGACGTGCCCGTCCTCGATCTCCCAGGCCGGTGCCGTGGCGGCATTGACCGGGGATCAGTCCTTCGTCGCCGAGACCGTCCGCGCCTACCGTCAGCGCCGCGACCGCGCCCTGGAACTCATCGCCGATGTCGACGGATTGAACCCGATCGAGCCGGACGGAGCGTTCTACCTGTTCCTGGACTGCGAGGGCCTGCTCGGGCGGCGCACGCCGCAGGGTGCGGAACTGACCGATGATCAAGAGGTGACCCTGTACCTGCTGGAGGAGGCAGGCGTGGCGGTGATCCAGGGTTCAGCCTTCGGCGCCGAGCCGTTCTTCCGGATGTCCTATGCCACCGACCTGGACACCATCGAGGACGGTATCGCGGCGATCGCTGCGGCGGTGGCACGGCTGCAGTGAGCGGGGGGACGCGCCCGCAGTAGGCGCCGGTGGTCGGTGGCGCGACTGATGACGCCGAGTGGTCAGGTTGCGGTGAGAACCTGCACCCGTGCCTCGGCGAACGCTTGCGACAGTGGCGGCTGCAACGGTCGATCGGTCACGAGCACGTCCACCTGGTCCAGCTCGCCCAGGAGCACCGGCGCGGCGGCATCGAACTTGGAATGGTCGGCCAGCAGCACTACCCGGCCGGCCGCCTGCATCAGTGCCTGTTTGGTGGGGCGCTCCTGGTCGGTGGCAACGTACATCCCCGACCTGCGCAGCGCCGCGACGCCGATGAACAGCACATCGGCGTGCAGGTTCGCCAGGGCTGCCACCGTCTGCCCGCCGACAAATGCCTGACTGTCCACCAGGAGTTCACCGCCCAGTCCGATCACCCGGAGGTGCGGGAAGTTGAGCATGTGCTGCAGCACCGGCACCGAGTGGCTGATCACGCACCCGGAGAACGTGGGGGGTAGGGCCGCGGCGAGTTCGAACGCGGTCGTCCCGGCATCGAAGGCGATCGTGGCGCCGGGCTTGATCAGCCCCAGGGCTGCCTGTGCCATTCGCTGCTTGGCTGCCCGCTGATGAGCTCCCCGGCTGGTGAAGTCTGGGGTGCGCAGGGTCGCGTGCAGCAGGCTGGCGCCACCGTGGACCACCCGCAGTTCCCCTGCTGCGGCCAGTTTGCGCAGGTCTCGTCGCACGGTCATGTCGGAGACTCCGAGCAGGTCGACCAGGTCGGTCACCTTCTGGAAGCCGTGCACGCTGAGGAGTTCCATGATGCGGGCGCGACGCTCGGCCCCGGGCAGGCTCCTGGCCGTGGTCGGTTCGGTCATGTGGCATCACTCCTTGACAGACATCATGCCGGTTCGCAAAGATGGACGTGTTGATTATTCAACACTCGCGTGTTGAGTTTGCCTCATTCAATGGTGAGGAGTGGGCATGGATGCTGGGAACACCGCAGACATCGTCTGTGTCGGGGTGCTCACCTACGACGCCATCGCGGTGGTCGAGCAGTTCCCTGCACCCGATTCGCGGCAGGTCGCCCAGGATGTGGTCTTCGCCGGCGGAGGTCCGGCGGCGACGGCGGCGGTCGCCGCCCGGCGGCTGGGCTCGAGCGTCGCGATGATCGGCACCGTCGGTGACGACACCGAGGGCCGGCAGATCCTGTCCGACCTGCAGGACGAAGGTGTCGACGTCCGTGGTGTGCAGATCACCCCCGGTGTCCGCTCGGCGGCCAGTGTGGTGCTGGTGGACCCGGTCCGGCACACCCGGGCGATCGTGAACCGACCGGCCACCCGCCCGCGCATCGGCGAGGCTGCCGCGGAACTGCTGGACGGCGCCATCTGGATCCACGTCGACCAGATGGGCTGGGCGCCGGTGCGCCGCTACCTGCAGGAACTGCCGGCAGAGCAGCACCCGCGCCTGTCGGTCGATGGTGGCAACCCGATCGAGGACTTCGACCCCACCGGAGTGGACCTGTACGCCCCCACCCTGGAGGCACTGCGCCGCCAGTACCGCGGCGCACCGGCCCCGGAGTTGCTGCAACGCACCCTCGACGACGGTGCCCGCAGCGTCGTCGCCACCGACGGTGCCCGCGGATGCGTAGGGCTCGACGCCGACGGCAACCTGGTGCACGCCCCCGCCCATCCAGCCCCGCTGGTGAGCACGTTGGGCGCCGGGGACGTGTTCCACGGCGCGCTGGTCTCCGCGCTGCACCGCGGACTGCCCCGGCCCGATGCCATGGCCTATGCCAACATCGCTGCCGCCCTGTCCTGCGCAGCGGTGGATGGCCGCAGCGCCATCCCCACCCACCACGACGTGCTGGCGGCACTCGCCTCCCGCACCACCACCGTGCCTGAGGAGGCCCCCGCTGATGGCTGAGCCGACGACCGCCCCACCCCACTTGAGCGACCTGCAACGACCCTCCGGTGCTTTCGCGATGCTGGCCGTTGACCAGCGCGAGGCGCTGCGGGGCATGTTCGCCGAACACACCCGGGGCCCGGTCAGCGACCAGGACGTGACCGACTTCAAGATCGCCGCCGCCAGAATCCTCTCCCCGCACGCCTCGGCGGTGCTGATCGACCGTCAGTTCGGCTGGGAGCCGATCGTGCAGGCCGGAGTGGTCGATGAGCGGTGCGCCCTGATCGCGGCGGCGGATCACTTCGAGAGCGCCCATGGCGAACTGGTCGGGAACGTCACGATCGACTACCAGGTGGATCCGGTGCGGGTGCGCGACCAGGGCGCTCGGGCGATGAAACTGTTGGTGATCTACCGGCCCGACACCGAGCCCCGGGAACGGATCGCGATGGTGGAGGAGTTCATCGGCCGTTGCCACGACGCCGGTCTGCTCAGCATCATCGAACCGCTTTCCCGCGCACCGGTCTCGGGTAGCACCTGGGACTGGGACGCCGGGGTGCTCGCCGCGGCGCGCGAACTGGGTTCGCTCGGCGCGGACCTGTACAAGGGTGAGGTGCCCCTGCACGGTCAGGGCGCACCCGAGGAGATCCGCCGCCGGTGCGCCGAGATCACGGCCGCGGTCGACTCGCCCTGGGTGGTGCTGTCCAGCGGGGTCCCCGAGGACGCGTTCCCCACCGCGGTTCGGTTGGCGTGCACCGAAGGGGCCTCGGGCTTCCTCGCGGGACGGGCGGTGTGGGCCTCCAGCATCGCAACACCCGACGTCGAAGCGGACCTGCGGACGGCGGCCGTCGCCCGGCTGCAGCACCTGGGCGAGATCGTCGACGACGTGGTCGGGGAGGCAGCATGAAGGTCGCCATGATCCCGACGGCGAGGCCGACGTTCGCCGTCGACGTCGCCCAGCAGCGGGCCGATCAGGCCCGGGCGCTGCTGACCGAACTCGGTGCGCAGGTGCGCGGGCCCCGGGAGTTGGTGATGACGCCCGAGGACATCGGGGCCGCCGCCGGGCATCTCCAGGGCGCGGACCTGGTGATCAACGTCTGTGCGTCCTTCTCCGACGCCAACCCGGCACTGCAGCTCTATGCCGACCAGCAGGTACCCGTGCTGCTGTGGGCCTTCCGGGAACCCGGCCCTGTCGGCGACCGGTTGTGGCTGAACTCGCTCTGCGGTGCCAACCTGTTCGGCCACGCGCTGGCCCGCTCCGGGGGGCAGGTCCGACTCCTCTACGGTGATCCCGAGGAGGACCAGGTCCGCCGTGCCCTGCAGGCGGCACTCACCGGTGACCTCCCGCCCGCACCGGCTCTGCCGAGCGCGGCCGGTGAACGCGCCGATACCGAGGCGGTGCGCACCGCTCTGGCGTCCCTGCACGGGCGCAGTATCGGCGTGATCGGCGATCCGCCACCGGGTTTCACACCCAGTGAGTACGACCCGGACTTGCTGACCCAGGTATTCGGGCTGCGGGTGCAGCAGTTGAGTATCGACGAGGCCTTCGCCCGGGTCGAGGCGGTCGGGTCGGAAGCGCAGCACGAGGAGTTCCGTGCGGCCGTCGCAGCCCAGCCCAGCCTGGATGACCTGGACCCGACCGAGGTGAGCAAGCACGCCGCCATCACGGTGGCGCTGCGGGAATGGTCCGGCACACACGACCTCGCTTCGGTCGCGGTGCGCTGTTGGCCGGAGTTCCCCACCCGCGTCGGGGTGTGCCCGTGCTCATCACTGTCCCGCCTGGCCGGCGAAGGCGTACCCACCCAGTGTGAACGGGATGTCTACGGCGCGGCCACCATGTTGACGTTGCAGGCCCTCGGGGCGGGGATGAGTTACTTGGTGGACACCGTGGACCTGGACACCGGACGCAACGTGGTGCGGTTCTGGCATTGCGGCTCGGCGGCCACCACTTTGGCTGCCGACCCTGCCAACGCCGTCCAGTCGGTGCACTGCAACCGCAAGATCGGCGTGGCCGGCAACTTCCCCCTGCGCACCGGGCCGGTGATCATGGCCCGGTTCACCGAAGACCTCGCCGGCGAGGGCTTGCGCCTACTGATCGGCAGCGGGCAGTCACTGCCCGGGCCGAACCGGTTCCAGGGCAACACCGCCGATGTCCGCCTGGACACCGATGCCAGTGAATTCGTGCACGGGCTCGTCACCGGCGGTTTCCCCCACCACACGGTCCTTGCCTGGACCGACGTTCGGCCGCAACTACGTGCTGCTGCCGATCTCCTCAATATCCCCGTCATCGAATGGTGAGAAACCAACAGTTCGAAGGAGAACGACATGAACACCAACCAGAACCGGCCCCTCTCCCGTGCGGCACTGTCCCGGCGCCGCGCCCTGCAACTCTTCGGCGCCACCGGCTCCGCGGCATTCCTGGCCGCCTGTGCCGGGCCCGGCTCCGGTGGCGGGGATGGTGGCACCTCGGAGGAGAACGGCGGGGCCTTCGAAGGTGAGGTGGACGGCTCCATCTCCTTCGCGCACTGGCGCGCTGAGGACCAGGCGATCCTGGCCGAACTCATCGAGGAGTTCATTGCCGAGCACGAGGGGGTCAGTATCTCCCAGGACATCTCGCCCTCCAACGACTACCAGTCCAACGCCCTGCAGCAGATCCGCACCGGCAACATCGGTGACCTGTTCGTGGCCTTCCGGGGCGCCCAGTTCGAGGACATGGTCGACGCAGGGCTCTACACCGACCTGAGTGGTACCGGCGTGCCGGACCTGTACAACGCCAGCCTGATCGACTCGGGCGCGCGCGACGGGGTCCAGTACGGCCTGCCCTACCAATTGGTGTTCAACCAGCCGATCACGAACCTGGACCTGCTCGAGCAGGCCGGGATCACCGAACCCCCCGGTGACTGGGAGGGGTGGCTGGCCATGTGTGAGGCGATCATGTCCCTGGACAAGGTCCCGATGGCCTGGTCGGGTGGCGAGATCGGCAACGCCGGGCACCTGTTCAACGCGATGGTGATGAACAACGCGCCCAGTGATGACATGTGCGTCAAGATCGAGACCGGGGAGTACAAGGTCACCGACGACTGGTTCCTGCACACCCTGAGCCAGTACGAGGAGTTGCGCCCGTACTTCCAGGCGAACTCCACGGGCACCGCGGTGGAACCGGTCCAGCAGATGTTCGCCCAGGGTGACGCGGCGTTGTTGATGACCGGCTCGTTCCACATGGCAGCTGTGCGCGAACTGGGGGCGGAGTTCCCCTTCGGCATGGCCGCACCTGTCACCGTGTCGGCCGAGGAGCGCAAGTACGAGGGGGTGCACAACGCCACCTTCGTGCTCGGGGTCAACTCCGCCTCGGACAACCAGGCCACGGCGTTGGAGTTCCTGCGGTTCCTGAGCGAGTCGGGGCCCGCGAGCACCTACGCGAACGGCACCTCCCAGCACCTGACGGTGTCCGACGTCGACTACGACAACGAGGACCTGGACGCCACCACGGACTGGCTGGACAAGGAGACCATGCTGGCCGCTCGTTTCCAGTTCAACGACCTGGATATCCGCAACGCCGCCGAGCAGGCCTGCATCGACGTCGTCGGCGGTACCTCGGTGGACGAGGCCGCGGAACAGGCCCAGGAAATCATCGACCAGCGCATCAACCGCTGACCCATGACCATCAGGTCCCGCCGACGGCTCTACCCGACTATCGGCGCGACCCGGTCGGCGAACCTGCTGAGGAACACATGACAGGGACATCCGCGGAACCGGTTCGGCGGGCACGCCCGCCGGTTCCGCCGAACCCGGCACTGCCTCCGGCGCGCAGGAAGCGTGGTGGGCCCACGCGGGTGCATCCGGCGCTGTACGTGTTTCCCATCCCGGCCCTGGTCATCTACATCATCTTCTTCGCTATCCCGGCGTTACAGGCCGTGCAGTACTCGGTGACCGATTGGGACGGGTTCAGCGCCGAGTACGAGAGCGTGGGGTTGGGCAACTTCCGCAACCTGTTCACCAACGACTCGTTGTTCATGAACGCGTTGTCGAACAACCTCAAGTTCATGTTGGTCGTGGTGGTCTTCCAGACCTTGCTGGCGCTGATGCTGGCGATCTTCCTGGTGCGCAACTCCACCGGCTCCACACTGCTGCGGGGGCTGTTCTTCTTCCCCACGATCCTGTCCTCGGTCTCGGTGGCCTACATCTGGAAGTTCATCTATGACCCGAACTACGGCCTGGGCAATTCTGTGCTGGAGGCCGTGGGGTTGGGCGAGTACACCAGCGCCTATCTGGGAAACAACGAGCAGGCGATCTATTGGGTGGCGATCACCCAGGTCTGGTTCCACGCCGGGCAGATGATGGTGATCTTCATCGCCGGGCTGCAAGGGGTGCCGGCGGAGTTGTACGAGGCCGCCGAGATCGACGGTGCCGGGAAGTGGAAGCAGTTCACCAAGATCACCTGGCCGATGATCGCCCCGGCCACGGCGATCGTGGTGGCTTACACCACCATCCAGTCCTTCAAGGCCTTCGACCTGATCCTCGGACTCGGCGGGCTCCCGCCGCGACGCAGCCTCGACATCTTGTCCACCCGGATCTACTCCACCTTCGCCAACACCGAGTTCGGGTACGCCGCCGCCCAGTCGTTGATCTTCATGGCCTTCATCGCCGCGATCGTCATCGCCCAGCGCCGCCTGCTGAAACTCACGCAGAAGGAGGCCTGAGGACCATGCGTTACACGATCACGCGGACCACCATCCTCACCGTCTACGCGGCGCTGATTCTCGTGCCGATCACCGTGGTCATCTTCGGTAGTTTCAAGACCACCCCGGAACTGTTCGCCTCTCCCTTCGGGCTGCCGTCGTCGGTGTCGCTGCAGAACTACGACATCGTCTTCAACCAGCAGAGTCTCGACCAGGCGTTCCTGAACAGCGTGATGGTCACGAGTGCCTCGGTGTTCCTGACCTTGCTGCTGGGCAGCCTGGCCGCCTATGCCACCGCCCGCATTCCCGGGTGGAAGGGCTGGCTCATCTTCGGGTTCCTGGTGCTGGGCATGTCCATCCCACCGCAGGCGAACATGATTCCCCAGTACGCGCTGTTCGACCAGCTCGGGTTACTCGACAACCGCCTCGGACTGGTGCTGATCAATATCGCCGTGGGCCTGCCGGTGGCGGTGTTCATCCTCGGTGGCTTCATGCGCACCCTGCCCCGGGAGGCCTATGAGGCCAGCGCCGTGGACGGCGCCGGCCCAATGCGGACCTACTGGTCGGTCGTGCTGCCGATGTCGATGCCCTCGGTAGCGGCGACCGCGATCTTCCTGTTCGTGATCCAGTGGAACGACCTGCTGTATCCGCTGCTGTTCATCAATACCGATTCGAAGAAGACCATCCCCCTGGCACTGTTGAACTTCCAGGGGGAGTTCCTCACCGACTACCCCCTGCTGTTCACCGGTGTGGTGATCGCCTCGGTGCCGATCACGTTGACCTACATCTTCCTGCAGCGCTACTTCGTGGCCGGTATCACCGCGGGGGCGGTGAAGGGATGACAGCCCTGCCCGCGCCCGGTGGTGTACCGGTCCGCTGCACCGAGACGATCCCACCCGATGAGGAGAACCGATGACCACGTCCGATGCCCCTACCGTCGCGATGCTGATCGATGGCGACTGGGTGGGATCGTCCACCACCCGCCCGGTGCACAATCCCGCCGATGGTGCTGTGATCGCTCACCTGGCCTGGGCCGGTGCCGAGCAGGCCGTGGCCGCTGCCGACGCGGCCCGGCGGGCACTGGCGCAGTGGGGCGGCCGGCCGGCCCGGGAGCGTGCCGACATCCTGATGCAGGCGGTGACAGTGCTGAGGCGGCGGCACCAGGAGATCGCGACGCTCCTGGCCCGGGAGACCGGTAAGCGCCTGCCCGAGGCAGTGGCGGAGGTGAACCTGTCGATGGAGTATCTGCGCTGGTTCGCCGAGGAAGCACGCCGCCCAGCCGGTGAGGTCCTCACCCCCGAAGCGTCCGGACGTGAGCAACTCACCCTCCGTGAACCGGCCGGGGTGGTGGTCAGCCTGTCGCCCTGGAACTTCCCCTGCTCGATCCAGGCCCGCAAACTCGCCCCGGCGCTCGCAGCCGGGTGCACCGTGGTGGCGAGGGTGTCGGAGAAGGCACCACTGGCGGTGACGGAAATGATCCGCTGCCTGGCCGAGGCCGGATTCCCGGCGGGAGTGATCAACCTGGTGCACGGACCGCCGCAAGAGGTGACCGAGGCGTTGCTCGAGCACCCCAGCACGCGGGTCGTCAGTTTCACCGGCTCCACCGTCGTCGGGCGTCAGATCATGGCCAAGGCCGCCGAGCGGGTCGTGCACCCGCTGCTGGAACTGGGCGGAAACGGGGCGTTCATCGTCTTCGACGACGCCGACGTGGACCTGGCAGTAGAAGGTGCCCTGGTGGCGAAGTTCCGCAACAACGGACAGTCCTGCGTAGCGGCGAACCGCTTCTTCGTCCAGGCCGGGGTCTACGGGGAGTTCACCCGCCGCCTCGCCGAGAAGATCCAGGACATGACTATCGGGGACCCGACGAGCGAACCGATGCCCGACTTGGGGCCGCTGATCGATGAGGATCGGCGCGCCGCGGTGGAGGCGATGGTCGAGGAGGCCCTGAGCGCGGGAGCGCACGTGGTCAACACCCCACGCGCGACCGTGCCGGAAGGACCCTACGTCGCTCCGGCGCTCCTGGCCGAGGTGCCCGGGCATTGTGCGATCGCGACCGAGGAGATCTTCGGTCCGGTCGCCGGCGTCTTCCGGTTCGACACCGAAGAAGAGGTGGTCGAACGGGCGAACAGCACCGAGATGGGTCTGGCGAGTTTCGTGTTCACCACCGATGCCTCCCGGTGCTGGCGGATGGCTCGGAGCCTGCAGGTCGGGATCCTCGGGATCAATGATCCGGTGCCGGCCGCGGCTTACGCCCCGATGGGCGGGGTGAAGCAGTCCGGTCTGGGCCGGGAGGGCTCACGCCTGGGCCTGGAAGAGTTTCAGAGTGTGCGCTACCTCGCCTGGCGCTAGCGCTCCATGACCGACCGCCACAAGCAGTTCCAGTACACCGAGACCCAGCACTCCGAGAGGCAGACCGTGGAGCATTCCGGACCCGCGCAGCGAACGATCCGCTACGGCATCATCGGCGCGGGGCAGATGGCGCGTGAGCACGTGCGCAACCTCGCGCTCATCCCGGGGAGTGTGGTGACCGCACTGTCCGACCCCAACGCTGAATCGCTCGAGGCGACCCACGCCGAGGTGATGGGCCTGCCGAACGCCCCGCACGACGTCATCCGCTACCACCAGCCCGGGGATCTGCTGTCCTCGGGCCTGGTGGATGCCCTGGTCATCGCCAGCCCGAACGACACCCACGCGGCCATCCTCACGCAGATCTTCTCCCACCCCCACCCCTACCCGGTGCTCGTGGAGAAACCGGTGTGCACCACGATGGCCGATACTCACCTGTTGGAGGAGGCAGCGGCTGCGCACCCGGCGCCCATCTGGGTGGCGATGGAGTATCGCTACATGCCCCCGGTGCAGCAGATACTGCAGCGGTTGCGCGGCGGTGATCTGGGGCGGTTGCGGATGCTGTCGATCCGTGAGCACCGGTTCCCCTTCCTGGACAAGGTCGATGACTGGAACCGGTTCTCCGAACGAACCGGGGGGACGCTCGTGGAGAAGTGCTGCCACTTCTTCGACCTGATGCGGCTGCTCACCGCCGATGAGCCGATCCGGGTCTATGCCTCCGGAGGGTCGGATGTGAATCACGCCGATGAGTCCTATGACGGGCGGCGCCCGGACATCCTCGACAACGCGTTCGTCGTCGTGGACTTCGCCGCCGGTGTGCGCGCCATGTTGGACCTGTGCATGTTCGCCGAGGGCTCAGCCTTCCAGGAGCACATCTCGTTGGTGGGGGATGTGGCCAAGGCCGAGTGCTTCGTGCCGGTCGATGCCGATCACTGGCCCGCCGGTCAACTACGCGAGGCCGAGGTGGAGTTCAGCCCGCGCGCACCGCAGGGTCCGGTGCGCAGTTCGGTCCCGGTTGATCCTGCGGTGCTCGCTGCCGGTGCCCACCACGGGTCGACCTACTTCCAGCACCTGGGCTTCCGACGGGCCGTGCTTGATGGCGCACCGGTCGAGGTGACGCTGCGCGATGGCGTGCAAGCGGTCCGCATCGGGTTGGCCGCCGAGGAGTCGGTGCAGACCGGACGGGCCGTGACGCTGTGAACCGCGTGCTTGCCGGCACGACCCCGAACAGAGGACGAGGAGTAGAACGATGGACCTGGCACGTATTCCGCGCCGGCGTTACACCGCCGGACACACCCCGATCGAGTTCCTGGCGAACCTGAGCAGGGAACTGGGTGGACCACGGATTCACATCAAGCGCGACGACCTCCTCGGGTTGACGGCCGGGGGAAACAAGACCCGCAAACTCGAGTTCCTCATGGCGGATGCGATCAACAGCGGAGCCGACACGATCGTCACCACCGGGGCGGTGCAGTCCAACCATTGCCGGCTGACGCTGTCTGCTGCTGTACGGGAAGGAATGTCCTGCTATCTGGTGCTGGAGGAGCGTGTCCCCGGTTCGTACCACGAGGAGGCGCTGGGCAACCACTTCCTGTTCCGGCTGCTCGGCGTGGACGGCACCGAGGTGGTGCCGGCAGGCACCGACCTGCAGGGGGCGATGGAGCAGATGGCCGAGGACCTGCGTGGCCGGGGCCGTCAGCCCTACATCATCCCCGGTGGCGGCTCGAATGATCTCGGGGCGCTGGGCTACGCCGCCTGCGCTGCTGAGATCCAGGCGCAGGCCTTCGACGCCGGCCCCTCCTTTGACCACATCGTGTGTGCCAGTGGATCCGGGGGCACCCACGCCGGGCTTCTCGCCGGCCAGCAGGCGCTGTCCTCGCGGATCCCGGTGACGGGCATCAGCGTCCGCGCGGACAAGGCCGGCCAGGAAGCAAAGATCCGGAACCTGGCGAACGCTGCGCTGGGCCGCCTGGGCCTCGACCCGGTGGTGACCGAGGAGGCCGTGCAGGTGGTGGATGACTACGTGGGGCCGGGCTACTCCCTTCCCACCGATGAGATGACCGCTGCCATTCAACTCTTCGCGCGCACCGAGGGGATTCTCCTCGACCCCGTGTACACCGGCAAGACCGCGGCAGGGCTGATCGGCCTGATCCGCCAGGGGCGTTTCGCCTCTGACGAGGACGTGCTGTTCCTTCATACCGGTGGCGCTCCGGCGCTGTATGCCTACCCGGACGCGGCACTGAAGGACGTTGATGCCTGAGCGTCCCCTCCTGGGCATCCTGGGTGGCATGGGGCCGGCAGCCACGGCTGCCTTCTACACCCAGTTGGTTACGCGCACACCGGCGACGCGCGATCAGGACCATCTGCGGGTGGTGATGTGGGCGGATCCGACCGTGCCGGACCGCACCGCTGCCCTGACCGGTGCGGGGCCGAGCGTGGTGCCCTGGTTGGAGCGGGGCGTACGCGCGCTGCAGGCCAGTGGGGCTGACGTGATCGTGTCCCCGTGCAATACCGCCCACGTGTGGTTGGGTCCGGTCGCCCGGGAGCAGGGGGTGGAACTGCTCAGCATCGTGGACGCGACCATCGAGCGGGCACTCGAGGTGGGTGGCAGCGATGCCGCGGTCGAGGCAGGTCTGATCGAGGCTGGCCCGATCGGGGTCCTGGCGACGTCGGCCACCCTTGGCTCGGGCCTGTACCAGCAGGCCCTGGCAGAACGCGACCGGGCGGCGCTCCTGCCCGAACCGCCGGACCAGGAACGCCTGATCGAGGCGATCTACCAGGTGAAGGTCGGCACCACTGCGGCACTCGGGCGGGCCGCGGCAGCGCTCGCGGTGGTGTGCGACCAGTTGGTGGCGTCCGGGGCAATGACCATCATCTCCGCGTGCACGGAATTGTCGTTGGTGCTGCCCGGGCACCGCGCGGTGCCGATCATCGACTCCACCGCTGCCCTGGTGCAGTCGGTGCTGCTCAGGTTCTATCAGTCCGGGACGCCCGGGTCCGGGGCGTCCGGTCCCGGTACGCCCGGACCACCGAGTTGAGGTCGATGAGGGCTGCGAACCCCGCTCTCACCTCCGGCCTGACCGCACTCGCCCGCGCCTGGCCGGCCGCCCTGGCGGGGTTGGTGTCCGTGCTTGCCGGGATCGCGGTGCCGTTGCTCAGCCCGTTGATCATTGCACTGGTCCTCGGTGCGGTCCTGGCCAACACCGCGGCGATCCGAACGGCACTGATCGCCCAGTCGACGAAGGGCGCCAAGACGCTGCTGCGGTTGGGCGTGGTGCTGCTGGGCACCCGCCTCTCGGTCGACGCGATCATGCTGCTCGGGCTGCCTGGGCTCGCGGTCATCCTGATCACGGTGGTGATCGTGTTCATGGCGACCGGAGTGATCGGGGACCGGTTGGGCTTGGACCGAGGGCTGGTGACGCTCATCGCCAGCGGCTTCTCGATCTGTGGAGCCGCCGCAATTGCTGCGGTGGAGAGCGGGATCCGGCGCCGCGACGAGGATGTCGGTATCGCACTGGCGATGGTGACTCTCTTCGGCTCGGTGATGATCCTGGTTGTCCCGGCCGCTGGTGCCGGATTGGGCCTTCCGCCGGAGCTGATCGGCGTGTGGGCCGGGGCGAGTATCCACGAAGTCGCGCAAGTGGTGGCCGCCGCCTCACTGGTGGGCACCACGGCGGTGACGACGGCCACGGCGGTCAAACTCGGTCGGGTCGCGCTGCTGGCCTTTGCGGTCGGGGCAGCGCGGTGGCGCGATCGCCGCGGGCCCGGCGCCGCCGGGACTGGTTCAGGCGGCGCCCCGCCCTTGGTGCCGTGGTTCCTCGTCGGTTTCGTCATCGCCGCAGTTCTCGCTGGGCTGGGGGTAATCCCGGAGGGTGCGATACCGCTGGTGAACCACGCCGGTACGCTGCTCCTGGCGGCGGGGATGTTCGGCCTGGGCCTGGGGATCCAGTTCCGCAACTTGTTCCCGATGCCGTGGCATGTGGTGCTGTTGAGTGCCGTATCCACCGCGATTGCTGCGCTGGTTCCACTGGCGCTGGTGAGCTTGCTGTGGTGACCCGGCTCCTTGGGGTGGCTCCTACCCCTCCTGCCGGTCCTGAACCCAGTCCCGCACCCCCACGCCGGCGGAAACGATGACGATGATCGCGATCGAGGCGAATGCGAGCAGGATCGCCGGCGTCCAGCCCCAGACCGCCTGGGCGGCGAAGAAGATCGCGGTGTTCAACGCGATGCCCACGGCGGTGCCGATGCGTTGCCCGGTCTGCATCACACCCCCGGCCGAGCCGGCGTAGGACAGCGGCACCTCCCGCAGGGACAGCGTCTGGTTCGGGCTCACCACGTTGCCCTGACCGAACCCGATGAACGCCATGCTCAGCAGCAACCACCAGATGCTGATCCCGAGCCGCTCGTGCAGCACCAGCACCATCCCGCTGCCGGCCACCCCCACCAGGAGCATCCCGATCCCGAACAACACGATGATCCGGCCCACCCGCACCACGTACCGCCCGGCAATCGCAGCGGCGATGGCGGAGGTGATCGCCGAGGGCAGCCCCACCAGGCCGGCTTCCAGCGCGGAGTAGCCCTGGCCCAGTTGCAGGTACAGGGCCACCACCACCCACACGCTGGTCATCCCGGTGAAGTACAACCCGATCAGCAGGGCACCGTTGGCGAAGGTGCGGATCCGGAACAGCGCCACGTCCACCATCGGGGAACGTCCGCGGTCCTTGTACCGGCGTTCCCACCGCAGCCACAGAAAGACCAGTATGGCCGCCAGGCCGAGCAGCGACCAGATCCAGCCGCCGGCCCCGGCCTGCAGGAACGGCAGCATGATCGCCAGCGTGGCACCGGTCAACAGAACCAGGCCCACCGGATCCAGGTCGGGGCGCTTGCCTTCCACGCTGCCGCCCAGGGCTTCGGGCAGGGCACGCCAGGCGGAGGAGGGGAGCCAGATGAAGGCGGTGATGACCCCGATCGCGGCGATCGGCACGTTGATCAGGAACGCCGCACGCCACCCCCAGTCCGGGCCCAGCAGCGCGATCAGGCCGCCGCCCAGTATCGGACCGATGGCCACGGAGACCCCCACGATGGAGCCGAACAACCCGAAGGCCCGTCCGCGTTGCTCACCCTGGAAGAACTGTTGCACCAGGCCCACGGTCTGGGGGTTGAGGAACCCGGAGCCGAAGCCCATGAACACCCGGGCGATGTTCAGCACCATCTCGTTGGGTGCCAGGCTGGCAGCCAACGAGGCCAGCCCGAACAGGACGAGACCGGCGAGGAACAGCCGGGCCCGGCCGTACAGGTCCCCGGCGCGTCCGGCCGGAACCAGGAACACTCCGAAGGCGAGGGTGTAACCGGTCAGGACCCACTGCAAACCGGTGTTACTGGCGCCGATCGAGATCTGGATCGACGGCAGCACCACGTTGACGATGGAGACGCTCAGCAGCGACATGAACAGCGGCACCAGCACCACCGCCAGCAGTTGCCGCTGGTCCCTGCTCAATCGCGCTTCGGCGTTGCTGTCCTCGCCGCTGCCGCTCTCGCCCATTCACGCCCTTCCACGCGCCGCCAACCCCCTACTATGCACCGGTGGCTGACGCAGGGCCCGACGACGGAGGCCTTGGCGAGCAGGCGCGTCCTACCTGCGCTCGGGGCTTCAGCGGCGGTGGCCTTCACTGTTCCGCACCTTGCTCTGCGGTGGTGGCCCGCGGGGCCCACCGCAGCACCCGGGCGCTCGATCCTCCCGAACCGGTCCCGAAAAATACGCGGTGCTTGGACCGCGGCGTACTGAGAGAATGGTCAGTAGCCCCGAGTATTGAGGAGTGCACGGTATGTCGAACCCGCTCGACCACGGTACGAACCAGCACCCGGCCGCCGAGAACCCGCTACACCTCGAGTCTCCCGCGCCCGCGGACGAGGTGGAGGTCCGCGAACCGGAGAAACTCGGTGGCATGATCCTCGTGGACGCCGAGGCCCAGCGCAAGCATGCCGAGACGGCCCGGGCCTTCCTCGAGGAGCTGCTCGCCGTTCCACTGCACAGCCCGGAGTTCCAGACCAAGTTGGCGCAGTTGACCCGCCTGGGCGAGGACACGATGAACCAGGCGGCCGACTCCTCCAACCGGATGCTCCAACGCCCCGCCGCGGCCCTGGCAGGCACCGGCGCCGACCCGGCATCGCGGACCGGGGCTACATTGGCGGAGTTGCGTCAGATCGTCACCGAACTCGACCCCAACCGCCACGACCTCACCGGCACCAGGCGCTTCCTGAAGTTCCTGCCGAGCGGCAGCGGGATCCAGCGGTACTTCCAGAAGTATGAGTCCGCGCAGGACCAGCTCGACGCGATCACAAAGGCGCTCAAGGGCGGCCAGGACGAACTGCGGCTGGACAACGCGGCCATCCAGACGGAACGTGACGCGCTGTGGTCGAGCCTGGGACAGCTGGCGAACTACGCCGTTCTCGCCCGCCACCTCGGCGACGGGCTGGAGCAGCGGATCGCCGCCGCCCGCAACGAGGGGAAGGCTGACGACGCCACCACCTTGGAGGCCGACGCACTCTTCTACGTCCGCCAACGCCACCAGGACCTGATGACCCAGATGGCCGTGGCGGCCCAGGGCTACCTGGCACTGGATGTGGTGCGGAAGAACAACGTCGAACTCATCAAGGGCGTCGACCGCGCCCTGGACACCACCCTGGCCGCGTTGCGGGTAGCGGTGATCGTCTCCCAGGCCCTCGCCCAGCAGAAGATCGTGCTCGCCCAGATCGAGGCGCTGAACACGACCACCTCGGACATGATCCTCTCCACCTCGGAACTGCTCCGCAGCCAGGGCGCCGGCATCCAGCAGCAGGCATCCCAGGCCACCATCGACCCGGAGAAACTGCAGCAGGCCTTCGACAATGTGTTCCAGGCGTTGGACGAGATCGACAACTACAAGGCCGAGGCGGCCCGCTCGATGAAGCAAACAGTCGACGTGCTGGAGGGACAGGTGACCCGAGCCCGTCTCCAACTCGAGCGCAGCCACACCGCCGACGCCTCCACCCAAGAAACCGAGGGAGGCTGACCCATGTCACGCTGGACGCTGGGCAACGTCGTCAAGGTGGGCCTGGCCGTCGTCTTCCTGCCGTTGCTGGCCTACCTCGTGCTGGTCATCGGTGGGGTGAAGAAGCACCTCAGAGTGATTCTCGAGGGCTTGATCTACGCGGCCGGGTTCTCGGTGGGCGTCTTCTGGCTCGACATCGCCGGCATCGGCGGCCTGCTGGCGCTGGCATCGATGGGTGCTTCGGGGGTGCGCGCCTGGCACCTGCGGGATCTGTGGCTGCCTGCTCGCCGCCGGTGGTGGCACCGTTTCGTCCCGGAGGAGCGGCAGCCGCCCGTCGAGGTGAGTGACACACCGCCCCCGGAGGCCGCGCTCGAGGGTGCGGACGGCCGGGTCGCCGCCCTGGGATGGGCCGGTTCGTTCGCCGAGCACCACAGGCGCCGGCTGCCCGCAGAGGCGTACGGCAGTTTCGTGCGGACGCGCCAACTGTTGGAGGGCGTCGTCGAGGCGGAGCGACGCGAGCCGTCGGAGGATGCGCGTTTCGATTACGAACTGGACGCCATTGTCAGGAAGTACCTGCCCGGGGTGCTGCGTGGCTACCTGGCGATCCCACCGAACATGGTGGACGCCCGCCAGCCCAACGGGCGCACGCCCAAGGAGGAACTCACCGAGCAACTCCAGCTCCTCTCCGGTCAGGCCCAGGCCCTGCACTCCAGCCGGCATAGCCGCACGACGGCGCAACTGACCACGACGGGCAACTTCCTGCGGGAGAAGTTCGGACACCGCCAGGCCGACGCGTTCGACTTCGGAATCACCTGAGGTTCACCGGGCGCCGAGGGTGCCGGCCCGGCGCTGCCGCACCGCGCTCGACCGGTCTCGGTGGCGTTTAGTTGGCGGAGGCGCTGGTGGGCTCGACCGTCGCTTGCTGCGGCTCCGGCTTGCGCACCAGGAACGAGGTGGCCACCGCGACCAGCGCCACTCCGGCGCCCCACAGGAACGCCTGGTGCACCCCGGCGGCCTGGGCCGCCACCGGCCCCAGCCCCGCGTCCAACTCGCTGGCGGTGCGCACGCTCATGATGGTGATGAACAGCGCGGTGCCTGCCGCTGCCGCCAGTTGCTGCAGGGTGTTCATGATGGCGCTGCCGTGGGAGTACAGGTGCTGCTGCAGCGACCCCAGGGCCGAGGTCATCAGCGGAGTCATCAGGAATCCCAGGCCCAGAGACAACAACATATGCGCACCCACCACGTGCCAGGTGGCACTGTCCGCGCTGAGCAGGGTCATCACCCCGAGCGCCCCGGCCAACATCACCGAGCCTGGGATCACCAGCGGGCGGGGGCCGATCCTGTCGAACAGCCGGCCCACGAACGGTGCGATCAGACCCATCGTCAACCCGCCGGGGAAGAGCATCAGGCCGGTCTCCAGGGTGGTCAGGCCCATCACGTTCTGCAGATAGATCGGCAGCAGGATGAGGGTGCCGAACAGGGCCCCCATGGAGATCAGCATCATCCCGAGGCCCACCGAGAACGTGCGCGAGGTGAACGGGCGCAGGTCCAACAGCGCCGAGTCGGTACGTTGCAGCACCAGTTGCCGCCACACGAACGCCACCAGGGTGAGGGTCCCGATCACGAGTGGCAGCGCGGGGGGAATGGCGGCGTTGCCCTCGGTGGACTCCCCGATGCTGGACAGCCCGTAGATCAGGCTGCCGAAGGTGATCGCCGAGAGCACGATCGAGAGCACGTCGAACGGGGTGGACTTGGGGGTCGTGATGTTCTTGACCAAGGCGGCACCCAGCGCCAGGGCCACGAGCGCAATGGGCAGCACGGTCAGGAACATCCAACGCCACGTCAGATTGACCAGGATGAACCCGGAGAACGTCGGGCCGATGGCCGGAGCCACGGAGATCACGATCGAGATCAGCCCCATGGTGCGTCCGCGCCGGGACACGGGGACGAACGTCAGCACGGTGGTCAGCAGCAGCGGGAGCATCACGGCGGTACCCGTGGCCTGGACCACTCGGGCGGCCACCAGTACCGGGAAGACCGGGGCGACGGCGGCCATCAGCGTGCCCGCGGTGAACATCGACATCGCGCCGATGAACACCGAGCGGGTGGAGAACCGGGTCAGGATCAGTCCCGTGGTGGGGATCACCACGGCCATGGTGAGCATGAAGGCCGTGGTCAGCCACTGCGCGGTGGCGGCGGTGACAGCGAACTGCACCATCAGCCGCGGGATCGCTACGGACATGATCGTCTCGTTCAGGATCATCACGAAGGCCGCCACCAGGAGTACCCCGATGACGAGTTTCACCTGAGGAGAGATCGTCTCCTCCGCGCTGGGTCCCGGCGCTGCAGCCTCGGCTGTACCGGTCGCTCCGGATCTGGCGTCAGCGACGTCGGGTTTCGGACTCTGCTGTTCGACGCTCATGGGGGCAACTCCTGGCACGGTGATGATCTGGGTGAATCGGGCCACGCTGCCCCGGCGTACGAGCCGTCCCCTCAGGGGCGTCTGGCGTACCGCCTCGCAGTCTAGGTCCGGCGGGCCGAGGGAGGGCCAGTCAATTTCCGACTGCGACGGCGCGATCGCATAGCCGGATTAGTGAGCAGCGAACTCACCCGATGCTCGTGGTGTGAGTTTCAGGAGGTGCGAGCGGGTACCCCTGCGCCCTGCCACAACACGTCGAACGGGGTGTGGGCGCTGAGCCGCTCCTTGATGCCGGCGGTGACCAGGTCCTTGGCGGTCTGCACGGCATCGCGCACGTCCGCGCCCTTGGCCAGTTCGGCGGTGATGGCCGCGGCCAGAGTGCAACCCGCACCCGACACCCGCTCCTTGCCCACCTTCGGCGCAGAGAACACGTGGATGTCCGTACCGTCGTAGAGCACGTCGACGGCGTCCTCGCCCGGCAGTTCCACCCCGCCCTTGGCCAGCACGTAGTCGGGGCCCAGGGCGTGAATGCGGCGGGCAGCCTCGGCGAGGTCCTCGACCGTCTCGATCGCGTCCATGCCCGCCAGGGTCGTGGACTCGAACACGTTCGGAGTGACCACGGTGGCATGGGGGACGATCTGCTCGCGCAGGGCGTTGTCGGTGTCCAGCGCGGCGCCCGGTTCCTGCCCCTTGCAGATCAGCACCGGGTCCAGCACCACGTGGCTGAATGAGCGCTGCCCCAGCGCCTCGGCGACCACGTCGATGGTGGCCGGAGTGCCCAGCATGCCGATCTTGACCACGTCCAGGTCATGAGCGGCGGTTGCGGCCTCGATCTGGTCAGCGATCACCTGCGGATCGATCGGGACGAAGCGGTGCGCCCAGTTGTTACCGGGGTCGAAGGAGACGATGCAGGTGATCGCCCCGGTGCCATAGACCCCCAACTGCTGGAAGGTCTTCAGATCTGCCTGAATCCCGGCACCACCTGTGGCTTCCGACCCGGCGATCACGAACGCGCGGTGCGTCATGTGCTTCTCCGATCCGTTTCGAGGAGGCTCTTGCCCCGACCATCCTCACATCAGCGTAACGCGACCGCGGCGTCCGTATCCGCCTCAGGCAGCACCCGCCGGACTGGTGTGAGGTGCCGCACCGTCCCTGGCTGAGCCGGCCGCTGACCTCCGACGGGAGACCGCGGCCGCGACAAGCCCGGCGGACAAGATCGCGACCATGGATGTCAGGTCTTTTTCTTGCACTACCGCAACGGTGGGCTGGCTAGGGCCGGTAGGCGCGAAGAAACGCCTTGCTGCCCGCTGTGATGGTCTCGATCAACTCCGGCTCATCGAGAGGCTGTGAGACGGCGAACATCGTCTGGTTGCCGGGGATCCACAGCAGCATCCCCGCGAAGTGGTGGGCCGCGAGTTGCGCATCCGGCAGGTCCAGCAACCCTCGGTCGGCGAGGACTGACAGACAGCGTGCGACCGAGTTCGCCACGCGAAGGAATCCTTCCTCCCAGTACAGCATCCCCAGGTGCGGGAACCGGGTCGCCTCGGCGATCACCAGACGGCGCAACTGCTGAACGTATGGCGACATGATCGACCGCGTGAACTGCGTCGCCATCAGTTCCACGGCCTCATCGGCCGAGGCGATGCTGTGCATCTGCTCGACCAGCGGCGCGAAGGGGTCATCGACCTGATCGCAAGCAAACTGGATCAGTGCGGCGAACACGCCCTCTTTGTCGCCGAACTCCTTGTAGAGCGTCTGCTTCGACACCGATGCGGCTGCAGCAAGTTGATCGGTCGTGGTGCCCACGTAGCCATGGGCAGTGAAGACGTCGATCGCGCGTTCAAGGATGAGTTCGCGCTTCTGCGCCGATCTGGACACGTGCACTCAGGCTTCCTCTTTGTGTGGATAACATCTTGAGTCAGTACTGAACGGTACCGTACGCTCCGAGTGGCGCTCAGCAGTCCAGGCGCAGGGCCCGCCGATACGGACTACCCACACAACCGAAGAAGGGACCCACGATGTCATTCCAGGCATATCTCGACACCATCGAGGACCAGACCGGACTGACCCCCCGCCAGTTCCTCGAAATCGCCACCACCCGTGGCTACGACGCCCCCGATGTGAAGGCCGGCGTCATCCTCGAATGGCTCAATGACGACTACGGGCTCGGGCGCGGCCACGGTATGGCCCTGGTCCACGTCATCAAGAAGGGCCCGAGGATCGACGCCAAGCACGTCGGCACGGCCGGGTCCCACCGAGACGAGTCCGACACGCTCTGGCTCGACGGCAAAGCCACCAAGCCGCAATGATCACCGTCGCCGATCGAAGCGCACTGCAACTCTCCGGTTCAGCCACCACGCGATTTGAAGGCAGTGACCACGGTGCGGACGTCTCGCTGTTCTGGGTTCACACACCGCCTGGCAAGGGCCCGGACTTCCATTGGCACCCGTACACCGAGACATGGGTCGTTCTCGACGGTGACGTGCAGATCGAGACGGGCGAAGAACAACTCCGAGCCCAGGCAGGCAATATCGTCACGGTCCCGGCCCACACCATTCACCGGTTCCGCAACACTGGCGCGGCGGACCTGCACATGCTCTGCATCCACGCCTCGGGAAGCATCATCCAAGAATTCGTCACACCACCACCTTCGTCGCGATAGCGATCTACTCCGCGGCTGCGGCCTGACCCGCCCACCGCGCAATGCCGCGCGGCATGCCGGACTAGTCCTCGGCCATCCCGGCGGCGACCGTCGTGCCCTTCTGCTCGCGGAAGTTCGTGGGGCTGCGTCCATGAACAAGGCGGAACTGGCGCGAGAAGTACAGCGGATCGTCGTAGCCGACGGACCGTCCGATCACGCCGACGGGCAGCCCGGTCGTCACCAGCAACTCACAGGCCCGTGCCATTCGTAGGCGCCTGACGTAAGCCCCGACACTCTGCCCCGTCGCCTCCCGGAACAGGGCGGAGAAGTGGGAACGCGAGAACCCGGCCATCGACGCAAGTTCAGCGACGGCCACCGGTTGGTCGAAATTGAGCCGTAGATGGGACAGCACGTCGATGACGGGCTGCTGACGCCTGGGCGGACCTTCCGCCACATCTGCGGCCAACTGGGAGAGCACGTCCCACGCGGCACCGCTCGCCCGCATCAGGGTGGGAAGCCTGTCGTCGACCTCCAGCGTCTCCATCAGTGATCGCATGAGTGCCTGCACCTTCAAGGGGTCGTGCAGGTCGACCACCAGACCTCGCCCACCTCGATCGGGGAGGGCTGCCTCGAACGCACGCACATGGGGTCCGGAGGCGTGCATCCATGCGATCGTCCAGGGGTCCCTCCTTGCGGCGCCGTACCTGTGGGCCAGGCTCGACGGGATGACGAGGGCCTGTCCGGCCGTGATGGTTCGGCGTCCGTAGGTATCGGCGTACCAGCCTCGACCGGCCAAGCAGACGATCACCACGATGGCGTCGGTGCCCCATCGCCGCGAACGCCCGTGGTTGTTCGCGCGGGGGTACCACCCGCAGTCGGTGACCAGGAGATCTCTCGTCACCGGCGCTGTCGCTGCGTCTCGCGCGACGGCGGGTGGCAGGATCCGGACGCGCTCCCCCGGGAAGCCTGCTTCGAGGCTCATGGGGCCAAGGGTAGCCGTTTCAGCGGATCATCCATGTAGGTGCGTTCAGGAGTCCCTTCACCCGTGCTCTCCAGCCATCCTACGTTTGGCCTGACCGTTGTTGGATCCATGTCGGGCGAATCGGCCCGATCTCGCAGTGTGGGGACGAACCCCGGGAGGATCACCGAAAGTGACCAGTACTACGCGCAACCTCGACAGTGGTGTCCGCGAACTCGACATCGCCGGTACCTGGCAGTGCCGGCTGGACCCTGATTCGGTCGGTGAGCTGGACCAGTGGTTTCGAGCGCCACTGCCGCAGGACAGTCCCGAGGTCGCGTTGCCCGGGTCCTTGCAGCACCAGGGCATCGGTGCGGACGTCACCCTGGACACACCCTGGACCGGCGGGATCGTCGACCGGTCCTTCTTCACCGACGAGCGGTACGCGCCGTACCGGGAGCCGGGAAACATCAGCGTGCCCTTCTGGCTGCAACCCCAGGTGTACTACCAGGGAGCGGCCTGGTTCCAACGCGAGATCGACGTCCCCGAGGGTTGGGCCGACCGACGCGTGCAGCTCACGCTCGAGCGCGTGCACTGGGAGTCGACCGTCTGGATCGATGAGCGCCGCGTCGGGATCGAAGCGAGCCTGAGCACCGCCCACCGCCACGACCTGGGGCGCCTCGAACCCGGCCGGCACCGCTTGACCATCCGCGTCGACAACCGCGCCGTGGTCAATGTCGGCCCGAACGCGCACAGCGTCTCCGACCACACCCAGGGCAACTGGAACGGGATCATCGGGGAGATCAGCCTCAGCGCCCAGGACGACGTCCAGATCAATCAGGTGCGGGTCTTCCCGGACGTGCGCCGGCGATCCGCCCTGGTGAAGGTGGACATCCTCACCGGCACCGCCGTCACCAAGCACGGGCGGATCGAGCTGTCGGCCAAGCGCCGGAACGGAGCCGGTGAGCACGTGATCGGCCCGGTGACCGCACCGTTCGAGGTCGATCACGGCCGCGACCTGGCCGAGCGTGGGTTGACCGCTGGTGGCACCCACCTCGATATCGAGCTTCCCCTCGGCGAGGAGGCGATGACCTGGGACGAGTTCCAGCCGGCACTGTATGACCTCACGGTGCACCTGGTGGCCGAGGCCTCCGGGCGGGTGCACCACGACGAGGCCACCACCGTCTTCGGGCTGCGCGAGGTCGGCGTGGAGGGCACGCAGGTGACGATCAACGACAAGCGAACGTTCATCCGAGGCACGTTGGAATCCTGCGTCTTTCCTCTCACCGGCTACCCCCCGACCGACGTCGGCTCCTGGTGCCACATCCTGGAGGTACTGCGCAGCCACGGCCTCAACCTGCTCCGATTCCACTCCTGGTGCCCGCCGAAGGCTGCCTTCACGGCGGCCGATGAAGCCGGCGTCTACCTGCAGGTCGAGGCACCGGTGTGGGCGAACCAAGGCGCCGCACTCGGTGAGGGCCGGGATGTGGATGCCTTCCTCATCGACGAGACCCATCGGATCCTGCGCGAGTACGGCAACCACCCGTCCTTCATCATGATGGCTCACGGGAACGAACCCGGCGGCCGGGACGTCGAGTTCCTGACCGCGTGGGTGAACGCCTGGCGGACCCAGGACCCCCGGCGGCTGTACACCACGGGAGCCGGATGGCCGGCCGTGCAGGAGAACGACTTCGACAACATCCCAGCCCCCCGCGCCCACCGCTGGGGCGAGGGCCTGGAGTCCCGGCTGAATGCGACCCCGCCGGAGACGCGGTCCGACTACCGCGAGTGGGTCGCCGCTTCGCCCCGCCCCATCATCAGCCACGAGATCGGCCAGTGGTGCGCCCACCCGGACCTGAACGAGGTCTCGAAGTACACCGGTCTGATGCAACCGCGGAACTTCGGCATCTTCGCCGACTTCCTCCAGGCTTCGGGGATGCTCGACCAGGCCGACGACTTCCTGCACAGTTCCGGCCGCCTGCAGGCTCTGTGTTACAAGGAGGACATCGAAGCAGCGCTGCGCACCGAGGGATTCGCAGGGTTCCACCTGCTCGGCCTGACCGACTTCCCGGGGCAGGGCACGGCCCTGGTCGGTGTGCTGAACGCGTTCTGGGAGTCCAAGGGATACTGCACGCCGGAGGAGTTCGCGAGGTTCAGCGGCCCCACGGTGCCACTGGCCAGGCTTCCGCGCCGGGTCTGGCGAAGCGATGAGGCGATCGTCTTCGACGCCCAGATCGCCCACTTCGGCCCCGAGCCGTTGCACGCGGGCCTCACCTGGAGCTTGCGAGACCGTACTGGACAGGAACTGGCCGGCGGGTCGATCGCCCAGGACCTGCGCGTGCCCCTGGGCAACGGCACCCACAGCGGCCCGGTCGCCCTGCCCAGCGGCGTGTGCACCGGCCCCGCGCAGGTGACACTGGTGCTCACCCTGGAGGGCGCGGACGGCGCCCGGTATGAGAACGACTGGGACCTGTGGATCTTCGCGGAGGACGGCGAGCCGGCTCAGGAGTCCGCAGTGCGCACCAGCACGCGTATCGAGGAAGCGATCGAACTCGCCACCGGGGGTGAGCGAGTCCTGCTCGAACTGCAGCCGGAGGACGTGCACAACGACATCGCCCTGGGGTTCGCCCCGGTGTTCTGGAACACCGCATGGACCGGCGGACAGGCCCCGCACACGCTCGGGCTGCTGCATGATCCGGACCACCGGTTGTTCGACGCCTTCCCGACCGACGGTGCGACCAACTGGCAGTGGTGGGACCTGCTCCACGGGGCGAAGGCGATCGTGATGGATCACCTCCCGCTGTCCCTGCGGCCCACTGTGCAGGTCATCGACACATGGTTCGAGGCGCGGCGGCTGGGCGTGCTGTTCGAAGTGAACATCGGTGCCGGCCGCCTGGTCGTGACCTCGTTGAACCTGGACCCGAGCGAGGGCAGGCTGGCGGCCCGGCAGTTCCGGCGCAGCCTGCTGGCGTATATGGCCAGCGACGACTTCGCCCCCGCCTCCAGCATCGACGCGCAGACGCTTGCCGACGCGCTCCAAGCTGCTCCGCCGCAGTCAGATCGTCGAGCAGATTAAAACCTATAATAGGTTGACATTCACTGTGGCCGGGGAGCAGACTCGTGTGAGCATGACGCGGGCGGCGCCCCGGCCCCCGCTGACGATGACGTCATAAGGAGGAGTGATGAGTCACTCGCGAACACAGATCTCGCGCCGGAACCTGCTGCTCGGCGGTGGTGCGCTGGGCCTCGGCGGCATGCTCGCCGGTTGCGTGGGCGGTGGTGGTAGCGCCCCGAACGGTGGCGGCGACGGGCAGGGTGACGAGGACGGCGGAGGCGGATCCATCGTCTTCCAGAACTCGCAGCAGAACCCCGGACCCCTGGAGGCGCTGGAGCACCTGGTCGAGGAGTACGACGACGGCGACGTCACCATGAACTCGGTCGCGACCGAGCAGTTCCGTGCCCAGTTGACCAACTACCTGCGATCGAACGATCCGCCGGATGTGCTGAGTTGGTATGCGGGTTCGGTGGCCCGGAACTATGCGCGCGAGGGGCTTCTACTCGACGTCTCCCCGCTCTGGGAGGGTGACGGCGCGTGTGCGAACTTCTCCGACGCGCTCCGTAGCCTGTCCAGCGACGACGAAGGGCGACAGATCTTCGTCCCCACGCACTACTACTGGTGGTCGGTGTTCTACAAGAAGTCCGCGTTCGAGGAATGGGGGGTGGAGCCACCGACCACATGGGATGAGTTCCACGCCCTGTGCGAGAACCTCAGCGGCCAGGACGTCATCCCGCTGACCAACGGGATCGGGCCGACGCCGTGGATGGCGTCGGGATGGTTCGACTACCTCAACCTGCGGATCAACGGTCCGGAGTACCACCGAGAACTGCTTGCCGGGGAACGGGCTTTCAATGACCCGGAGGTCTTCGACGTGATGGCCGAGTACGAACGGCTCATTCCCTATTTCCACCCGAACATGGCCTCCTATGACGAGCAGGAAGCCGTCACACCGATGGTGCAGAACGAGGCTGCCATGTACCTGGTCGGGGCGTTCGTCACCCAGTTCTTCCCCGAGGATCAGCACGATGATGTCGACTTCTTCTCCGTGCCGATGATCAACGACGGGGTACCGACAGCCGAGGAAGCCCCCACCGACGGGTTCTTCGCTGCCTCCGGGAGCAACAACCCGGAGGGGGCGTTGGCTTTCCTCGACTACATGGCCTCGAGGGAGAGCCAAGAGGCCTTCATCGAGATCTCCGGCACCTCGAACCTGCCCACCTCACCCGATGTGGACACCTCCGGCTTCAGTCCCATTGTGCAGAAGGGGATCGAACTGCTGGAAAACACCGAGGAGATCACCCAGTTCTTCAACCGGGACGGGTCCGACGCCTTGCAGGCGACGGCTGACGCCGCGCTCACCCGTTTCCTGGACGATCCGGACTCGGTGGCGGAGATCCTCGACGAATGGCAGCAGGCTGCCGAAGCCACATTCGACTGATGAGAGGCCAGCGCGCAACCCAGGCGTTGCCTCATCGATCGAGCACGCCGCCGACCGGAGGCGAGCAGCGGGGCGTTCGAGCACGGGCCTGGGAGCGGCTCCGGCGGGTTCCGCCGCTGGTGTGGGTCTTCCTGCTGCTGCCCGTGGCTTTCGAGATCTTCTGGGTCTTCTGGCCGGCGCTGAACTCGCTGTCGCTGTCGCTGACGCGGTGGAACGGGATCACACCCGCTGAGCCGGTTGGTCTGCAGAACTTCGCCGACCTGTGGGCCGATCCGATCTTCCGGACCGCGCTGAGCAACAACGTCGTCTGGCTCCTCGGGTTCGGCACGCTCTCGGTGGCCATCGGGCTGTCCCTTGCGGTTGCCCTGAACAAGCCCGGGCCGATGGTGGGGGCGTACCGTAGCGCGATCTTCCTGCCGATGGTGGTCTCTCTGGTCGTGACCGGCCTGGTCTGGCGGGTCATGTACGCCCCCGATGGTCCGATCAACGGTGCGCTGGGCTTGATCGGACTTGAATCACTCCAACGCCAGTGGCTCGCCCATCCCGACCTGGCGCTCTACGCCGTGCTGATCGCGGCGGTGTGGCGCCAGGTCGGCTACATCATGGTGCTCTATCTTGCCGGCCTGAAAGCCTGCGATGAGACGCTGGAGGAGGCCGCAGCAGTCGATGGCGCGAACGCGTGGAAACGCTTCTGGCGCATCGTGATGCCCCAACTCAAGGGGGTGCACACCGTGGTCTTCGCGGTGACGGTCATCGACGCGTTACGCACCTTCGACATCGTCTGGGCGATGACCCGGGGCGGGCCCTACAACCAGACCCAACTGCTCAGCACCTACATGTTCCAGCAGGCCTTCACCGCGGGGAACCTGGGATACGCCTCGGCGATCTCCGTGGTGATCTTCGCCCTGGCCATTGGATTCATCATCGTCTACCTGGCCCGGCAGGCCAGGAATGAAGACTGAGAGCGGAGGCCCTTCGACATGACTGCTCCAGCATCGGCACCACCGTCGATGGTCCCCACCCGATCACGGCGCCGCTCGCGCACATCCCGTTCCCCTTGGCTGCACGTCGCGATGGTGCCCATCTCGTTGTTGTGGCTCAGCCCGATCATCTTCGTCGTCTTCGTCTCCCTGCGTTCGTTCGATGACATCATGAGCCGCGGAATCGGCGCCCTTCCGACCTCGGTGTCATTCGAGGGGTACGTGACCGCGTTCGGGGGTGGCGGACTGTGGCGAGCCCTGGGCAACAGCCTGATCGTGACCGCAGCCGGTGTCGTGCTCTCCCTGGCACTGTCCTCGATCGCCGCCTATGCGCTGAGCCGCTTCGCGATCCCTTTCCGCAAGGTGATTCTGCTGACGATGCTGGCCGGGAATCTGCTGCCCCCGCAGATCCTGCTGGTCCCCATCTCGGCCATCACCGGCGCGCTCGGGATCTACGACACGCTCCTGGCGTTGACGGTGGTCCAGGTCGGGTTCGGCATCGGGTTCTACACCTTCGTCCTGTACGGGTTCATGCGGAACCTGCCCGATGAGGTCTTCGATGCGGCGCGGATCGATGGCGCGGGTGCCGGACGGATCTTCGTCAGCATCGTGCTTCCCCTGTCCCGCCCCTCCCTGGCCGCGCTCGGGGTGCTCGCCACGACCTGGATCTTCAACGACCTGATCTGGGCGATGACGGTGCTGCGTAGTGAAGCGAAGTTCCCGATCACAGCGCAACTGCTCAATCTGATGGGTGGCTTCGGCAGCCAGTGGAACGTCGTCGCGGCCGGCGCGCTGGTCGCGGCCGTGCCCACCGCGATCGTCTTCTTCATCTTCCAGAAACAGTTCGTCTCCGGGCTCCTTGTGGGAAGTGACAAGTGAACGCATCCGGACAGCACGGTGACCGCACCGGCGACGCCGACCGGACCTGGCGCCTGCCCACCAAATCGGGGGCGTACGTGGTGGGCCTGACGCCCGATGGTGCCGGCCTGATGCTGCGCCACTGGGGTGAGCCCAGGCAGGACATTCCTCCGGCCGCACTGCCACGCAGAACGACGTCCTTCGAAAGCGAAGGTGACCTGCTGCCCCTCGAAGCCACCGCGCTGGGCACCCGCTCGGTGCACTCGGCAGAGATCATCGCACGCCGCACCGATGGCCTGCGGGGGGCGCGGTTGCGCCTGCGCAGCGACGTCGTCGTCCATCACGGGGACACCACCCATCTGACCTGCCCCCTGGTGGATGAGAACGCAGGCCTCGAAGTGGACCTGCACATCCGCACCTCCACCACCCATGACGTGGTGGAGAAGTGGGCCACCATCGGCAACACCAGCCCCGTCGCCACCGAACTGCTGCGCGCCTGGGGCGGTGCGTTCGAGGTGAACGCCACCGGCGCCACGGTCGAGGTCCTGCACGGGCACTGGTCCCGGGAGTTCACCCCGGCCCGGGTC
This sequence comes from Pseudactinotalea sp. Z1739, assembly GCF_049725055.1. Next base: position 22,475 of record NZ_JBMPQA010000004.1, on the reverse strand, counting down.
GGCCTCGGCGCGGGCACGCTCAGCATCGGCAGCCGGCAAGGGATCACCTCCCACACCTACGCACCGGTGCTGACGGTGCGCTCGGATCAGGATCCGGAGTTGGCCCACTCGATCGGGCTGGGCTGGAGCGGTTCGTGGCGGATGAGCGCCGATGCGGTGCCGTTCACCGGGCGGATCCGGGTGGCGGGCGGGTCCGACGACGAAAGCGGGATCTTCACCCTCGGCCCCGGGGAACACCTGACCACGCCGGTGGTGGCGGGACTGCGCATCCGTGGAGATGCCGACCGCGTCGGCCGGGCCTGGCACGACTACCAACGCACCCTGTCCCGGTCCACCGATTCTTATCACCGGCCGGTGGTGTACAACTCGTGGTACGCCACCACGTTCGACGTGAGTGCGGACCATCAGCTGGCGCTGGCGGAGGTAGCGGCGCAGATCGGTGCCGAGGTCTTCGTCCTCGACGACGGGTGGTTCCGCGGGCGCAACTCCGACCGCAGCGGCCTGGGTGACTGGGACACCGATCCTGACAAGTTTCCCGACGGCCTGGGCACCTTGGTTCAGGGTGTGCTCGAGCACGGGATGCGGTTCGGGTTGTGGGTCGAACCGGAGGCGGTGAACCCGGACAGCGATCTCTACCGCACCCACCCGGAGTGGGTCCACCACGCCCAGGGACGGCCGTTGCGCACCCTGCGCAACCAGTACGTGCTGGACCTGGGGCGCCCGGAGGTGGAGGCGTGGGTGATCGACGTGCTGCGCAGTCTGCTCTCGGCTCATGAGATCACCTATCTGAAGTGGGACATGAATCGCTCCATCGAGGACGGCGGCCAGGTCCGAGCGGGTGGGGACGACTGGTCCTGGCTGCACACTCAGGCCTATTACCGGGTCCTGGACGTGATCCGCGCGGAGTTCCCGCACGTCACGGTGGAGGCGTGTGCCGGAGGTGGGGGTCGGATCGACCTGGAGGTCCTGGCGCGCACCGACGTGGTGTGGCCGAGTGACGAAACCGGACCGCGGGACCGGCTGGCGATCCAGCACGGATATCTCAGCGCCTTTCCCAGTTGGACGATGAGTTCGTGGGTCACCGACGAACCGGACCTGATCGACACCGATCCGGCGAGCCCGGACTTCCGCTTCGTCGTCGCCATGGCCGGGGTGCTCGGGATCGGCTCGGACCTCCTTGCCTGGGATACCGCCGCGCGGGAGCGGGCCCGGGAACTCATCGAGCGGTACCTATCGATACGCCGGATCATCGTCGATGGTGTGGTGCGGCGCCACGGCGACCCCCGCGATGACGTCTACGCCCTGCAGTACACGACCGATGACGCCATCGTGGTGCTGGCGTGGAAACGTCACGGGGGCCGCGCAGAATCACGTATCCCGCTGGGCGGACTCACGCCTGCCGGAAGGTTCGCCTGCGAGGATGGGGACGACGACGTGCTCAGCGGTGCGGAACTGGCCTCGGCGGGCGTGCCGGTGCGGTGGAGGTACGGCGACTGTGACGTCATCGTGCTGCGCAAGGTCGCGTAGAGCAGGGGAGATGCGGATCAGAAGGGAACAGAGGATGGCTGTAGCAGTCGTGACCGGCGCAGCGCGCGGGATCGGTCAGGCGACGGCGCAGAACCTGCTCGGGGCTGGGTGGCGGGTGGCACTGACCGACGTCGACCCACAGGTCACCGAGCGTGCCGCCGAACTGGGTGGGCGGGCTCACGGGATCGTCGCCGACGTGGCCTCGGCCGAGGATTGGCAGCGGGCGGTGGCCGAGGCCAACGATCGCCTCGGCCCGGTGGACGGGCTCGTACTCAACGCCCTGGCCACCGACACCCATCCGCTGCACGAGATGACTCCCGAGGCCTGGCAGCGCCAACTCGATGTCAACCTGACCGGGGCCTTCCTCGGCTTGCGCGCGTGCCTGCCCGATCTGGTCAGAGAAGGTGAGGGACGTGCGGTGATCGTGTCATCGGTGCACGCCCACTTCGGGCTGCTCGACGTGCCCGGCTACGCCGCGACGAAAGCAGGTCAGACCGGACTGGTCCGGCAGGTCGCGGCGCAGTACGGCCCGCGCCTGCGGATCAACTGCGTCACCCCAGGGCCGATCCGCACCGCGCTGTGGGACGGGGTCTCCGAGGCGGACCGGCAGCGCAGTGGCCGGCAGACGGCGCTGGCCCGGATGGGTGAGCCGGAGGAGGTGGCTGAGGTGATTGCCTTCCTCCTCAGCGACCGGTCCTCCTACATCACCGGAGCGACCATCCCCGTCGACGGCGGGTGGAGCATCACCAAGGACTCCGCCTGAGGGCGCGGGCAGACTACGGAGGATGAGTGAGTAGCCGATACAAGGGCCGCGGAGTGCACGGGCAGACGGTGGAACTGCTCGGCACGCGCATCGTCAACGGAACGTTCGCCCCCGGGGAGGTACTGGACCTGGCCGCCGTGGGCAATGAACTGGGACTGTCCCTGACGTCACTGCGAGAGGCGATCAAGGTACTGATGGCCAAGGGGCTGCTGGACGCGCGGCAGAAGAAGGGCACCTTCGTGCGCCCCCGTTCGGAGTGGAACGCCCTGGACAGCGATGTGTTGCGCTGGCGGCAGGTCAACGGTGATTCCCGAGCGCTCTTCCGCGACCTGGCCGAAGTTCGCTCGGCGATCGAACCGCGAGCGGCGGCCCTGGCTGCGGAGCGCCGCACCGAGGTAGACCTGACGGCGCTGCACGGCGCTCTGGAGGGAATGAAGCGCGCCCGGGGAGGTACCTCGGAGGAGGCCGCCCGGGCGGACCTCGTCTTTCACCAGGTGTTGTTGCGCGCCACCGGCAATGAGCTCTTCGCCCAGATGGCGGTGTTCGTCGAACCGGCACTGCTGGCCCGGGACCACCTGGTGCACGATCACTCCACCAGCGACCCGGTGCCCACGCACCAGCGCGTGGTCGAGGCGATCGCGGCCCAGCACCCGGAGCAAGCGGCCGCGGCTGCGGAGGCACTGGTGGATCAGAGCATCGCCGACGTCGAACGCGTGATGAGTGCCGAACAGCCGGAGACGACATGAAGATCACGCGGATCGAGACCTTCGCCGTCCCGCCGCGATGGCTGTTCTGTCGCGTGCAAACAGACGACGGCCTGATCGGGTGGGGGGAACCGGTGGTCGAGGGGCGCACCGAAGCGGTTCGCGGCGCGGTCGCGGCGCTGTCCGAACTGCTGATCGGTGAGGACCCGCGGCAGATCGAGCGCCATTGGCAACGGATGACCAAAGGAGGCTTCTACCGTGGCGGCCCGGTGCTCTCCAGCGCGGTCGCGGGCCTGGACCAGGCGCTGTGGGACATCCTCGGCAAGTCGCTCGGTGTGCCGGTGCACGTGCTGCTCGGCGGAGCTGTGCGAGATCGGGTGCGGGTGTACGGGTGGATCGGCGGAGACGACCCGGCGCAGGTGGCCGATGCCGCGGTGGCCCAGTCGGAGGCGGGGCTCACGGCGGTGAAGATGAACGCCACCGGCCGGTGGGACCCGTTCGCGCCGGCCTCCAGCGTCGATGCCGCAGTGGCCCGCGCCGAAACCGTGCGGGCGGCCACCGGCAAGGACTTCGGGCTCGGACTGGATTTCCACGGCCGGGTGGGCCCCGCCGACGCCAGGCGGCTGCTGCGGGCCCTCGAGCCCGTGGCGCCCTTGTTCGTCGAGGAACCGGTGCTGCCCGAGTTCGGCTCGCAACTGCAGGCCCTGGTGGCCGGCACCACGATTCCGCTGGCGATCGGGGAACGACTGTACGACCGGCTGAGTTTCCAGGCCCCGCTCGAGGCGGGCGTCGCCGTCGTCCAACCGGACCTGTCCCACGCCGGGGGTATCTCGGAGTCCCGCCGCATCGCTGCCCTGGCCGAGATGTACGGTGCGCTGCTCGCGCCGCACTGCCCGCTGGGCCCGATCGCGCTCGCCGCGTGCCTGCAGGTGGACTTCGCGACCCCCAACTTCCTCATCCAGGAACAGTCCATCGGCATGCACTACAACACCGGCGGTACGCAATTGCTGGACTACGTCGTCGACACCACACCGTTCGAGTTCCAGGACGGGCACATCGAACGGTGGGACGGCGCGGGACTAGGGGTGCAGGTCGATGAGGACGCCGTCCGTGCCGCCGATGCCCGGGCCCATACGTGGCGCAATCCGGTCTGGGAGCACCCCGATGGGTCATTCGCCGAGTGGTGAGATGAAGGAGCAGGAACCGATGAACAGCAAGGTTGGCACCGGCTCGGAAGGGTCGGTCATCACCGGGGCGTGGCGGCCGGTGGATGAGCGCCGGTTCGAACTGGGGGAGGGCGCCCGGTTCCTCGGTTCGGTCTCCTTCGGGGATGCCGAGGGCGAGGCTGCCGGCGGGAGCGAGGGAGCGTTCTTCGTGTGCGTGGACCTCCTTCGCGGACAACTGTTGAGTACCACGGGCGAGCCCGCCGGCGGGCTGACCCTGCGCGCCGAGCTCGACCGCCCCCTGGGTGCCGTGGCGCAGGTGAAGGGCGATGAGCCGGCCTGGGTGGGTGCGGTCGGAGAGGGGTTCGCGCGGCTGCGCAGCGACGGCGGGCGCCTGGCCGTGACCGAGGTGTTGGCTACCCCAGCCGCCGGACGTGGCGTGGCGCTGCGGATGAACGATGCGGTGGCCGACCCTCATGGCCGTTTCTGGGCCGGTGCGATGGCCTACGACGGCGCGCACGGGCAGGGTTTCCTGGCCCGCATGGATCCCGACGGCGGCGTGCACCTGGTGCTGGAGGGCATCTCGATCCCGAACGGGCCGGCGTTCAGCCCTGGTGGTGCCGTGATGTACCTCGCCGATACCCCCACCGGGTGGATCCGCCGGCACCGGGTGGATACGGCGACCGGTGAACTCGGCGCGGCTCAGGACTTCGCCCATGTCGGTGAGGGTGGCCCGGATGGCATGACCGTTGATGCCCAGGGGTGCCTCTGGTCGGCGATCTGGGGCGCCTCCTGCCTGCACCGCTACTCACCGGAGGGGACGTTGTTGGAGCGCATCCCGGTTCCGGTGCGCCAGCCGACCAGTGTGGCGCTGAGCGTCGAACCGCCCTACCGGGTGATCGTGACCTCGGCAACGATCGGACTCGATGAGACAGGCGAGCACGACGGCCGTGTCATCACCGCTCCGTCGACGGTGGCGGGCATCCCTGCGGCGGCGTTCGGCTGAGCGCCCCGCGGGTCAGGGACGTCACTCACTCACACCCAGTTTCGAACACCCGGCGGGGTCGCCGGTAGGAGGTTGACCGTGTCGTACGTGGCACAACGCTTGACCGATGCGCAGGCGGCAGATGTCGGAGTCCGGTCGGAGTTCTGGGACCTGACGGAGAAGTCCCCGCGCTTCGTGAACATCGTCAACGGCAAGCCGGCGACCCTTGGCACCCATGCAGCCGTCGTCTGGAGCCGCCGCCACCTGTATGTGAAGTACTGGGTGCAGGAGCCCTTCCTGAACGCGACCTTCGAGGAGCGCGATTCGCTGCTGTTCAACGAGAACAACGTCGAGTTGTTCATCGACGGCGGCGACGTCTACTACGAACTCGAGGTCAATGCCCGCAACGTGGTCTACGAGGCGCTGTTCCTCTGGCAGGACGCCATGACGGGCTCCACGAGCGAACTGGTTCGTGACCTTGACCCGATCAAGCGGGGCGCGATCACGTTCGGGGGCAACCATGACCGGAACGCGGAGACGTTCTGGACCGGCACGCACCCACGCGGCCTGCGGTGGGCCTTCACCGACTGGGACATGCCCGGCCTGCAGACCCAGGTGGCACTGGACGGAACACTGAACGATGACTCCGATGTGGATGTGGGGTGGGAGGCGCTGATCAGCATCCCGTGGGAGTCGCTGCACGGGTTCGCCGGGGAACGGTCCCTACCACCGCGTGAGGGTGAGGTCTGGATGTTCCAGTTCGCCCGCTACGAGCGCCTGGCCGAACTCGGCCAGAACGTGGGCTGGGCATGGACGCCGGTGGGCAGCGATGACAACCACCGCCCGTAGAAGTTCACACCGATCGAATTCTCCGGAGCGACCCTGGCGCAGTGAGGACGCGGAGCACCGGCCCTCACGCCTGAGCCGGACCGCCTATGGCGCGGGTCGGACCAAGTCGGCCGGGACCACCCCTATGGGGAAGGGGACCTCAAAGTCCGCGCGTTCGGTGCCGCTGACGTGCGGGATCGAACTTGGCTCTTTAATTTCGTACAGCACGTAAGTATGCTTCGACGCAGAGCCCACGGAAGTCCCGTGGGCCGGCGCCCCGAAGAACCGGGCGTGAGCGTCGAGGAGGACCGATGGCGGACATGCCGGTGGCGGCGGATCTGCGGTTCATGCGCGAGGTCAACGCGACTGCCGTCCTGGAGCGGTTGCGCCGCCAGGACCGGATGAGCGTGGCCGAACTCGCCAAGGCCAGTGGACTCTCCCGCCAGGCCGTCACCCGGTCCCTGACCGAACTACAGGACGTCGGTCTGGTGGAATACCTGCCCCCCGAACGCGACGCCAAGCGCTCGGGGCGACCGGCCCAGTTGGTGCGCTTCCGCGCCCGGGCGGGCTACGTCGTCGGCGCGTTCATCGACCCGCACCAGATCCGGCTGGGCCTGGCCGACCTGCGCGGGGAGATGGTCACCTCCCGGCAGGCCGCGCTCGAGCACGGGGCCGACGGCGAGGCAGCCATTGCGCTGATGGTGCAAGAGGTGCGGGAACTACTCGCCCGGGCCGGGACCGCACCGGAGCAGGTGTACTCGGCCGCGATCGGGGCCCCGGGCATCGTGGACCCCACCGCGGGCGTGATCCGGTTGGTGCCCTCCATGTCCGGCCTCAGCGGCGACGGCGCGGTCCGCGCCCTGGGGGAGTACCTGGACTGCGCCGTCTACCTCGACAACGACGTCAAACTTGCCACCCGCGGTGAGCAGTGGCACGGGGTGCGCCGCGACGACGAATCGCTGGTGGTGGTGCACTGGGGCGAGCGCATCGGCGCCGGGATCGTGCTGAACGGCTCGCTGTACCGGGGCGCCACGAACGACGCCGGTGACCTGGGCTTCCTGGACGTGATAGCCGAGGGCGGGCACGGCACCACCGATTCCGGCCTGGGACGCTTCGAGGCCTGGGCAGGGGCGTCCGCGCTGACCGCGCTCGCGGTGGAGGAGATGACCCGGTCCGGCGATGCCGGCCGGGCCCAACAGGTCCTCGACGCGGGCGACGACGCCTTGGACCTGGTCCTGGCCGCCATCCAGGCCGGCGATCGTGACGCCGGTACCGCCCTGACCCGGGTGGCCGAACGCTTCGCGATCGGCCTGGCCGCGATCCGCACCCTGCTGGACCCACACCTGGTGGTCTTCAGCGGCCCGCTGGCCCGCGTCGGTGAACCACTCCTGGAAGCGCTGCGCTCCGCGCTGGTGGACTTCCCGCTGGAGTTACCCGAACTGCAGGTCTCCACCCTGGGCGCCGACGCCGTCGTGCAGGGCGGGATCCGGCACTGCCTCGACGAGTTGGAACAGAACCGGTACGTCCCCCTCGAGAGAGGAGCCCGACCTTGACGCGGCCGACCCGGCCACCCCACCCGGACCCGAATCACTCGAAGGAGAAGGTTTCCATGAAGGCTCCATCCCGCACCACCCGCAGTCTCGGCCTGTTCGCCGCGTCCCTGCTCGTCCTGACCGGCTGCGTGACCGCAGGCAGCGGCAACGGTGAGGACCAGAACGGCGACGACGGCGAGGCCCAGGACGTCTCGTCCGACGTCACCGACGAGGAGGTCACCCTGCGCCTGGCCTACACCGACGACCCGCCCACGGAAGCGCTCGTGGAGGGTTTCACCGAGCAGTTCCCGAACGTGACCATCGAGACCGAGCAGACCGACTTCGGCAACTACATCACCTCGATCACCCGGTCCATGGCCTCCGACACCGCCCCGGACATCGCGCAGTACAACCCTGGTGCGATGCGTTCTCTGGTTCCGGCCGGGCACGTGCTGGAACTGGGTGAGTACTCGGAGTTGTACGGCTGGGAGGGCGCGTTCCCACCGGCAAGCCTTGAGCAGCTGATGTCCGACGACGACGCCCAGCAGTTCGGCACCGGGGGCCTGTACGCGGTGCCCGGCGCACTGTCGGTGCTCGGGGTCTACTACAACGAGGACATCCTCACCGACGCCGGGATCGCCGAGCCCCCGGCCACCCTGGATGAATTCACCGAGGCGATGGCCGCGGTCTCCGACAACGGGGACCGTCCGCTCAGCCTGGGCGCCCTGGAAGTCGGGGCCCTGCACCTGTGGAACGCGGTGCTGAACAGCGTGGGACCCAGCCAGGACTACCTGGACTGGGTCTACGGGGCACCGGATGCCACCATCGAGACCGACGCCGCCGCGCAGGCCACCGACATCATCGCCGGGTGGGTCGAGGCCGGCTACATCACCGAGGCCGCCAGCGCCACGTCCGACGCCGACGCCCTGGCCGACTTCACCTCCGGTGAGGCCGCCTTCCTGGTCACCGGGAACTGGGCCGCGGCCGCGGTGGACGGCGAGATGGACAACGCCGGCTTCTTCGTCCTACCCGGCACCGAGCCCGGTGCCGCTCCCGTGGCCTCGGGGTCCTCGGTGGCGTACTCGATCTCCGCCGCCAGCGAGCACCCGGATGTGGCCGCGGCGTTCCTGGACTTCATGAACTCACCCGAGGCGGCCGCCATCCAGATCGACACCGGGTTCATGCCCGTGGACACCGGCGCCGACGTGGCCACCGAGGGGCTGCTGGGCGACATCGCGGACAGCTTCGCCCCGGTGGCCCAGGAGAGCAACATCGTGCCCTTCCCCGACTTCGCCGCCCCGGGCATGATCGACGCCCTCACCGGCGGGTTGCAGGGCGTGATCGCCGGGCAGACCACCTCGGAGGACTACCTCGCCTCCCTGCAGGAGGTGTGGGCCGGCCACCATGGCTGATGCAGCACTGGATTCGCTCGCGCCGCCGCGCACCCGCGGCGGCGCGAGCGGGGGCGTCGGTAGTCGGCGGCGCCCGAACCGGCGGGCCCTGAAGGCGTGGGTGTACCTGGCGCCCGCGGCGGTGATCTACCTCGGCTTCGCGATCTGGCCGGCGCTGAACACCTTCTACCTGTCCTTCCTGGACTGGGACGGGGTGCAGCAACCCTCCTACGTGGGGCTGGCCAACTACGCATCGATCCTGCAGGATGCGGCGCTGTACAACTCGATCCTGCACGCCCTGGTGCTGATCATCTTCTTCTCCCTGATCCCGGTGTGCATGGGTCTGTTGATGACGGGGCTGCTGATGGGCCGGGTGCGGCGCGGCATGACCTTCTTCCGCACCGTGTACTTCCTGCCCCAGGTGCTCCCCCTGGTGGCGGTGGGGATCACCTGGCGGTGGTTGTACAACCAGAACGGCCTGCTGAACCAGTTCCTGGAGGCCATCGGCCTGGGGTCGATCACCCGCGCCTGGTTGGGGGATTACAACCTGGCCCTGTACGCGCTGGGCTTCATCGGTACCTGGACCATGAGCGGGCTGTGCATGATGCTCTTCCTCAGCGGCGCCCAGAAGATCGACGGCGCCCTGTACGAGGCGGCCACCCTGGACGGCGCGGGCGCCTTCCGGCAGTTCCTGTCGGTGACCATTCCCGGGGTACGCAAGGAGATCACCATCGCCGCGGTGATCACCACGATCGCCGCGCTGGCCAGTTTCGACCTGGTGTTCGTCACCACCAACGGCGGCCCGGCGAACCAGACCACGGTGCCGGCGTTGCTGGTCTACCGGCTGGCGTTCAACGAGGGTGACATCGGCACCGCCAGCGCCCTGGCGATCACGCTCACCGCGCTGGTGATCGTGTTCGTCACGCTGATCCGCCGGGTGGCGCGGGAGGAGTCATGAGGACCACCACCTTCGGGCTCAGCATGCGCTATCTGGTGCTGGTCGCCCTGACGTTGATGGTGCTGCTGCCGTTCGTCTCCATCGTGCTGGCGGCCATGCACCCCTCGGGATCTACCGTCTCGGGCCTGCGGCTGCCGGAGGCCTGGCACTGGGAGAACTTCGCCCTCGCCTGGGAGGCGGGCGGATACTCCAACCTGATGCGCTCCAGTTTCATCATCTCCGGCGGCGTGGTGCCCCTGGTGGCGCTGTGCGCCACCCTGGCCGGCTACGCCCTGGCGGTGCTCAAGGCCTGGGGCGCCCGCCCGATCTCGATCCTGTTCGTGCTCGGGCTGACGCTGCCGGTGGAACTGATCGTGATCGCGCTGTACTACAACCTGCAGAGCGTGGGCCTGACGAACAGTTACACCGGCGTCATCCTGGCCGAGGTGGCCCTGTTCCTGCCGTTCGGGGTGTACTGGATGCAGTCGCACTTCTCCTCGGTGCCCCCCGAACTGGTCGAGGCCGGGCGGATCGACGGCGCCCGGGACCTGACCGTGCTGGGCCGGGTCCTGCTGCCGATCTCCTGGCCGGCACTGACCACCTTGGCGGTGCTGGTGTTCATGTGGTCCTGGAACCAGTTCCTGCTCGTGATCGTGCTGATGCAGAACCCGGCGATGCGCACCGCACCCGGCGGGCTGGGCTTCTTCGTGGGCCAGTACTCCACGAACATCCCGTTGCTGTCGGCCGCGACCATCATCACCATCGCCCCGATCGTGCTGGTCTACCTGGCCTTCCAGCGCAGTTTCATCTCCGGAATCACCCAGGGAGCCATCAAGGGATGAACAACGCCACCTCATTACCCTCTGCCGGCGGTTCGGAGGAACCCGACGACGACGGGACCGCCGTGAGCGGCGACGCAGGCCCGCGTAGCGGTCCCGGTTGGGCCCCGGCGCTGAGCGCTCTGGCTGAGCGGGTCCTGGGAGCGATCGGCACCCGCGTCACCTTCGGTGCCCTGCCCGGCCAGGGACGCGCGTACGCCTACCGCGCGCAGGGGAACCGGCTGTGGGTCGACGCCACCGACGCCGCCAGTGCCGCGGTGGGGCTGCACGAGTACCTGCGCGAGCAGTGCCGGATCGCGGTCAGCTGGGACGATCTGCGCCCCCCGCCCCCGGCACACCTGCCCGATGCGCTACGCACCGAGGGGGCTGCCCGGGTAGCCGAGACCTACTACCTGAACTTCTGCACCTTCGGCTACACCAGCCCGTGGTGGGACTGGGAGCAGTGGGAACGAGAGATCGACTGGATGGCCCTGCGCGGGATCACCGCCCCGCTGATGATGGTCGGCCACGAGGCCGTGGTGGAGCAGGTGCTGCTCGATGATGGTGTGCCCGCCGAGACCGTGCAGAAGTTCCTTGCCGGCCCGGCCTATCTGCCCTGGTTCGCCATGGGCGCGCTGGAGGGTCACGCCGGCCCGTTGCCGCAGGGCTGGATCGGTGCCCACCGGGACCTGGCCGGGAAGATCCTGACCCGCCAGCGTGAACTGGGGATGCGCCCGGTACTGCCGGCCTTCACCGGGCACGTGCCCGCTGAACTCGCCGGCGACGCCGGGCCGGCTGCACTCACCACGGCCGCCGACTCCGTCGACTCCGCCGGCGCCCGGGACTGGCAGGGCCACCGCACCCACGTCGTCGGGCCCGAGGATCCGACCTTCCGCAGGCTGGCCGCCGCGACGGTACGCACCCAGCAGAAGTTCTGGGGCACCGACCACCGCTACGCCGCGGACCCGTTCATCGAGATGATCCCGGTGCAGGATGACCCCGGCTACCCCGGCCGGGTGGCCGCCGCGCTGCTCGCCGGGCTCACCGACGCCGACCCGGAAGCCACCTGGTTCCTGCAGACCTGGCCGTTCTCCTACCAGGAGCACTTCTGGACGGCCGAACGCGTGCGCGCCTTCCTGGGTGACATCGACGCCGGTCGCCTGGTGCTGCTGGACCTGTGGGCCGAGGCGCAGCCGCAGTGGCGCCGGTTCGACGGCTTCGGCGGGCGTGACTGGATGTGGTGCGCGCTGCTGAACTTCGGCGGCCGCAACGAGCCGCTGGCCGACCTGCCCGGGGTCACCGAGGAGCTCGAGGCCGCCCTCGCCGCCTCCCACCCGCCGATGGGTGCCGGGTTGTCGATGGAGGCGACCGGGTCGGTGCCGGTGTTCTTCGAACGCGTCCTGGATGCCACCTGGCGACCGCCCGCACCGCTGACGGAGTGGCTGGGCGACTGGGCCGCCCAACGCTACCGGTTGCCTCCCGGTGAGGCCGCTGAGCGTGCCGGCGCCGCCTGGGACGGGCTGGCCCGCACGGTGCTGGGTGCTGGGGGCTACCGGATATTCCCCGAGGCCTTCACCGGACTGCTCACCATGCGCCCACCGGTGAACCCGTTCGAGACCACGCTGGCGCGCCCCTCACAGGCAGCCCCCACCACTCCCGACACCCCCGGGACCAGCGGCACCCAGGCCTCGCCCAGCACTCCCGAGGCCCCAGGGCCGCTCGCCGCGGAGGTCCGCGCCCTGCTCTGGTACGAACCGGACACGCTGATCCGGGCCTGGACCACGCTGGTGGAACTGGCCGAAGAACACCCCCACCTCGCCTCCGGGCCGCTGGGTGCGGACCTGGTCGAGACCGCAGTGGGCGTGCTGGCCCGGTGCGGCGAACTCACCTTCCTCGCCGCGTTCGATCCCGCCGGGGGATGCGACGACGAGGCCGCCGAGCGCTTCCTCACCGTGTTCGACGACCTCGACGCGCTGCTGGCCACCCGGCCCGAGTATCGGTACGACCACTGGGAGGCCCAGGCCCTGCGCTGGGCGACCAGCGACGAGGACGCGCGCGTGCTCGCCGACAACGCCCGCCGCCTGGTCACCGTCTGGGGGCAGGTGGGGGATGGGTACCTCGATGACTACTCGGCCCGGTACTGGTCCGGGCTGGTGGGCTACTACGGACGCCGCTGGCGCGAGTGGGCGCGGTGGCACCCGATCGGGAGCGCCGAGGAGTGGGAGGCCCGTCTCCAGCAGATGGAGGCCGACTTCCTGAGCGAGGGCCCCGCTGCGCCCCCAGCACACGACTCGGTGACCGTGGTCTCCCGCCGACTGCTCGACACGTACGGGCCGTTGTTCATCAACACCGCCCGCGCACTGCGCGAGCAGGACATGCCCGACGACGACGGAGCACCCCGATGACCGCCCCGTCGCCGAGCACGGAGCGGCGCAACCCGGCCACCCGCGACATCGACGTGGTGTCGCCCGCCCAGCGCCTGGAGATGATCCTGGGGCAGGACGCCGTCGCCGTGGCGGCCGCCCGGGAGGTGATCCCGGCGCTCGCGGACCTGGTGGAGGCCGCCGTGGACCGCGTCCGGGCCGGAGGGCGGATCCACTACGCCGGCGCCGGCGCCTCCGGACGCCTCGCGGTCCTGGACGCCACCGAGTCCACCCCCACCTTCGGCGTCGACCCCGGTCTGATCCAAGCCCACTTCCCCGGCGGCCCGGCGGCCCTGACCGACTCCACCATCGACCTCGAGGACGCCGCGGACCAGGGCCGGGCGGACCTGGCCGGCGTGACGGCCGGCGACGTGGTGATCGGGGTCAGTGCCTCGGGCAGTACCGCCTATGTGCGCGGCGCGCTGGACGCGGCCGGGCGGGCCGGGGCCCTGACCGCGCTGATCACCAGCAACCCCAGCGCGGTGCTGGCCGCGCACGCGCAGATCCTGATCGCCCCGGACACCGGCGCCGAGGCCCTCACCGGTTCCACCCGGTTGAAAGCGGCCACGGCTGCGAAGGTGTTGCTGAACGCGTTCTCCACCGCCGTGATGATCGGACTGGGTCGCACCTACTCCAACCTGATGGTGGGCCTGGTGGCCAGCAACGAGAAACTGCGGGAGCGTTCGGTGGCGATCCTGCGGGAGGCCACCGGGAGCCCCGAGGAGCAGTGCCGCGCAACATTGCAGCAGTGCGCGGGCCGGGTTCCGGTGGCGCTGGCGGTGCTGCTCTCCGGCGTGCCCGTGACCGATGCCGAGGAGGCGCTGACCCGGGGCGGGAGCGTGCGCGCGGCCCTGGGCCTGTTGGCCGGTGGCCGCCGATGAGCCGGGAGCGGCCCGGGGTGCCGGGGGCCCTGGTGGGGGTCGACGTCGGCGGCGGCGGCGTGCGCGTGCGAGTCCAGGCCGATCAGGCGCCCCTGGGCGAGCGCCTGGAGGAACGGCGCGAGGTGTCCATCCCGCGCTCGCGCGGCCAGGTGGACGTGCCGCAGTTGTGCGCCCAGGTGCTGGCGCAGGTGCATCCCCTGCTGGCCCGGCTCGGCGCGCGGCGCGTGGAGGCGCTGGCGTTGGGGATCACCGGGTTGCCCGGGCTGGTCCCGGAGCCGGTGCAGATCGCTCGCGGCCTGCGCGCTGAACTGCAGGTCGGGGCCGTCGTGATCGCCGGGGACGCCCTGACCACCCACGTCGGCGCCCTGGCGGGGCAGCCCGGCGCCGTGGTGGCCGCCGGCACCGGGGTGATCGCACTGGGCACCAATCATCAGGACGTGTGGCATCAGGTGGACGGCTGGGGGCTCTTCGTGGGCGATGAGGGCGGTGGCGCCTGGATCGGCCGGCACGGCCTGCAGGCGGCCCTGCGCTCGGTCGACGGCCGTCCCGGCGGTTCGGCCCTACTGGCCGATCGGATGCGGGACCGGTTCGAGGACCCGCTCACCCTGGTAGCGGCTGTCCACGGAGCCGAGGCGCCCGCGGCACTGCTGGCTTCCTTCGCCCCGGCGGTGGCCCAGGCCGCCCGGGAGGGTGATGGGATCGCTCGTTCGGTCTGGACCGAGGCGGCTCACCGGCTGGCCGAGGCCGGTGCCGCCGCTGCCGACGCGGTCGCCGGCGGCCCGCCCGCCCGGATCAGTTGGGGCGGCGGGTTGTTCGACGCCGGGGATCTGCTCACCGGACCGTTTCGCGACTGGCTGCGCAAGCACCGCCCGACGGCGCAGGCCCTGCCCCCGCAGGGAGGCAGCCTGGATGGCGCGCTGCTGCTGGCCGCCGGAGCGGCCGCGGGCGACCTGCCATCCCGTGAGCCGTACCTGCAGGTCTTCCCGGCCTGAGCCGCTTCCCGGAGTGAACGGTTTGGCCGGCGCGGTGACCTAGCCTTGGCTGCAGGAGGCACCGATGGCGCACCAGACCAAGCATGAGGAACTGCGGGACCGCATCTTCGCGGAGGTGCGCTCCACCATGGCTCCCGATGACATGCTGCCGACCGAGCGCCAACTGGCCGAGCGGTTCGGCGTCAGCCGGATGACGGTGCGCCAGGCGTTGAACGGACTTCGTGAGGACGGGGTGCTGCGCTCGGTGCGAGGTGTCGGCACCTTCGTGGCACGGCCCCGGGTGTCCAAGGGGCCCTCGCTGACCTCGTTCTCCGAGGACCTGGCTGCGCGCGGTTATGACCCCCGCACCGAACTGATCGCGGCCGAGGAGATCCCCGCCCCCACTCACATCGCCGTGGACCTGGGCATCTCACCGGGCACCACGATCTACCGGATCGAACGCCTGCGGCTGGGCGATGGCAGCCCCATGTGCCACGAGGAGGTGTGCCTACACGCGGCCCGGTTCCCCGGGTTGCTGGAGGAGGACCTGGCCCAATCCCTCTACCGACTGCTGGAGCGGCGCTACGGTGTCCGCCTGCAGCGGGCGCACCAGGACGTCCGGGCGGTCAACCTCGGTGAGCGCACGGCACAACTGCTGGATGTGGAACCGAACTCCGCGGCCCTGCACGTGAAGCGGGTCAGCAGGGATCAGCGCGGCCGGGTCGTGGAGAGCGGGCAGTCGCTGTGCCGCGGGGACCTGTACGACTTCTCCTTCGTGGTGGCCCGACCCGAGCCCTGAGGTCGGCTACACCTGGTCCAGGCCGACCACGCCGTGCAGCACCCCGTCCTGACCGCCCGCCACCAGCACCTGCTCACTGCCCGAACCCACCAGCGCAGCGGTGGACTGGGTGTAGTTCGGCAGCACTTGCAGCACCTGATCCACCGACTCATTCGCCAGGTCGATCCGGATCAGCAGGCCGCTCTGCCCGATGAGCCAGTACACCGAGTCCTCCTCGGGGCTGGGCACCGGGGCCGCACCGAAGTTGCGCGGCAGCGCCTCGGCCTGCCACTTCTCCTGCCCGGTGGCCTCATCCACCAGGTGCACCGTTCCGTTGAACCCGTCCACCAGCAGGATCCCGTGGTCGGTCAGCGTCGGCGGGGTGTAGAGCACCTGGAGCATCCCCAGTTCACCGCCCTGGCCCTCCCAGCGCACCTGACCGGTTGCGGTATCGAGGGCGATGGCGTTGGTGAAGGTGGTGAACAGCACCGCACCGTCGGGCAGCAGGCGCACGTAGCACGCCCACGGGCCGTACAACACGTTGCCGTAGGTGCTGCCCCGGTCCACCAGGGCCCGCTGCCAGGCCAGTTCGCCGGTGCGGGCGTCGAAGGCATAGGCGTTGCCGTCCCCGCTGCCGATGTAGACCTGCTCCCCGTCGCACTCCGGGCGGCCGGCGCAGATGCCGTTCAACTCGGCCGACCACAGCACCTCACCGCCCAGGTCCAGGCTGAACAGGGTGGTCCCCACCGCCACGAACACGCGGTCCTGACCGTCCACCTCGGCCAGGGCGAGATCCCCGGCCAGGGGTGAACCGAGCTCGGTGGACCACAGTTCGGCGCCGCTGCCGGCGTCGTGGGCGTACAGGTGATGGTCGGAGGAGGGGACCAGGAGTTGCGAGCCGTCCGGGGTGAACACCGGTTGCCGGTACACCGGGCCGGTGGTGGTGCGCCAGACCGGGCGGTTCGACCGGTGGGTGGGGGCGTAGGCCTCGAGGTGACCGGTGGTGGTCCCGGCGACCACGACGCGGTCGCGCTCCGCCAGGGCGCCCTGGATGCGGCCCTGCAGTTGCGTGGTCCACTCCACCCGGGCCGAAGAGGTGGGCAACTCAAAGCGCACCACGTCGTCGTAGACGGCACCGTCGGCGCCCACGGCCCGCACCTCCATCTTGTGCGGTCCGGGCCACAGTTCGGCGGCGTCGACCTGCCCGGCCCAGCGCCGCCCCCCGGCCTGCCCGGTGCGGTCCAGGTTCACCCACCGCTCCAGGTCCCGCCCGTAGGCGTAGGGGTGCACCCGGGCCTGAACCTCCTGCACGTCGGCACGCGGGTGCACGTCCACCCGCATCGACACCTCCGAACCCTCGGGGTTGGCGCGCATCTGGAAGGGGCCCAGGTCTCCACCGGGGCCCGGATCGTCCAGGGGCACGATCGCGAGTTGTTCCTCTTCGGCTTCCCCATCGGCGTGGACGGTCACCTCGGTGATCTCCAGTGCCGGCCCGGAGTCGGTGTCCGTGCGCTCCACCCAGTAGTAGTACGGCCCGTTCTTGAGGGAGTTCCCGATGACCTGGGTGGCGCCGTTGTACCGGGAGACCTCGGTGAGGTGGGAGTGGCCCACGAAGATGCCTCGGACGGGGTAGCCCTCGATGATGCGCAGCACCTCGTCGTCGTTGTGGACATAGTTCCAGTCCGCGCCCATGGCGTAGTGCTGGAACAGGATGATCGGCGTGTCCTCGGGGACGCTGCGCAGGTCCCGCTCCAGCCAGTCGAGCACGTCGTCGTCGTAGAACCAGCCCCACTCCATCATCGCCTGGGGGTCCAGCCCGATGAAGTGCAGTCCGCCGGCGTCGAAACTGTAGGTGCCCTCGCCCAGGTACTGCTCGTAGAGGTCGTAGTTGACGCTCCACTGCTGCTCGTGGTTGCCGGGCACCTCCATCATCGCTTCGCGCAGGCTCTCCGGGATGGCGGCCAGGTAGGCCTCGTACTCCCGGGCCAGGCCGAGTTCGGTGATGTCGCCGCAGTTGAGCACGAAGCCAGGGTTGCGGGCCTCGATGTGGGCCATGATGCGCTCGAAGTCGGCGGTGCGGGCGGGACGCTCATCATCGATGTGCAGGTCCATCAGCATCGCGAAACTGCCCGGTTCGCCCCCGGGTACCGCGTGCACCCGCCCGCCCCCCAGGGCCAGGCTCAGCGCACCGGCTCCGCCGCCCAGGAGGACGGCGCGCCGGCTGACCGACGTGGTGAGGGACTTGAGTGACAAGGCGGTCGAGGTGGTCTCGGTTCGGGCTGAAGACATCATCGTTCTCCGTGGGGTATCGCACCAGTCAGGTCTAGACCAACACTAGAGAAACCTCCGTCTGTGTCAAGGGAAACCTGCGCCTGGGCCTCCTAGAGCGGAGGATTGGACTTCGTCGAGGAGGATCGGCGAACGCTTTGCGGTCTATACCTGAGTGTGAGGCGATGGCGATCTGAGACCCGGTGCTCGGCAGAGCCTCACGCCACGTCGGCCCGGCGAACCCTCCAGAACCCAACAAACAGCGGCAAGGCGATCCAGAGCACGCACGCCGCGGCCAGATGGCCCCAGTGCGCGACGGTGCCGCCGGTGAGTTCGCCCAGGCGCATGCTGATCTCCACCCAGGGCCCCACCTCTGCCCAGCGCTCGCCGGCCAAGGGGCCCAGGTTCAGCACCAGCTGCGGCGCGACCAGCAGAACGCCCAGGCCCAGCGGGGTGGACAGGGTCATGGCACCCAGGGCCGAGCCCATCAGGGCATACAGCGTCCCCCCGGCCGCCAGACCCAGCAGGACGCGCCCCAGATCCTCAGTGCCGCCCAGGTCCACTCCCATCAGGAGCGCGGTGATCAGGGAGAAGGCGAGTGCGGAGGCGATCACGGCCAGCGCGAGCACCTGACCGGCCAAGACCTTGGCGACCAGGATCTTCCCGCGCGCGGGATCCAGGGAGAAGGTGGTGAGGATCGAGCGTTGCCCCCACTCGCCGGTCACGTGCAACAACGTGACGATCGGCAACAGCACCGCCACACCGGTGGCGCCGATGCCCAGGATCGTCTCGGCGTCGTGCCCGCTGGTGCCCACGGCAACGAGCCAGGCGATCAGCACCAGGGGCGCCCACGCCAGGGCCGCCAGGGTCAGGATGAGTCCCGAGCGGGTGTTCAGCGCCTTACGCAGTTCCAGGTACAGGCGGGTGCGCATGGTGATCGGCCGGGCCGGGGTGCCAGCGGAGGTCGAGTCCAGCAGGCGTGCGAGAGGGTTCGACGCGGCCGGTGTCGGTGGGGTGGTGGTCGTGGTGGTCATCAGGCTGCCCTCGCAGTGTCGTGGTTGGGGTCGGTCTCGGTGTCATCAGTGGCGTCGTGGGTTGATCTGGCGTCGTGGGCCGAGTCGCCGGAGGTCAGGGTCAGGAACAGGTCGGTCAGGTCGGTGCGTCGCTCCTCCAGGCCGGTCAGCGCGATCCCGGCAGCCAGGGCGAGGTGACCGACCTGCCCGGGCGGGGCCGCTACGGTCAGCCAGTCGCCGTCGTCGGCCGTGACCTCCAGCCCGTCACCGGTCAGTGCCTGTTGCAGATCGCCCGATCGCTCGGCTCGCACCCTGGTGCGCCCCGCCGCGGTGAGATCAGCAGCACTGCCGTTGGCCACCACGGTGCCGGCGCGCAGCACCACGAGCCGGTCGGCCACGGACTGCACCTCACCCAGCAGGTGGGAGGACAGCAGCACCGCCCCGCCGGCCGCGGCGAAGTCGCGCAGCACCGAGCGCAGGTCGTGGATCGCTTCGGGGTCCAGGCCGTTGAACGGTTCGTCGAGCACCAGCGCCCGGGGTCTGCCGACCAGAGCCACCGCGAGGCCGAGCCGCTGGCGCATCCCCAGCGAGCACGCCGCCACCCGTATTCCGGCGGCTGCGCCCAGGCCCACAGCGTCCAAGGCATCGCGCGCCCGCTGCGTTCCCACCCCGGTGGCAGCGGCGGCCATCTGCACCGATTCTGCGCAGGTGCGCCCGCGGTGCAGGGCACTGGCATCGAGCATCAGGCCCACCACGCGCCCGGGGTTGGGCAACTGGGTCACCGTCTGCCCGTTCACCAGGGCTGCGCCCGAATCGGCCCGGGACAGGCCGGCCAGGATCCGCATGCTGGTGGACTTCCCGGCACCGTTGGGCCCCAGGAACGCGGTCACCGCGCCCGCCGGGGCGGTGAAGGTCACGTCGTCAACGACGGTGCGCCCGCCGTATCGCTTGGTCACGTTCTCATAAGTGATCATGCCCAGCAGCCTGCCGCGGTGGCGCGCGGCGATCCTCCTGCCTACGGCCGGAGTGTGCTGCGACCAACGTCGTAGGCCCGCCGGGGTCGTGGGGCACCAAAGCAGGAGGACCCGCGCGCAGGGCCGCCCGTAGGCTGAGGCGCGTGAGGGGCAGTCCAGAAGCGGTGAGCGGCGGTCCGGCGCGGGCAGGTTCGCGCGGGTGGCTGCACCGGTGGCTGGGCGGGTGGACCTGGCTGTACCTGCTCATCACTGTGGGATCGTGCCTCTCCGCGATCATCGAACCCGATGCCCACACCTGGCAGCGAGTGCTGATCGCCCTGGCTGTTCCGGCGGTGGTGTGGGGCGTGCTGGTGCGTCACCACCGGCCGCTGGTGCTGCCCGTGGTGGCCCTGGTGCTGGTGGCCACCAGCACCGATGCGGTGCTGCCGGTGGCGATGTTCTCCCTGGTGCTACGGCGCCGGGACCGACTCACCGCCCTGGTGGCGGCGCTGGCCGCGGGGCTGGTAGTGATCAGTTTCCAGGTGCAGGCGTTCCCGTCGACCATGGGCGCCGGACTGACGTTCGAGGGAGAGCCGGTGCCGGCTCTGCTCGAACCGTGGCTGGAGTTGGCCGCCGAGTTGGCGCTCTTGATCGGGTTGCCGATGCTGCTGGGGGCGTTCCTCGCCCAGCGCCGGGCCCTTGTGGCGACGCTGCGCGAACGGGCCCGGCGGGCCGAGGAGGAGCAGGAACTGCGGGCCGCCCGGGCCGTGGCCGCCGAGCGGGAGCGCATCTCTGGGGAGATGCATGACCTGGTGGGCCACAAACTGGCGCTCATCTCCATGCAGGCCGGCGCCCTGGAAGTGAACCCCGACGCCGAGCGGGAGGTGGTCGAAGCCCAGGCCAAATCGCTACGGCAGACGGCCGGGGAGGCGCAGGCGGAGTTGCGCGGACTGCTGGACATGATGGTCGACGACGACGCTCCCCTGGCCCCGCAGGCAGGCCTTGAGGAGGTGCCCGCCCTGGTGGAGCGGACCCGCTCGGCCGGGGTGCAGGTGGAACTCGCGCTCGCGGTGGACGAGGAGGCGGGCCCGGCCGTGGGACGGGCCGTCTACCGGATCGTGCAAGAGGGGTTGACCAATGCGCTGCGACACGGGTCCGGGGGCTCGGTGGAGGTCTCGGTGCGCGGGGGAGGCCGTGAGGCTGTGGTGGTGGAGGTGAGCAATGCGTTGCCGGGGTCTGCTGGGCGCCGGGATTCTGCTGGGCGCGGGGAGGCTGCTCGGGCCGGGATGGGGTTGGCGTCACTGGCCGAGCGGGTGCGGGTGCTGGGCGGCACGCTGGAGGCCGGGCCGATGGGGGAGCGGTGGGTGCTGCGGGCGGAACTGCCGGCTCAAGGGGTCGGGAGTTCGGGGGCCTCGGACGAGGTGCGAGACGGGTTAGGGCAGGAGCGGCGATGATCCGGGTGCTGATCGCTGACGATGATGCGCTGGTGCGAGGTGGCCGACCTGGTGGGTGAGGGCGCCTCGAATGCGGAGATCGCGGCAGCGCTGTACATGTCGGAGACCACGGTGAAGACCCACGTGGGACACGTGCTGGCGAAGTTGGGGGTGGACAACCGGGTGAAAGTGGCGCTCGCGGTGCGGGATGCCCGGGGTGCCTCAGGGTGATCGCTAAATGGGAAAAAACGATTCGGGATTCGAGGACATGGCCTGCATTGACCAGATAGCATCTGTTGCGAGAGAGATCCCTAGGATCTGATAAACCGCGGCGTTTACGCTTATTGCGTGAGCGCCAAATCGACTGTCGGGGGACTGATCGACTGTGACTAGCCCAACTGTAGTGGCCGCACCGCACGCAAACTATGACACTAACCGCTCACTCGCGAAGTATGTTCTTCTAGGTGTCCCCTCGGGATATACGCAATCTGGGTTACTGCTAGAGCCGGTGACGATCTAAACTCCATAGCAAGCCGCTGGGACAACAAGCGATCGATGAATTTCTGGCTTCTCGCCTTGCTCGTCGGTCCGATCACTCTTGGTGTCGGTTATCTCGTCTGGTGGCACAGCACTTCAAATCGCATAGGTAACGAACTTCAGCGTCGCGGTCTGCAAAGATCGGTTTCGGCTAGCGATTTCTGGCTCTGGAGTATTCTGGGGGCCCTTATCATTGTGGGTCCGTTTATCTTCATCCACAAATGGTTGAAGGGTGTAAACGAACTCTGCGCCGACTTTAGCGCACGCGGCTAATCTCGAATTCAGCACGCGCTTTGGTGTAGCGGGATGCCAAGCGGGTCTGAGCACCGTGCGCGAAGCCCGCTCGAAGCAGCCGACCCTTCACGGGACCGCTAAAGCGTCCCCGGATGTCACCGGCGCCTGTTCTAATGAGGTGAACGGCGGTTCGGCGCGGGGGTAGGTAACCTGAGTTTGGTCATTTCGTTAGTGCGTGATCTCAGCGGTGGTGGAGGGCGTCGAGGAGGGTCTGCTTGTCGGTCGGGATCTGGGGCGGGAAGGTCTGCTGGCTGGCGTTGATCGCGATGGTGGCCG